>NZ_JBWKDT010000034.1:0-47409 GCF_056435785.1 Streptomyces sp. NPDC043870
CCCACCCCGAGCAACACCCCCCCCCCCCCCCCCCAGAAACCCCCGGGACCCGCCCTTAGACGGGGTATGGCCCCGGCGGGGGGGAGGGGGCCCCCCCCCCCCCGCGGCATGTTGTGGCAACGCGAAGGAGCCGGGCATCCAGCCCGGCTCCTTCGCGTCCTGGGAGCGGCGATCAGGTCGCCGCACTCCTCGACGCGCACCGCTCCCTGAGCTCCGTCTTGAGTACCTTCCCGCTCGCGTTCCGCGGCAGTTCCGGCACGAACTCCACCTCCCGCGGCACCTTGTAGTTCGCCATCTCCCTGCGCGACCAGGCGATGAGGTCGTCCGCCGTCAGTGTCGAGTCCGGCCGCCGCACCGCGTACGCCTTGCCGACCTCGCCGAGGCGGCCGTCCGGGACGCCGATGACGGCGACGTCCGCGATGTCCGGGTGCAGGCCGAGGAGTTGTTCGATCTCCGCCGGGTACGCGTTGAAGCCGCCGACGATGAACATGTCCTTGATCCGGTCGGTGATCCGGAGATTGCCGGCCGCGTCCAGGACGCCCACGTCGCCCGTGCGGAGCCAGCCGTCCGCGTCGAGGACCTCGGACGTCTCGTCCGGGTCCTCGAAGTAGCCCTGCATGACGTTGTGGCCGCGGACCAGGACCTCGCCGGGTTCGCCGGGGGCGGCCAGGACGCGGACCTCGGTGTCGGGGATGGCGCGGCCCGAGGTGGACGCGATCGTCGAGGGGGCGTCGCCGCGGCGGCACATGGTGACGATGCCGGACGCCTCGGAGAGGCCGTACGCCGTGAGGACCGTGGCTATGTGGAGTTCGTTGCGGAGGCGCTCCACGAGCTGGAGCGGGACGACGGCGGCACCGGTGACGACGAGCCGGAGCGCGGAGAGATCGTGGGTGTCGCGTGCCGGGTGGTCCAGGAGGGACTGGTGGAGGGTCGGCGGGCCGGGGAGGACGGAGATGCGTTCGGCCGCGATGTTCGCGAGCACCGTGTCCACGTTGAACACCGGCTGCGGCACCATCGTCGCGCCCCGCATCAGGCACGCGATGATGCCCGCCTTGTAGCCGAAGGTGTGGAAGAAGGGGTTCACGATCAGGTAGCGGTCGCCCTCCCGGAGGCCCGCCAGGTCGGACCAGATCGCGTAGCAGCGCAGGGTCTGGGCGTGTGTGATCATCGCGCCCTTGGGAGCGCCCGTCGTACCCGAGGTGAAGATGATGTCGGAGAGTGCGGACGAGGCCACGGAGTCGGCACGGGAGCGCACCTCGTCGGCGGTGACGGTGTCGCCGCCCGCCAGGAAGTCCTTCCACGTCCGGTAGTCCTCGGGCGCGCTGTCCCCCAGCACCACCACCTGCTCCAGATGCGGAAGCTCCACCTCCGCGCGTCGCAGCGACGCCACGTACGACGTCCCCAGGAACGTGCCCGTGATGAAGAGCAGTCTGGCGCGGGAGCGTTCCAGGACGTACGCCGCTTCCGTGCCCTTGAAGCGGGTGTTCAGCGGGACGAGCACGGCGCCCGCAGACACCGCACCGAGTGCGGAGACGATCCAGTCGAGGGTGTTCGGCGCCCAGACGGCGACGCGGTCGCCCGGCTCGACGCCTGCGGCCATGCAGGCCGCGGCCGCGCGTTCGACACGTTCGCCGAGCTCGGCGTACGAGACGCGCGTACGGCCCTCGACGACGGCTTCCCGCTCCCCGTACCGTTCCGCGGCACTCCGTACCAGCCTCGGGATGGAGCCCCACTCCAGGTCGCCGCGCATCGCTGAACCTCCCGCCGTCCGTCCCCGCCGCAGTAGCTGACTGTCCGTCAGATTAGCTGTACGCTCGCCCCCATGGCGAGCCTCAAGAGCCTCAAGGACGCGACCGCGATAGCCGGGATAGGACAGACCCCCTTCGCGAAACATCTCCCCGAATCCGAGAAGACCCTGGCCTGCCGGGCCATCCTCGCCGCGCTCGACGACGCGGGTCTGGCACCCGCCGAGGTCGACGGCTTCGCCTCGTACACGATGGAGGAGACCGACGAGGTCGAGGTGGCCAAGGCCATCGGTGCGGGCGATGTCACCTTCTTCAGCAAGGTGGGATACGGCGGCGGCGGCTCGTGCGCCACCCTCGCCCATCTCGCCGCCGCCATCGCGACCGGTCAGGCGAGTGTGGGGGTCGCCTGGCGGTCGCGCAAACGCGGCTCCGGGCCGAGGCCCTGGAAGAACACCGCCGTTCAGCTGCCCACCCCCGGCCAGTGGACCCGGCCCTCCGGGCTGCTGCGCCCCGCCGACGAGATCGGCATGCTGGCGCGGCGCTACATGCACGAGTACGGCGCCACCCGCGACCACCTCTTCAACGTCGCCCTGGCCTGCCGGAACCGCGCCAACCAGAACCCGGCCGCCATGATGTACGAGCGGCCGCTGACCCGCGAGATGTACATGACCTCCCGCTGGATCAGCGAGCCCCTCTGCCTCTTCGACAACTGCCTGGAGACGGACGGGGCGCTGGCCTGCGTGCTGGTCTCCGCCGAGCGGGCCCGGGACCTGCGCCACAAGCCGGTGTACGTGCACTCCGTCGCCCAGGGCCTGCCCGCCCAGCACCACGGCATGGTCAACTACTGGAACGACGACCCGCTCACCGGTCCCGCCTGGACGGCCGCCCGGCAGCTGTGGAAGTCCGCCGACTTCGGGCCGCAGGACATCGACGTCGCCCAGATCTACGACGCGTTCACCCCGCTCATCCCGCTGTCGCTCGAAGGCTACGGCTTCTGCGGAAGGGGCGAAGGAGCCGCGTTCACCGAAGGGGGCGCGCTGGAGATCGGCGGCCGGCTGCCCCTCAACACCGGTGGCGGCGGGCTCAGCGAGGCGTACGTCCACGGCTTCAACCTCATCAACGAGGGTGTGAAGCAGCTGCGCGGCACGAGCACCGCGCAGGTGCCCGATGCCGCGACCTGTCTCGTCACGGCGGGCGAAGGCGTTCCCACATCGGCCGTACTGCTCAGGAGTTGAGATGCTGACACCGGTTGTCGACGAGGACGGCGCCCCCTTCTGGGAGTACGCCGCCCAGCGGGAGCTGCGCATACAGGCCTGCACCGGCTGTGGCGAACTGCGGTTTCCGCCCCGCCCCTGCTGCCCGCACTGCCAGTCGTTCGACAGCGAGTGGCGCCGGATGAGCGGACGTGGCCGGATCTGGTCGTACGTACTCCCGCATCCGCCGCTGCTGCCGGCGTACGCCGAGCAGGCCCCGTACAACGCGGTCGTCGTCGAGCTCGCCGAAGCCCCGCGCATCAGGCTCGTCGGGAATGTGGTGGCTGCCCCCGACGCGCCGCTGAACTCGGTCGATCCGGCGCGGCTGCGTATCGGGGCTGCCGTGAGGGTGGCTTTCACCGAGCTCGGGGACGGCGGCCCGACCGTGCCGCGCTGGCTGCTGGAGCGCTCATGAGCGCACCCCGCACACCCGGCACACCCGGCGTACCTGGTGCACCCGACGCACCCCGTGTACCCGGCGCACCCGGCATCCGCGTCGAGCGGGACAAGGAGACCGGCGTCGCCGTCGTCACCCTCGACCGGCCCGCCAGGCACAACGCCGTCGACCTCGCCGCGGCTACGGAACTCTCCGCCGCGTGGCGGGAGTTCCGCTTCGACGACACCGTACGGGCCGTCGTCGTCACCGGCGCCGGCGGGAAGGCGTTCTGCACGGGCATCGACCGGACCGTGGAGGTGCCGCAGCCGTCGTCGCCGTACTCGATCGACGATCCGCTGATCGCGATCGGCCCGAAGACCAACGACCTGTGGAAACCGGTGATCGCGGCGGTGCGCGGGCTTGCCTGCGGCGGGGCGTTCTACCTGCTGGGTGAGGCGGAGTTCGTGATCGCGGCCGAGGACGCGCAATTCTTCGATCCGCATACGACGTACGGCATGGTCAGCGCGTACGAGTCGGTCCACATGGCGATGCGGATGCCGTTCGGGGAGGTGGCCCGGATGGCGCTGATGGGCACGGCCGAGCGGGTCTCGGCCCGGCGCGCGTACGAGACCGGGCTGGTCAGTGAGGTGACGCCGCCCGGCGAAGAGGTCGCTGCCGCGGTGCGGTGCGCGACGGTGATCGCGTCGTATCCGACGGAGGCGGTGCAGGGGACGGTACGGGCGGTCTGGTCGGCGAAGGAGGCGGCGCGCTCACAGGCGCTCGCGCACGCGCCGCAGCTGATCACGCTCGGCAATCTGCCGCCGGAGCGCCAGGCGGAGCTGTTCTCCGCCCGCCGTCCGGACTTCCGGGTGCGCTGACGCCCGCTGCCGCGAGGCGAGCACGCCGTGCGTACCCGGTCCGGTCCGGGCCGGGTACGCACGGGGGAGCGAAGCGGCGTTACGACGCGACGGTGCGGCTGACCTTGGTGAGCCGGCACTTGCCGCCGCTGCCGTCGCCCGAGGTGGGGACGTAGGAGGCGGCGACGTCGAGGGTGTCGGTGGTGCCGGGGCCGACCCACGGGATGGTGGAGTTGCTCTCCCGCACCAGAGTGCCCTGGGGGTCGGTGAACCGGACACTGAACTTGTAGTCGTAGCGCTCGGAGTCGCTCTTGTTGGTCGCACTGACCCGGGCGACCATGCCGCGCGACGGGTCGAAGACGCAGGACTCGATCTTGACGTCGTCCTCGGCGCGACCCTTGGCCTTGCTGCCTCCGCTGCTGCTGCCGGTGATCGAGCCCGAGCTGGAGCTGCTGCTGGAGTCGCCCGTGGTGGAGCCGGTCGACGAACTGCCGTCGTAGTCGCCGCTGGTGGAGCCGCTGCTGCTGGAACCGCCACTGCTGCTGGAGGAAGAGGACGAGTGCGAGCCGCTGGAACAGCCGCCGCCGTGGGAGCCGCGGGCTCCGGTGAGAGCGACGACGGCGATGCCGAAGACGGCGACAGCGCGGACATGACGAATCTTCACTTTGCAACCCCCGTTGAAAGTGTGGGAAGACGAAGCCCGACTTGACGGGCGCACGTCACCCTAACAGTGCTGCGAGACCGCTCAGAACTCCACGCTGACGTCGCTGATCAGGCACTCACCGACCCGCGAGGTGAGACGCAGGGTCGCGGCGGGCTTGTCGTTCCTGGACGTGGACGTGGACTTGGCGCCGGTACGGCCACACGCCGGCGAAACCTCGCCGCCCCCTTTGGCAAACTTGATGAACGCGCGACAATTTAGCAGTCGCGAACCACGACCCGCGGGCGTACCGTCTGCCCCGAGAGGAGGCCGGCCATGGTCCGCAATGTCGTCGGCTCGGTCATCGCTCTCGCCGGAGCGACGGCCGCCGTCTGGAGCCCCTTCCGTGCTTGGTACGGCGGCCGTCACGGCAGCGACTACCGGATTCAGGATCTGTTCGGGGGGATCACCGACGCGTCGGCGGGATCGGCCACGGCGTCGATCCTGCTGCCGTTCGCATTCGCCGCACTGGTGACCCTGGTCGGGGTGGTGCTGCGGTCGCGGATGCTGGTGGCGCTGGCCGGGCTCATCGTCCTCGGCTTCGTCGTCCTGTGGACGGTGCGCCAGGGGCAGGCCGCCGGCAGCATCACGGTCGGCGGTACCGGCCCCGCTCTCGGTGACGGTGTCGCGGCCGCGTTCGGCGGCGGCGTCCTCCTGCTGCTGGCCGCGGTGGTGATGAGCGGACGCGCCCCGAGGGTCGAATGGGTCGAGGAGCCCGAGCCCGCGTACCCGTCGCCGGCCGACGAGGCGCCTTACTACAGCCGGGCGCCGGCGCCCGATGACACCCGGCCGCTGCCGACGTACCCATCCGACCCCTCGGCCCCGCGCCGCCCGCGCCCCGACCCGTACGGAGCAGGCCCCGGCCAGGATCCGTTCCGCGACGAGTGGCGGCAGCCGTAGGACGCCTGCGGGGAGCCCACGCGGCGGAGCCGCACTGTGGATGCTGCCCCGCCTCGCCCCTTCCCGGCTGTGTCGATGTGCGGCTCCGCCGCGTGGGGGCGAGCCCCACCCCGTACGGCCTTCGGCCGTGTCCTCAATCTCCCCCGGAGCTTCGCCTGGGGGGGATCCCCGGACGGGCTCATTTCGAGCCCCGCCCCGTCGCCGTTCCCTTGACCGCGTCGAGCGCGTACACACAGCGGTCCTTGGAACAGGCGTACACGACGCCGCCCCGCGCGACCGGGGAGCCGGTGATCTCGCCGCCGGTCGCGAGCTTCCAGCGGAGCTGCCCGCCGCTCGCGTCCAGCGTGTACAGCACATGGTCGGCGGAGCCGAAGTGCACCCGGCCATCGGCGACGACCGGCGCGCCGATGACCTCGCCACCCGCGGCGAACCGCCACTTGGGCGTGCCGGTGACCGCGTCCAGCGTGTAGAGCGCGCTGCCGCTGCCGACATGGACGTTGCCGTCGGCGACGAGGACCGGCTCGATCGACTGGCGGGACTCGGTGGCGATGCGCCAGCGGTCCTTGCCGGTCGTGGCGTCGATCGCGTACACCGTGCCGAGATAGTCCGCGAGATAGACCCCGCCACCGGTCACGGCGGGCCCGGGCACGTAGGCCGGCGGGGAGAGGAAGACCGCGGGCGCCTCGAAGTGCCAGCGCACCTGGCCGCTCGCGGTGTCCACGCACAGGACGCGGGTGCCGGCCGCGACGTACGTACAGCCGTCGGGCGCCTGCGTCACCCGGACGGGCACACCGCCGCAGGACGCGGCGTCGCCCACGGGATACGACCAGCGCTCCGAGCCGGTCCGGGCGTCGAGGGCCTGGAGCCGGGCGTTGCGCCATACGTACACGGTGTCGTCGAACAGCGCGGGCCCGGCCTCGGGGGTCTCGAAGTCGGTCTGCGCTCCGGTGAGCTCCCACAGCTTCTCGCCGCTGGAGGCCTCCCGGCCCTGGACGCCGCCGCCCCGGGTGCCGGTGACGACCGTGCCACGGGCGGCCTTGAGGGAGTACACCCAGGCGTCGGTCTGCAGCCGCCACCGCTCGCTGCCGTCCGCCGCGTCCAGCGCGTAGAGCGTCGGCCCGTCGGAGCCGTGGATACGGCCGCCCGCGACGGCCATCGCCCAGGCGACGTCGCGGGTCTTGAACTGGCGGCGGCCGGTGCCCACGTCCAGGGCGTGGACCTCGAAGGAGGTGACGTACAGGAGGTCCCCGTCGACGACCGGGGTGCCCCAGACGTCGTTCGACATCCGGAACCGCCACGGCCGCCAGCGCGCCGGGCCGCCGTCCGGGGACGGCGTCGGCGCGGGGACGGGCTGGGACGCGGGGGCGGGCACGGCGCTGGTGGCGGCCTCGCCGCCGGGCGGGCGGACCCAGCCGGTGGCAGGACCGGCGTCCACGCCGACGGCACTGCGCCCCGCCGCCACACGCGGGCCGGGACCGATCGGGACCTTGGCTCCGGCCAGCCGTACGGGGCCGTCGGGCACGGGCTGCGCGCCCGGGCCGGGTGCAGGGCGGGCGTGTCCGGTACGGGGGTCGTTGCCGCCGCGCCAGGCCGCGTCCCAGTCGGCGCGGTCGGAGGCACGGTCAGGAACGCGGTCGGGCCGGGGCGGCACGGGAGGCGGCTCCGGCGCACGCGCACCAGCACCGGCACCCGCGCCACCGCCGCTCGACGGGCGGCCGCCGCGGCGCTGCTCGATCATCGACACGGCCCTGCCCGGCAGCCACGCCGACGCCGTACCGCTGTCGTCACTGCCGGACGAGAACAGGTGCGGCGCGAGCTGCGCCTGCAGATCCTCCGGAGAGGGCCGCAGCCCCGCCTCCATCTGCATGCAGGACTCGATCAGCGGCCGCAGCTCGTCGGGCAGCCCCGCCAGGTCCGGGCCCTCGCGCAGCAGCATGAAGACCGTCTCCACGGGGTTCGCACCGTGGAAGGGGGCGTGCCCGGTCGCCGCGAAGACCAGTGTCGAACCGAGCGAGAAGACATCACTCGCGCCGGTCACGCTCCGCGAGTCGCGGGCCTGCTCGGGCGACATGTAGGCGGGGGTGCCAACGGCGACGTTCGTCATGGTCAGACGGGTGTTGGAGACGCCCGACGCGATGCCGAAGTCGATCACGCGCGGCCCGTCCTCGACGACGAGGACGTTCGACGGCTTCAGGTCGCGGTGGACGAGGCCCGCGCTGTGGATGGACTGCAGCGCCTCGGCGATACCGGCCGCGAGCCAGCGCACCGCCTGGGCCGGCATGGGCCCGCACTCATTCACTATTTCTTCGAGGGAGGGCGCGGGAACATAGGCGGTGGCGAGCCACGGCACGGCGGCGCGCGGATCGGCGTCCACGACGGCCGCGGTGTAGAAGCCGGAGACCGCCCGGGCGGCCTCCACCTCGCGCGTGAAACGGACGCGGAACAGCTGGTCCTCGGCGAGCTCGGTGCGCACCGTCTTGATAGCCACACGCCGGCCCGACGCCGACCGTGCGAGATAGACCAGCCCCATGCCGCCGGCTCCGAGCCGTCCCAGCACTTCGAAGGGGCCGATCCGCCTCGGGTCATGCTGCGTCAGCTGCTCCACTTCGCCTGCCACCTCCCCGTACGGGCCATGTAGGTACGGCCCCGTCGCCCCTGATTGTTCCTGCCGAAGGCGACGGTTGCGAACCCGGGGGCGTTCCGGGGTGTCTCGGCTCATTTTGGGGTCGGTCCGGTGGCCTCCGGCCCCCGGTCACGGCCCTGCGTCAGGCCTCGGGTTCGGCCTCCGGCCCCGTCTCGGGCCTGGTCTCCGGCTTGGTCTCCGGCCCGGTGTCCTGCTTGGTCTGCTGCTCGGCCCCGGGCCGGGCCTCCGGCTCGGCCAGGACCGCGAAGGACGCGCCCTGGTTGTCGGTGACGACGGACATCCGTCCGTAGGGGATGTCGAAGGGCGGTGCCGTGACCCGGCCGCCGAGGCGGGTCACCGTCTCCACGGCGGCGTCGCAGTCCCCGACGGAGAAGTAGATGAGGAAATGGCCGGGCATCTCGGCCGGGAACGCATCGGTGATCACGCTTCGACCGCCGATCGCCGTCTCCTCGCCGGCCTCCGTCCCGGCGGGCGACCACATCAGATAGTCGACGGCGTCATCAGGCAGCGGGGTGCCCTGGAAGCCGAAGACCTCCTCGTAGAAGCGGTCGACCTGCTCCTTCTCCCTCGTATAGACCTCGGTCCAGCAGAACGAGCCTGGCTTGCCCTGGACCTCGAAGCCGGACCGCTCGCCCTTCTGCCAGAGCCCGAAGACCGCGCCGCCGGGGTCCGCGGCAAGTGCCATCGTGCCGAAGCGGCCCACCGGCACCGGGGCCGTGATCACCTGGCCGCCGGCGTCCCTGATCTTCGCCGCGGTCCTGACGGCGTCGTCGGTGGCGAAGTAGATGCCCCAGGTGGTGGGCATGCGGCCGTCGCGCTTGGGGACGAGGGCGGCCACGCGCTTCCCGTCGAGGAAGGCCTCGGTGTAGTGGCCGTACCGCTCAGCTGTGTCCTCTTCGTACGTGCCGTACGTCCAGCCGAAGAGCTCGGCGTAGAAACGCTTGCCCGCCTCGAGGTCGGGCAGCTGGGCGTCCACCCAGCACGGCATGCCCTCCGTGAATGCGGCCATGGCCTGATCCCTTCCTCAGCGCAGCGCATGGAGCACAGCGCGTGAAGCCCGGCATGTGAAGCACAGTCTGTGACGCCTGTCACAGTCAAGCGGAACGTGGTGCGCGCTGCACGCAGAGAAGTGCTTTTCGTTGAGTTGTCCACCGAAGTTATCCACAGGCTGTTGATAACACTATTAGCCCACACGGGGTCCCACCCCATTTGCAGTCGGCCGAATCGCGCGCCGATCACCCCTCGGTAAGCTGACGGCATGACAGGACAAGTACGCACCGTCGACGGCCGGGTTGCCGGTCGACGCGGCCAGGCGACGCGGCAGAAGCTGCTCGACTGCCTCAGCGAGATGCTCAGCTCCTCGCCGTACCGGGACGTCAAGGTCATCGACGTGGCCCGGAAGGCGGGGACTTCGCCCGCGACCTTCTACCAGTACTTCCCGGACGTCGAGGGCGCGGTCCTCGAGATCGCGGAGGAAATGGCCACCGAGGGCGCCGGGTTGACCGATCTGGTGTCCGGCCGCTCCTGGGTCGGCAAGGCCGGCTGGCAGACCGCGGAGCAGCTCGTCGAGGGATTCCTCGACTTCTGGCGCAAGCACGACGCGATTCTGCGCGTGGTGGACCTCGGCGCGGCCGAGGGCGACAAGCGCTTCTACAAGATCCGCATGAAAATCCTGAACTCGGTCACCAACTCCCTCACCGACGCCGTGAAGGAGCTCCAGTCCAAGGGCAAGGTCGACAAGGACGTGAGCCCGGCGGCGATGGCGGGCTCTCTGGTCGCGATGCTGGCGTCGGTCGCGTCGCACCAGAAGGGCTTCCAGACCTGGGGCGTCAAACAGGCCGAACTGAAGCCGAACCTGGCGCTGTTGGTGCATCTGGGCATCACGGGCAAGAAGCCCGTGAAGTAACGGGTCGGGCGCGAACACGGGCGCGCCCGCGCCACGTCCTGTCACGCCGGCGGACGGCTCACGAGGGTGACCGTCCGTCGGCGTTCCCGTGTCCCGGGCACCTGGGGGCCTGCCCGGCGGATCTTCCTGGGCACCTGGGCCCTGTCCGGGGACTGTCCAGGGGCCTGTCCGGCCTAGGCCTTGTCGCGGCGCGTGAGCCGGAAGAGCCGGATCTCCCGCTCCACCCGCGCCTGGTACGTCGCGTACGGCGGCCAGAACGCCAGCACCGCCCGCCAGGCCGCCTCCCGCTCCGCGCCGGCGAGAAGTTCCGCACGGACAGGGACGTCCTCGCCCTTCCAGCTGACCTCCGCCTCGGGATGCTTCAGCAGATTGCCCGTCCAGGCCGGATGGCCGGGCCGGCCGAAGTTCGAGCCGATCAGGATCCAGGTACCGGTCCGCTCCTCCGGCATACAGGCCAGTGGCGTACGGCGCGGCAGCCCGGATCTCGCTCCCCGGGCGGTGAGGACGACCCCCGGCAGCATCTGCGCGCTGAGCAGCACCTTTCCACGGGTGAGCCGGTGGACGGCGCGGTCCATGGCCGGGATGAAGTGCGGGGCGATCTTCGCGAAGACCCGGGTGGAGGACACCTTCTGCATCATGCGGAATCCGGGAGGCATCAGACGCCGACCACCTCTCGGCCGCCGGGCGCGAACAGCCCCGCCGCCTCCGCCGCGCGGTCCCGCAGCCGGTGGACCGGGCCGAAGAGCAGCTCGTCGGACGCGGCCCGCTTGAAGAACAGATGCGCCTCGTGTTCCCAGGTGAAGCCGATGCCGCCGTGCAGCTGGATCGCCTCACCGGTGACGACCCGCAGTGCCTCGAGGCACTGGGCGAGGGCCAGCCCGCCCTCCGACGGGTCCCAGGCCGCGTAGTACGCCGCGGAACGGGCCGACTGGACGCGTACGTACAGATCGGCGAGACGGTGCTTGACCGCCTGGAACGAGCCGATGGGCCGGCCGAACTGCTCGCGGTCCTTGACGTAGGCAACGGTCCGGTCCAGGGCGGAGGCGGCCGCGCCGACGGCTTCGGCGGCGAGCAGCACGGCGGCGGTGCGTCCGGTGGCTGCGAGCGCGGCGCGGACGGCCACGCCGTCGCCGTCAGCGGCACTGGCACTGGCACTGGCACGGGCACCGGCACCGGCACCGGCACCGGCACCGATGCGATCGCCATGACCGTCGTCGCCGCCGAGCAACTCCGCGCGGGCGTCCCGGAGTTCGACACGGGCCTGCGGCCGGGTCTCGTCGAGGGCGGTCCAGCGGGTGCGCCGCAGCCCGTCCGCGTCCGGCGTACGGACCAGGAAGAGCAGCGTGCGGCCGCGCGCGAAGCCGCCGGTGTGCGCGGCGACGAGGAGCAGCCCCGCGCTGTGTCCGTCCAGGACCTGCGCGGCCTCCCCGTACAGCAGCCACCCGCCGTCGCCGGCGGGCCTCGCCTGCACACCGCCGGCCCGGCCACCCCCGGCCCACGCACCGTCCGCGTTGTCACCGGTGAGGGCGAGCGCGGTGGCGAGGCTGCCGCCGGGCACCGCGAGGGTGGCGGTGAGCGAGCCGTCCGCGAGTCGCGGCAGGAGCGCCGAACGCTGCGCGTCCGTGCCGAGCGCACCGATCAGCGGGGCCACGAGCCCGGCCGTCGCGAACAGCGGCGACGGTACAAGCGCCCGCCCGAGCTCTTCGCACGCCGGCGCGAGCTCCGCGGTCCCGCACCCGACACCCCCGTACGCCTCGGGCACCGCCAGCCCGGGCAGCCCGAGCTCGGCCGACAGCCGCGCCCACAGCCCCGGGTCGTACCCGGGTCCGTCGCCGGCGGAGCCGGCCGCGGTACGCTCCGGCGGCCCGGGCGGCGCTCCCCGGGACAACGCCGCACGCAGCGTGGCGCGGATCTCGGTCTGCTCGGGCGTGAAGGCGGCGTCCATGGATGGCTCCCTCGTCATCTGACGGGCCGTCATGTTAAGCGGGAGAGCCCCAGATGCCCAGAGCCCGGCGCGCACCACCGGGACGCACCACCGGGACGCACCGCGGCCGTCAGCAGACGTCGCCGGGCCCGGCGCCCTGGGTCGCCTTCAACAGATCCCGCACGAGATCGAAGTCGACCCTCTCGACCCGGCGGAAGCGCAGGCACCCCTTGCCCATGTCCTGGTCGGCAAGCCGCCCTTCGAACGCCTCCCTGACGTCCGCACGCATCAGGTAGAAGGAGATGTACTGCTTCTGGTCGGCGAAGGCGATCTCGGGCTCGCCGCCCGCACGGCGGTAGGCGGGCATGCCGTACGCCATCACCTCTTCGTAGCTCCGGAGCTCGGTACGGCACAGCTCGCGGATGCGGACGAGCGCGGTCAGCCGGTCGGGCTGCGCCACCTCCGCGAGATAGCCGTCGACGTCTGCGGCAGAGGATCGGACCATGCCACGAGCGTACCTCCGGGCATCCGAATCTGATGTACCGTCAGATTCATGCCCACCACTCAGCGCAGCCCTCGCAAGGTCGCCATCGTCGGCATATCCCTCTCGGACTGCGGCCGCGTCGACGGCCCCACTCCCTACGCCCTGCACGGCCAGGCCGCCCGTCGCGCCCTCGCCGACTCCGGGCTCGACCGCTCGGTCGTCGACGGCCTCGCCTCGGCCGGCCTCGGCACGTTCGCCCCTGTCGAGGTGGCCGAATACCTGGGACTCAGGCCCCGGTGGGTGGATTCCACCGCCGTCGGCGGCGCCACCTGGGAGGTCATGGCCGCGCACGCCGCGGACGCCATAGCCGCGGGCCACGCCAACGCCGTCCTGCTCGTGTACGGCTCGACGGCCCGCGCCGACATCCGCGCCGGGCGCCGCACCTCCAACCTCTCCTTCGGCGCGCGCGGGCCGCTGCAGTTCGAGGCGCCGTACGGGCACACCCTGATCGCCAAGTACGCGATGGCCGCCCGCCGCCATATGCACGAGTACGGCACGACGGCGGCGCAGCTCGCCGAGGTCGCCGTCCAGGCGCGGGCGAACGCCTCGCACAACCCCGACGCGATGTTCCGCGACCCGGTCACGGTGGACGACGTGCTCGCGGGGCCGATGATCGCCGACCCGTTCACCAAGCTGCACTGCTGCATCCGCAGCGACGGCGGCTGTGCGGTGCTGCTGGCGGCCGAGGAGTACGTACCGGAGACGGCGAAGGCCCCGGTGTGGATTCTCGGCACGGGCGAACACGTCTCGCACACCACGATGTCGGAGTGGGAGGACTTCACGGTCTCCCCCGCCGCCGTCTCGGGGCGGCTGGCGTTCGAGCGGGCGGGGGTCCGGCCGCAGGACATCGACATCGCCGAGATCTACGACGCGTTCACGTACATGACGCTCGTGACCCTGGAGGACCTCGGCTTCTGCGCGAAGGGCGAGGGCGGGGCGTTCGTCGAGAAGGGGCGGCTACGGCTGGACGGGGAGCTGCCGGTGAACACGGACGGCGGGGGCCTGGCCGCCTGCCATCCGGGGATGCGGGGGCTGTTCCTGTTGGTGGAGGCGGTGCGGCAGCTGCGCGGCGAGGCGGGCGGACATCAGGTGCGACGGGCGGACGGAAGCGTTCCGGAGCTGGCGGTGGCGTCGGGCACGGGGGGCTGGTTCTGCTCGTCGGGGACGGTGGTGCTGGGCCGCTGATCCACGGCCCCCCAAGAATCCATACAAGCGTCATAGACAAGCGTGTAGGACATCCGTATAGTCGAGGCATCGGCAGGCGGCACCGCGGTGGCGCCGCCCCCACCCCCAACCCAACGGGAGTCCCGATGCACGCGAACCTGGTCAACAAGACGGTCCTGATCTCCGGCGCCTCCGTCGCGGGCCCCGCCCTCGCCCTCTGGCTGCACCGCTACGGCTTCGCCCCGACCGTCGTCGAGCGCGCGCCCGAACTGCGCACCGGGGGCTACAAGGTGGACCTGCGCGGCATCTCGATCGACGTGTGCGAGCGGATGGGCATCCTCGACGACATACGCCGCAACTCCACGGACATGGCCGGCGGCTCGTACGTCGACGGCGCAGGCCGCACCATCGCCGAGCTGCCCGCCGAGATCTTCGGCGGCCGCACCGAGGGCGACGACGAGATCATGCGCGGCGAACTGGCGCGGATCATGTACGAGAAGACCCGCGACGACGTCGAGTACGTCTTCGGCGACTCGATCGCCGCCCTCGACGAGGACGCGGACGGCGTCACCGTCACCTTCGAGTCCGGCACGGTCCGCCGCTTCGACCTCGTCGTCGGCGCCGACGGACTGCACTCGAACACCCGGCGGCTCGTCTTCGGGGACGAGAAGCAGTTCACGCGCCACCTCGGCGCCTACATCTCGATCTTCACCGCACCCAACGACCTGCGGCTCGACCGCTGGGAGACGTACCACGCGCTGCCCGGGAAGCTGGTGTGCGCATACAGCTCCAGCGGCGAGACGTCCGCGAAGAACTTCCTCGTCTTCCGCTCGCCCGAGCTCGCGTACGACCACCGCGACGCCGAGCGGCAGAAGCAGTTGCTCGCCGAGGCCTTCGCCGGCGACGGGTGGGAGATCCCGCGGATGCTGCAGAACGCCCGGGCCGCCGACGACTTCTACTTCGACTCCCTCACGCTGATCGAGATGGACCGCTGGTCGAAGGGGCGCGTCGTGCTGCTCGGCGACGCCGCGCACTGCGCGTCGCCCGCCTCGGGGCAGGGCACGGGCCTGGCGCTGACCGGGGCGTACGTCCTGGCCGGCGAGCTGGCGGCGGCGCGCGGCGACCACACGGTCGCGTACGAGAACTACGAGCGGGTGATGCGGCCGGGCATCGAGATGAACCAGCGGTTCGCGGAGCGGTTCGCCAAGGAGATGACGGTCGCCTCGCGCCGGGGCATCGCGATGCGGCTGTGGATGCTCCGCATCCTGCCGCGCACACCGTGGAAGAACCTCGTCGCGAAGAAGATCCGCGAGGACATCCAGAAGGCTGCCCGGGCGGTCCCGGTCGAGGACTACACGGCGTACGTCGCCGCGCGGGTCTGACCCGGCGTACGTCGCCGCGCGGGTCTGACCCGGCGTACGACCCGAGCAGGTCCTACCCGGCGTACGAAACCACGGGGTCCGGACCGGCGTACGGCCCCGGGCGGAGCCGGCTCTGGCCGAAACCGAACACGCCGCCCGGGCGGAGCGCGAAACGCCGCGCACCCGTACGGCACAGTGGAGGAACGATCTCGTTGCCGTGCGAGACCGTGTGAAACCGTGCGCGATCGCGCTCGATCCCGCTCGATCTCGCTCGATCCCGCTCGACCTGTGAAGGAGACTCCCGTGGCCCTGACCCGTGAAGAGCGTGAGCAGTTCCTGGCGCAGCCCCATGTCGCGGCGTTCGCGGTGGACGGCGGAGCGGGGCGAGGGCCCCTCACCGTGCCGATCTGGTACCAGTACGAGCCGGGCGGCGAGGTGTGGATCCTGACCGGCCTCGACTCCCGGAAGCACCAGCTGATCAGCGCGGCAGGACGCTTCTCGCTGCTGGTCGACCGCCTCGAACCCACCATCCGGTACGTCTCCGTCGAGGGCCCGGTGACCCGGACGGCTCCCGGGACCCGCGAACTGCTCCGGGAGATGTCGGCGCGCTACCTCCCGGCGGAGAAGGTCGACGGCTACCTCGAGTTCGCCGAGAAGGCCCACGGCGAGCAGGTGGTGATCCACATGCGTCCGGAGAAGTGGCTGTCGGCGGAACTGGGCCAGGTGTGAGGATCGGCGCATGACACACGCGCCCGACGACGCCGACGAGTTCCACGAGCTGCTCAGGTCCCTGCGGGTCTGGGACACCGAGCTGCCCTCCTTCTCGCCCGACAGCGCCCCCGCCGAGCCGTTGCCGCTCTTCCGCCGGTGGTTCGCCGAGGCCGCGGCGGCCGGCCAGCCCGAGCCGCACACGATGAACCTCGCCACCGTCGACGAGGACGGCCGCCCCGACGTCCGGACGCTGATGCTGCACGACGCGGACGACCGCGGCTGGCACTTCGCCTCGCACGCCACCAGCACCAAGGGCCGCCAGCTCGCCGCCCACCCCGAAGCCGCGCTCGGCTTCTACTGGTCCGCGCAGGGCCGCCAGGTCCGGGTGCGCGGACGGGTGGTGCCGGGCACTCCGGAGGAGGCGTACACCGATCTGCACGCGCGATCGACGGGCGCGCTGGCCTCCGCGCTGGTCGGCCGTCAGAGCGAAGTGCTCGGCTCGTACGAGGAGTTGGTGCGGGCGAGCGAGGCGGCCTGGGAGCGTGCGACCGCCGAGCCGGACGCGACGGCGAAGACGTGGACGGTGTACGTCCTCGACCCGTACGAGGTCGAGTTCTTCCAGGGCGACGCACGCAGGCGGCACGTGCGGCTGCGGTACCGGCGCGAGGGCGAGGGCCAGGACGTCGGCTGGGTGCGCGAGCTGCTCTGGCCGTAGCTCCGCAGCCCAACTGAGCAAGACGGGCCGGGGCCCGTCGCGGCTGTCCGACTCCAGGACCAACTGCGGCCCCGGTCCGTCCCCCCAAGGTCTGACGAATCCCGGACCCTTCGAGGGATTCGCCCCAACTGCTGTGCACGAAAGGGTTGGTGCGCCCACTCGCACTGATCCGAAAGGGCCTTCCCCACGTGCGCATGAGACGAATAGCCCCCCTCCTGGCGGTGAGCGCCGTCGCCACCCTGATTCCGGTCCTCGCCCCTGCGACAGCTTCCGCCGCCCCGAACCCCGGGACCGCGCCGAACCTGCCGAAGGCGCCGAACTCCCTCAAGCAGTACCTCGAACAGAAGCCCCGGTGGCACCGCTGCGACAGCGGATCCCCGGCCGGCTACCAGTGCGCCACGATCAAGGTGCCGCTCGACTACAACCGCCCCGGCGGCAAGAAGATCGACATCGCGATGTCGCGGATGCGGACGAGCAGCGCCGCAGAGCGCCGCGGGGTGCTGCTGCTCAACCCGGGCGGACCGGGTGGTGAGGGTCTCGCCATGCCGCTGATCATGGCGACCGAGCTGCCCGCGTCCGTGCGGAAGACGTACGACCTCATCGGCTTCGATCCGCGCGGTGTCGGCAAGAGTTCCCCCGTCAGCTGCGGTCTGAGCGAAGACGAGCGGAACTGGGAGCGGCCCTACAAGGCGGCGGCGTTCGCCAAGGACGTGAAGTGGGCCCGGACGGTCGCCGAGAAGTGCGCCGCCAGGAACGGCGACAAGCTGAGTCACATCACCACCCGCAACACGGCCCGCGACATGGACGTGATCCGGGCCGTGCTGGGCGAGAAGAAGATCTCCTACCTCGGCTACTCCTACGGCACCTATCTCGGAGCCGTCTACACCCAGATGTTCCCCCGGCGCGCCGACCGGTTCGTGCTGGACAGCGCCGTCGACCCGCAGCGGATCTGGCGCGGAATGATCCAGGTGTGGGCCGAGGGTGCCGAGCCCGCGTTCGCGCGGTGGACCGAGTGGACCGCCCAGCGGCACGCGACGTACAAGCTGGGCAAGACTCCGGGTGCGGTCCGCAAGACCTTCTGGGACCTGGTGGCCCAGGCCGACCGCAAGCCCATCGAGTTCGACGGAATGTCCCTCACCGGCGACGACATCCGCGCCGGGCGCGCCGGCTTCTTCAGCGTGCGCGAGGCCGCGGAGAAGGTCGCCGAGCTGAAGAAGGCCGCCGCGGGCAAGCCGTCGGCTCTCACCCGTGAGTCCACGGCACCCGAGCGCCCGGCGCCGTCGGCCTTCGGCCCGGCCGTGCCCTCGGACAACGGCGAGGCCGCCTTCTGGTCCGTCCTCTGCTCCGACACCCGCGCCTGGCCGCGCGACCCCGAGCAGTACCGCCGCGACGCGATCCGGGACAAGGCGAAGTACCCGCTGTACGGCGACTTCGCGTCCAACATCATGCCGTGCGCGTTCTGGAAGAAGAGCGGCAGCGAGCCCGCCACCACGATCGACAACAAGACGGGTGTGCTCGTCCTGCAGAACGAGTGGGACTCCCAGACTCCGCTGTCCAGCGGACTCGGCCTGCACCGGGCCCTGAAGGGCTCGCGGATGGTCACCGTCGCCGGCGGTGAGGGCCACGGCATCTACGGCAACAAGTCGTGCGCCGACAAGCCGGCGACCGCCTATCTGACCACCGGCAAGCTCCCGTCGAAGGACGTGACCTGCCAGGCCGCGGCCGGACAGGAGAGGGACGCGAGCCGGCTTCCGGTGCCCACGCCCCGGGGCATCCCTGGGATGGCCGGCCGCTTCTGATCCTGGTCCTGATCCTGGTTCTGATCCCGGTACAGCTGGGGTGACGTGAGTGGACGTGGGGCTTCCGCAGAGCGGGAGCCCCACGTCGCGACGCGAGGGCGACGGCTGAGTCCGCAACGACCCCGCGGTCTACTTCCCGCCCTTATCGGCGAGGGCGTACGCGACAAGGCTGCGACCCTGCGTCACATGCACGACGTGCGGGTCGCGTTCGGGACCTCCGGCAGTACGAGGTCCGCGACGACCGCGGCGTGGTCGGAGGGCCAGATCCCGTCGACGGGCCCGTCGCCCGCGCGGCGGACGGAGCGGACGTGGCCGATTCCGCCGGGGCCCGGCGGCCCGACGTGGATGTGGTCGATACGGGCGCTCGGCCCGAAGCCGGCGGCGACATAGGGGTTGGCCGCATCCCAGGTGGGCGGGGGCGTCGTCGCCGGCTCCGCGTACTCCCAGGCGTCGAAGAGCACGAGGCCGGGTACGGCGGGTGCGGTCTTGTAGCCGCCGAGGAGCCGGATCTCGTCGGAGTCCGGGAAGGCGTTGAAGTCGCCGGTGACCACGGGAGGGAACGCGGTCCCTTGCGAGTGACCGGCGACGAAGCGGGCGAGGGTCTCGACCTGCCGGCAGCGCACGGCCGACGCATGGGCCACGGAGGTCAGGTGGGCGGTGAAGAACGGCACCTGGTGGTGCGGGGCGTCCAAACGCGCGTACAGCCCCAGCCGTCCGTCGTCGATGTCCTCGGGCGCCGGCAGCCGCACCACGTCCTGGTCCACGACGGGCCACCGGCTGAGCACGGCGTTGCCGATGTCGACCGTCGCGTCCCCGATCCGCCGCCGCCACCGCTGCGGGGCGGGCGAGGCCGCCCAGGTCCAGTGCAGGCCCAGCTCGTCCGCGAGCCACCGCGCCAGGTTCTCCCCGTCGTCCGCCCACACTTCCTGCAGGCCGACGACATCGGGCCGCAGCTCGCGCAGCACGGCCAGGATCGCCTTGCTGCGTGCTTCCCACGGGCCGAACCGCCACCACACGTTCCACGTCACCACGTGCATGGTCCGCATCCTCGCCGTCGGCGGCCTCGCTGTCACCGGTGCCTGGCGATGCCACCTTCCGCCGTCCGGCGGCGGCTCAGCTCCGGCGCGTAGTCCGGCAGGTCGATCACACTGGTGACCTTCTTGCCCTCCCTGAGCATCCAGTTGAGGAAGAAGCGGCGGCTCAGCATCCAGTTGCGCAGCCGCAGAGCGGTCGTGCTGCCGGGGGCGAGGAACGGGCCCGTGCGGTCGCCGCCCTTCTGGCAGCCCTCCGCGTAGCCGCGGATGAGGCTCTCGTACCGGGTGAAGGCGGTGGTGTGGTCGCCGCTGTGGTCGCCGCCCGCGCGGGCGAGCTCTCCGGCGAGTACGTAGGCGGCCACGATGCCCGTCCCCGAGCCCATGCCACCGATGGTGGCGCCGCAGGCGGCGTCGCCGACCAGGGCGATGCGGCCCGTGGACCAGGTCGGGACGTCGGCCCGGCTGATCGAGTCGAAGTAGAGGTCCGGGGCGTCCTTCAGGGATGCGAGGAGTCGCGGCACATCCCAGCCGAGTCCGGCGAAGGCGTCCGCGATCAGCGCCTTCTGCTGCTCCTGGTCGTGGCGGTCGTACGTCAGCTCGTCGGAGGCGAACACGAAGAAGGCGCCGGCCCGTTCGGGGTGGCGGTTGTCGGTGCCGACGGACGCGAGGCGCCCGGGTGCGTTGTAGCCGACGGAGCCTTCGCCGAAGCCGGCTCCGAGGTAGTTGGGCAGGCTCCAGCAGGCGGCGTAGTGGCCGAGGTGGCTGACGTACTTCTCCTCGGGCCCGAAGGCGAGGCGGCGGACGTTCGAGTGGAGCCCGTCGGCGCCGATGACGAGGTCGAACTCGCGGGGCGCGCCGTGCCGGAAGGCGACCCGTACGCCGGCACCGGTCTCGTCGAGCGCGGTGATCGTGTCCCCGAAGACGTACTCGGCGTACGGGAGGCTGTGCCGGTGGAGCACGCGGGCGAGGTCACCGCGCAGGACTTCGAGGTCGCCGCCCGCGAAATCGCCGGGCAGGAGCAGCTGCCGCTTCCCCCGCTCGTCGACGAAGAGCATCGGGCTGCCTCCGGTCCGGATCCGGCACAGCTCGTCGAGTACGCCCATGCGCTCCAGCACCGTGAGGTGTGTGTCACCGCGGAAGTCGACGGCCTGGCCGCCCTCGCGGAGGGCGGGGGCGAGCTCGACGACGGTGACCTCGAAGCCGTAGCGGCCGAGCCAGTACGCGAGCGCGGGACCGGCGATGCTCGCACCCGAGATCAGGACTTTCCTGTCCATTCTTTCCCACTCCCCTAGAACTGTGTCCATCGGAAACTGTTTCTTGCTGTGTACGGTAGACACAGTTTTTGCGCCTGGCAAGAGCGAAAGGCTGGAGAGCGAGCCATGACCGACCGTCCGAACGAGCTGATGCGACTCCTCTGGGGCCTGCATCCACAGCCCAAGCGGGGCCCGAAGCCGGCGCTGAGCCTGGACCGCATCGCGCGGGCGGGCATCGGGATCGCGGACACCGAGGGGCTCGCGGCTCTGTCGATGCAGCGGGTGGCGGAGCTGCTCGGCTTCACGAAGATGTCGCTCTACCGGTACGTGCCCGGCAAGGCGGAGCTCGTGGCACTGATGGTGGAGACCGCGATCGACGAGGCCCCGGCCGGGTCAGCGGCGCCGACCGCGGGAGCCGCACGGTTCAAGGCCGCCGCACAGGCCGAGGCAGGCGCACCGGCCGACTGGCGGACAGGTCTCGCGGACTGGTCCCGCCGCCTGGTCGCGGTCTTCCAGCGCCACCCCTGGCTGCTCGACGCCACGGTCGGCCCGCGGCTCATGGGCCCGAAGGAGCTGGCCTGGATGGAACAGGCCCTCACCGCCCTGGACGACACCGGCCTCACCGGAGGCGAGCGGATGGACGCGGTGGTCCTGCTCACCAGCCACGTCCGCGGCATTGCCCAACAGGCCCGCGCGGCCGGCCCCTCCGGCAGTCCCGAGGCCGAACTGGCCGCCGCGCTGGGCACGGTGATGCGCGACCACGGCGACCGCTACCCGGCGCTGCTGTCCGCGATGCGGTCGGCGGCCGAGTCGGGCGGCCAGGACCAGGCCCTGGAGTTCGGCCTGGAACGCATCCTGGACGGGCTGGGGGCGCTCATCGAACGACGCGCGGCATAGGGCCTGGGACAGGCCCTGGCGCATGATGGCTCCCATGACGGGGTGGAGAGAAGAGTTCGCCGGACTGATGCGGCGCGCCGGGCTGGAGATCGTGGGCGACTGGCCCCGGGACGAGAACGTACTGCCGCCGCGGGCCGCGTGGCAGCCGGTCGCCGCTGTGAGTACCGAACCGACCGCCACCGTGCGGGAGGACCACCCCGACCCGGTCGCCGAGATCAACGCGCAGTGGCACCGGCTCGCGACCGAGTACGGAGTGATCGATGAGGACGGTGTGTTCCTCATCAATGCCGCCGGCTCTTGCTGCGGGCCATGGGTGCGGGTACGGCTCGGCGAGCAGTGGGACCTCGCCGGGGTGCTCGGGGACCGGCCGGGGCAGCCGGAGTTCCTCACCGTCTCGACCGACGGGGACGCGCTGCTGGGGGTGACGTCCGAGGAGTACGAGATCTGGCTCATCGCCGTGGACCGGATCAAGGAGCGCCAGGAACAGGCCGCGCAGGAGGCGGCGCGGGAGACACCGGAGGAGCGGGAGGCCGCCTGGGAGTGGCTGTTCCGGGGGCCCGCACCCACGAGGCGGGTGCGCGGGACGTGGCTGGAGTGGCTGGAATGCAACCGTGCCGCACCCGACGACGTGCTGCTGCGGCTGCTCGTCATGGAGCCGGGGTTCCTCTGGGGCAGTGATCTGCCGGCTCCGGTGGTCGAAGCGGCCGTCTCCCACCCGGACGTCAACGTACGGGGACGTCTGGTGGAGAGGCGCGTGGCCATGACCGCGGAACAGTGGACGCGGCTGGTCCTCGGCGAGCCGCGCCCTGCGCACCGGGTCCTCCTCGCCGGGGAGGCCGCCGACAGAGGCGCGCAGCTGACCGACGACGGGTACGAGCAGCTCGCCACGAGCCCCGACGCCCGCCTCCGCGCCGAGGCGGCCCGTTTCCCTGAGCTGCCGCAGCGGCTGCTGACCTCACTCGTCGCGGACGAAGACCCGCGCGTGCGCGCCTCGGCCGCCCCGCACGCCTGGCCCCGTCTGGGCGCCGCGGCACGGGAGGCACTGCTCGCCGACCCCGACGGCGGCGTGCGCGTACGGTACGACTGCTGGACGATCCCCGGGAGAGCGTGCGGTGGGCCGCGGCCCGGCACCCCCGGCTGCCCGCGCAGGTGCTGGTCCGGCTGCTACGGGACCCGGAGACCGCGCGCAACGCGGTCGGCAACCCGGCGCTGCCCGTCGCGGTCATGCACCGGATGATCGACGCCTGGTGAACACCGGCACCGCAGTCGCGCCCTCGCTCTCATCCTCTCCCCCGCCCCCGACCCCGCCCCCGACCTCGCCCTCGCCCTCGCCCTCGCCCTCGCCCTCGCGCCGGAAGGTCACCTGCAGCTCCATCCCGATGCGCAGGTCCGCCTCCGCGCACTCCACGATCTCTGTCATCATGCGCGGGCCCTCGGCAAGATCGACGACGGCCGCCGTGTAGGGCGTGCGGGCGCCGAACGGCGGGAGGTCGTTGCGGTGGACGACGGACCAGGTGTAGAGCGTGGCGCGGCCGCTCGCCCGCTCCCAGGTGACGTCCTCGCTCCAGCAGTACGGGCAGAACTCGCGCGGATAGTGGTGAGCCCGCCCGCACCCGCCGCAGCGACGGATCAGCAGATGGCCTCCGGCCGCCGCGTCCCAGTAGGGCCGCGTGAAGTCGTCGATGCCGGGCGTCGCCGCGGTCATCAGAACAGACCGATCGCGTGGTCGAGGGACCAGGTCTGCCAGGACATGGCGAAGAGGGCGACGAGCGAGATCAGCGCCATCATCGCGTTCTGCCCCTGCTCGGCCCAGTCGTGGATCATCAGGACCAGGTAGAGGAGGTTGAGGAGCAGGCCGCCGACGAGGGCGACCGGGGTGAGGAAGCCGGCGATCAGGCCGAGGCCGAGGGCGAGCTCGGCGTAGACCACGACGTACGCCATGGTCTTCGGGCGGGGCGCCACGACCGTGTCGAAGCCGGATCGCACCAGTTCCCACCGGTGCTTGGCGGCGACGTCGGCCGCCCAGGCGATGCCGGTGCCGCGTTCGAACCAGCCCTTCTTGTCCTTGTGCCGCCAGCTCTCCAGCCACCACAGGCCGAGGCCGATGCGGAGGACGGCAAGCCATTCGGCACCGGTGAGCCAGACGGTCTGCATTCCGGGCCCCTCCCCTCGCGTCTCCCACTCTCATCTGACGGTACGTCAGTTCACCGGATGGAACATCGGAAGCGCAAGAGGTAGCCCACCGTGACCGATTCGCAACAGCACCCCGTTACGCTCAGCACCCATGCCCGACCACAGACCCATGGCTCTCACGAACGACCGCCCCGTGTACGTCATCGGCGCAGGTCCCGGCGGCCTCGCCGTCGCGGCCGCGCTGCGGAGGCGGGGCGTACGGGCCGTCGTCCTGGAGAAGTCGGAGTCCGTCGGGGCGTCCTGGCGCGGACACTACGACCGGCTGCGGCTGCACACGACCCGGCGGCTGTCGGCACTGCCGGGGCTCGCCATACCCCGGAAGTCCGGACGGTGGGTGGCCCGGGACGATGTGATCCGCTACCTGGAGAAGTACGCGGAGTTCCACGAGCTGGAGCTGATCACCGGGGTGGAGGTCTCCCGGATCGAGCCCGTCGGCACCGACTGGGTGCTGCACGCGAGCGGCGGGCGCCGGCTCACCGGGCGGGCCGTCGTCGTGGCCACCGGCTACAACCACACCCCGCGCATACCGGACTGGCCGGGCCGGGACACGTACCCGGGCGAGCTGCTGCACGCCTCCGCGTACCGCGATCCGGCTCCGTACGCGGGCAAGGACGTCCTGGTCGTCGGCGTCGGCAACACGGGTGCCGAGATCGCCGTCGACCTCGTGGCGGGCGGCGCGGCGCGGGTACGGCTGGCCGTGCGCACCGTCCCGCACATCGTGCGCCGCTCCACGGCGGGCTGGCCCGCCCAGCGCACCGGGATCCTGGTGCGCCGCCTCCCGGTCCGGCTGGTCGACAAGGCGGGCGACCTCATGTGCCGGATATCCGTGCCCGATCTGTCGGCGCACGGGCTGCCCCGACCGGACACGGGGCTCTACTCCCGGGTCCGCCAGGGGGCCATCCCGGTCCAGGACGTCGGCCTGATCGACGCGGTGCGGGCGGGCCGGGTGGAACCGGTCGCCGCGGTCGACTCCTTCGACGACGGCAAAGTGGTCCTGGCGGACGGCTCGCACCTCGCCCCGGACGCGGTGATCGCGGCCACCGGCTACGACCGCGCCCTGGAACCCCTGGTGGGTCACCTCGGCGTCCTGGACGGCCGGGGCCGCCCGACGGTCCACGGGGCCCGCACCCCGCGCGAGACCCCGGGCCTGTACTTCACGGGCTTCACCAATCCGATCAGCGGCATGTTCCGCGAAATGGCGCTGGACGCAAGGAAGATCGCCAAGGCCCTGGCGCGCTGAAGCCACCGAGCACAGGAGACCGGTAGCCACTGGACACAGGACGGAGTCCCGCGCGGACCAGGCGCCCGGTAGCCAGTACGTGCACGACCGTTCCTGACTGTTCGTCAGTTCTGTAATCTGACTATGCGTCAGTTGACTTGGCCGACGAGCAAGGAGCGGGCGGAACGATGCTTGGATCGACCCACGGCACCCTTACGACCGATCTCCGCGCCCGGGTGGTGGCCTGCGGAGAGCAGCCCCGTAACGCCGTCCACGACACCGCGGCGATCACCGCCGTCGCCGGTGATCTGGACGTCAGCGGCCGCCCCCTGTACGCGCCCGTCCCTGATCTCGACCGGTTCTTCCGGCCCGAGTCCGTCGCCGTCATCGGCGCCTCCGACGCCGAGGGCAGGCCGAACACCGGGATCACCCGGCAGCTGATCGGCTGGGCCGAGCGCGTGGGCGCCCGGCTGCATCCGGTGCATCCGACCCGCACCGTCGTCTTCGGGCTGCCCTGCGTCCCCTCCGTCGCGGACCTGCCCGAGCCGGTCGACCTGGCCGTGCTGCTCGTCGGCGACCCGCTGCCCGTGATCGAGGAACTCGCCCAGGCAAAGGTGAAATTCGCCGTGGCCTTCGCGTCAGGGTTCGCCGAGACAGGTGAGGCGGGCGCGGCCGCCCAGCGGCGGCTCGCCGCGGCCGTGGAGCGGTCCGGGCTGCGCCTGCTCGGGCCGAACACCAACCTCAATGCCTTCGAGCAGTTCCGCGACGACCTCGAAGGGCCCGCCATCGCGCTGATCACCCAGTCCGGCCACCAGGGCCGCCCGGTGTTCACCCTGCAGGAGCTGGGCGTACGGCTCTCCCACTGGGCGCCCACCGGCAACGAGGCCGACCTGGAGACCGCCGACTTCATCTCGTACTTCGCGGGGCGGCCCGAGGTCGGGGCCATCGCCTGCTACGTGGAGGGGCTCAAGGACGGCCGCTCCTTCCTGCTCGCCGCCGACCGGGCGGCCCGCGCGGGCGTCCCGGTCGTGGCGGTCAAGGTCGGCAGGACCGAGACCGGTGCACGGACGGCCGCCTCACACACCGGCAAGCTCACCGGCGCCGACCAGGTCGTGGACGCGGCGATGCGGCAGTTCGGAGTGATCCGCGTCGACGGACTCGACGAACTCCAGGACACCGCCGCCCTGCTGGCCCGGGCACGCAAACCGCGGACCGACGGCGTCGTCGTCTATTCGATCTCCGGCGGCACGGGCGCGCACTTCTCGGATCTCGCGACCGCGGCCGGACTGCGGCTGCCGCCGCTGTCCGAGGCCAAGCAGGCAGAGCTGCACCAGTGGATACCGGAGTATCTGAACGTCGCCAACCCCGTGGACAACGGCGGCCACCCGGTAGGCGACTGGCGCGGCCGGAAGATCATCGACGCGATCCTCGCCGACCCGCAGGTCGGCGTGCTGATCTGCCCGATCACCGGCCCCTTCCCGCCCATGAGCGACAAGCTCGCCCAGGACCTCGTGGACGCGGCCGAGTCGACGGACAAGCTGGTGTGCGTGGTGTGGGGCTCGCCGGTCGGTACGGAGGAGGCGTACCGCACCACACTGCTCGGCTCCTCGCGGGTTGCCACCTTCCGCACGTTCGGCAACTGCATCACCGCGGTCAAGGCCTACCTCGACCACCACCGCTTCACCACCGGCTACCGCTCCCCCATCGACGAGGCGCCCCGCACCCTCTCCCCCTCCTTCCGCAAGGCGCAGGCCCTGCTCCGCCCCGGCCACCGCCTCAGCGAGCACTCCGCCAAGCAGTTGCTGCGGGCGTACGGCATTCGCGTACCGCGCGAGCAGCTGGTGACCAGCGCGGCGGCGGCGGTACGGGCCGCGGGCCTGGTCGGCTATCCGGTGGTGATGAAGGCGTCCGGCACCCGGCTCGCGCACAAGACCGAGCTCGGCCTGGTGAAGATCGGGCTGACCTCGGCCAGCCAGGTGCGCGACGCGTATCGCGATCTGACCGACATCGCCCGCTACGAGAACGTCGACCTGGACGGGATCCTGGTCTGCCAGATGGTCGAGCGGGGCGTCGAGATGGTCGTCGGCGTCACCCAGGACGCCCTTTTCGGGCCGACGGTGACGGTCGGCCTGGGCGGGGTGCTGGTGGAGGTGCTCCAGGACGTGGCGGTCCGCGTCCCGCCGTTCGGCGAGGACCAGGCCCGCTCGATGCTCGGCGAACTGCGCGGGCGGGCGCTGCTGGACGGGGTCAGGGGCGGGCCTCCGGTGGATGTGGACGCGCTCGTCGAGGTCGTCCTGCGGGTCCAGCGGATGGCGCTCGAGCTCGGCGGGGACCTCTCCGAGCTGGACATCAACCCGCTGATGGTGCTGCCGCGCGGGCAGGGAGCGGTGGCGCTGGACGCGCTTGCCGTTTGCCGCTGAGCGAAGGACGACCGCCAGGCCGACGAGCACCAACAGGCCGAACACGACGACGATCAAAACGAGAACGAAGACGAAGACGAACCGGAGCCGCACCCCCATGACTTCCTCCCCCGAAGAGTCCGTTGAGTCATTGGTACTGCACGCCACTGACAACGGCGTCTCGTGGATCACCCTCAACCGGCCCGCGGCCATGAACGCCGTCACCTGGGCCCAGCGGGAGCGGATCATCGCGCTGCTCTCCGACGCCTCGGCCGACCCGGAGGTACGGGCCGTCGTGATCACCGCGACCGGCAAGGGCTTCTGCGCCGGAGCGGACCTGCGCGGGGCGCCCTCGTCCGGGGAGCGCGTACCGGGCGATGTCGCCCGTACGATCCGGCTCGGCGCACAGCGCTTCATCGCGGCCGTACTGGACTGCGAGAAGCCGGTGATCGCAGCGGTGAACGGGACGGCCGCGGGAATCGGCGCCCATCTCGCGTTCGCCTGCGATCTGGTCCTGGCCGCCGAATCCGCCCGGTTCATCGAGGTGTTCGTACGGCGCGGGCTCGTCCCGGACGGTGGCGGCGCGTATCTCCTGCCGCGGCTGATCGGGCCGCAGCGCGCCAAGGAGCTGATGTTCTTCGGGGACGCGCTGCCGGCGGCGGACGCCGAGCGGATGGGGCTGGTCAACCGGGTCGTGGCGGCGGAGGACCTGGAGAAGACGGCCCGCGAATGGGGCGAACGGCTCGCCCAGGGCCCGACGCGGGCCCTCGCCCTCACCAAGCAGCTCGTGAACGCGTCTCTCGACACCGACCGCGCCACCGCGTTCGCCGCCGAGGCGTCGGCGGTGGAGATCAACATGACCACCGGCGACGCGAACGAGGGCGTGGCGGCCTTCGTCGAACGCCGCACGCCCACGTACCGCGGGCGCTAGACAGCGTCGGCACCACCTGACTTGCGTCCTCGCCGAGCAGGCCGAGCACGCCGAGCGCGCCGGAACTCGGGTTCTGGCTCAGCTTCTGGCTGAGGCCGTTCACAGCGGGCTGAAGCGGAAGACCTGGTCGCCGGCCCCGGTGCATTCGGCCTGGATCGCCTCGGCTCCTTCTGTGCGGGGAGGCAGGATGCCGATGCACATGCCGCTGTCCATGGGATGCAGTTGGTATCCGCTGCCGGAGGGCTCCAGGCGGTACTGCTGGCCGAGGGCGTCGGTGCAATCGCCCGGGGACAGCAGTTCCGAGCCCTCAACGGGAGCTTCATCGACACCCAGGCAGCCCGGTCCGTGCTGCGGGTGGTTCCACTGGATGCGGTAGATCTGCTTGCCGAGGGATTCGAGGTAGACCCGCGGCTGGGGTGCCTCGGCGCAGGAGCGCTGTACGGCGATCTCGCGATCGGTAGTGCCGTTGCGTTCCCGGCCTTCGGTGATGCACAGGCTGGAGGAGCTCGCCGGGTGCATTCTCACGAAGCCGGCCTTGGGCATTCCCGCAGGGGCGGGGGTAGTGGGCGCAGGGTTCTTGGTCGGGGCCTTGGTGGGCCGGGTTGTGGGGCCGGGCAGCGGCGCAGTGTCCGTCTCGTTGCTGCCGGACGGGGAGGCATTGGGCGACGTGGAGAGCGACGGCGAGGCGGAGGAAGAATCGGACGGCGTGGGGGCCGAGGGGCTGATGCGGGTGGGCGGGGCGGCATCCGTCTTGTCGCCGCCGGGTTCGGCCCCGGGCAACAGGGCGAACAGGAGGACCCCCGCGACGGCGCAGGCGCTGGTGATGGCCACGGGCAGGGTGCGGTTGCGGCGTCTGGGTTCGTCGGCCTCGGACATCGGCCGGGGAGGCGACGGCGTGGTGGGCGCGGTCTCCTCCTCGGGGCCCTCCGTGGTGGTGGATGCCTGGGCAGTCGTGCTGATGTCGGCGCCGGCGGCCGTGTCCGAGGGTGTCTCGCTGCCGGAACCTGTTGCACGGTCCGTGCCCATGTCGGCGCCGGCGGCCGTGTCCGGGAGTGTCTCGCTGTCCGAAGCGGTTGCGGTGTCCGTGCTGGTGGCGGCGCCGGCGGCCGTACCCGAGGGTCTCTCGCCGTCCGGAGCTGTTGCGGTGTCCGTGCTGGTGGCGGTGGCGGCCCTGCCCTTCGGCGGGCCATCTTCCCTACCGCCGACGCCGTTTGGGGCCGCGCGTTCCATGCTCATCGCGAGCCGGCGGCGGGCCTGCACCCAGGCGTCGATGGTGGCGGCGTCGCCGCCGCAGGCGCGGACGAAGGCGATCAGGAGCTCTTCGCGGGGGAGGTCCTGCCGTGCCAGAGCGCCGGAGATCGTGGCGCGTGGCAGCGCGTCGCCGGCGTCGTCGGCCTTGCGTTCCAGCTGCCGGTAACTCAGGTCGGCCCAGCTGCGTAACTGGCGCATCGTGGCCACGAATTCCGCCGGTGTACGGGCGGTCTTCGGGTCCGGCCCGGCTTCCCCCATGTCCCCTCCTCGATCACACGTGCTGAGGAGAGTAGTGCGCAGGCGAGGGGAGAGAGGAACCGGCACGGGCAGCTGGAGCACGGCGGTATACGTCTTCATCGTCGTCCTCTCCGCGATCAGTGGATGATGTGCCGGTAGCTGACGACGTCGGAGGGATCGGTCAGCGGTGCGATGGTGACGGTGCGGCCGAGGCGGGGGGCGTGGATGACCTTGCCGTCGCCGATGTAGAGCTGGACGTGGCCGCCGCCGCGGGTGATGACGAGGTCGCCGGGGAGGAGCTTGGCGCGGGTGGTGGCCTTCCCGGCGTCGACCTGGTCCCAGGTGGTGCGGGGCAGCTTCACCCCGGCCTTCTGCCACGCGCGCATCACCAGGCCCGAGCAGTCGAAGCCGCGCGGTCCGGTGCCGCCCCAGACGTAGGGCTTGCCCACTTGGGCCTTGGCGAAGGCGACCGCCGCGGCGCCGCCCTTCGGGGGCCGCTTCTTGCCCGCGGTACCGGGCTTCTTCGGCGCAGGCGCGGGCCGGTGGGATGCATCGCCCCTCGGCTCGTGACCGGTGGGGCCGGCCGCGGACGGCACGCGCAGCGTGTCGCCGGCGTAGATCAGGGTCGAGGCGCCCAGGTTGTTCAGCTTCTGGAGGGCTTTGACGCTCGTGCCGTGCTTGTGGGCCAGGGCGTAGAGGGTGTCACCGGGCCGCAGCGCGACCTTCTTCACCGCGGCGGGCCTGGCCGCGTCCCGGCCGGGGCGGGGCTCGGCCGGCTTGTCGGGGTTCTCCACCGGATGCGGCAGTGGCGGCAGCGGCGGCTCGGGGGCGGTGGGGTCCTGGGGCTCGAGACTCGCCGGCGGCCGCCCAGCTGACGACGACCCGTCCGGCTCGTGTACGGCCAGGCCCGCACCGAGCAACAGGAACAGCGCGAAGAGCACCATCAGGAACGGAATCGCCCACCACACCTCCCGCTCGCCGCTCCTGCGCGAGGTGCGGGCCCTCGGGCGCCTGTGGGAAACGAGGGCCCCTGCGCGCCTCGGCGCCTGTCGACCGCGCATCGTCAACGTCTGCTGTGTCATCACAACCTCCTTCACCGGCCACGGAGTTCGCGGCCCGAAAAGGAGGCTCTTCCGCCTCGAAGGTGTCCCGCCAGATCTTCAGGAGTCCCGGACAGTCCGGGTCCGTCCGGCGGTGGAAAACCGTTGGCGACGGTGGGCGAAATAGACGCGGACACCGCATCTGACCAGCACAGACGAGTCCGGACTGTCTCGGCCGCCGGATTCCCTTGCCCGGCCCCGGACCTGGCGGCGACGCTTCTTGCACCGCCCCGCACGGCCAGGCGGCGCCCCCAGTCGAAGGCGCCGCCACGCGCTGCCGGGCCGGCCCTGCCGCCCGCTGGTGTCGACGACCGCAGGCAGGCGCAACCACAGCCGAGGCCACGTCAACAAGCCCGGCTCATCCCGCACCAAGCCCTCAGCTCAAGGAGCATCAGCATGCGTATCGCACGATCCCGGAAGACCCGCTCGCTGGCGGTGGCCGTAGCTGCCGCGGGCCTCTTGGCCGGCGGCGTCACCGCCGCTGCCGCGGGTGTCTTCACCACCGACGAGGCCGCCGAGAAGGCTACCGACACAGTCGCCGTCGCGGCCGCGGAGCACTCGCAGAGGCAGTCCAGGTTCTACGGTACGTTCCGGGCCTTCGACGGGTGCCCGTACCTCGTGACCTCGGGCGGCAAGCACTACTACCTGCCGGGCTACACGATCGGCGGCAACGGCGCCCTGTACAAGGAGTCGACCGGCGGATTCATCGCCCATCGCGGCTGGAAGATCCAGGCCAACGGAACCAAGTACTTCAAGCCCCTTGGCCGCCGCACCACGCTCTGCACGACGTGGGGCGACCAGTGGCGCATCAAGGCGAAGTCGATCTACGCCCTCGAGCACTGAGCCAGGCGGCAGCCAGGGGTCCCCGCCTCGCTGCGAAGGACCCCGAACCCGCCCCGCCGCGCCCCGTCCTGTCGCCGCCGCCACGCGCTGCCCGGCCGACCCTGCCGCCCGCTGGTGTCGACGACCGGGGCGAGCAGCCGTCCACAGGGCCGCCCCGGGGCGGGCGCCCCGGGGCCGTTACAGCATCCACTCGTTTCCCGAAGGAGCGTGCATCAGCATGCGTATCGCACGAGCACGAAAGACCCGAAAGCTGGCGGTGGCCATTGCTGCCGTCGGCCTGCTGGCCGGCGGCATCACCACCGCCACCACGGGCGCCGCCACCAACGAAAAGTCCACCGACACGATCGTCAACACGGCGGCGCAACAGTCACAGAAGCAGTCCAAGGCCCGGGGCCGGAAGGCAGAGCGCTGCCTGACCGACACCGCGCACTACGAGGTTCGCAATCACTGGGTGAACATCAAGACCGCCGATCTCAAGATACGCATCACGCGGTGCGTGAATGCGTCCGGGGCGCTGACATCAGGCACCACATCTCGCATCTTCGCCACGACGACGACAGCCGGCGACTTGCTGTACGGAGTCACGGTCACACCAGAGACCGCTCCCGCCGTCATCAAGGCGACAGGAAGCCAGTACATCCTGCAACAGGACGTCGAGCACAAGACCTGCCTGGGCACCAAGTACGGCCCGTGGTGCTACCACAACAACATCACGTTCACGATCACGGTGAACAAGACAGGCACCAAGTGGGAGGTGAGCAGCAAGGACACGAGCGGCGACGACGACATCGTGCCTGCCTGACCCGTCCCAAGGCGGGTTCACCCTCGCCGTCGCCGGACTGCTCGGGGCTTCGGCCCCGAGCCACTTCAGAGCCTCGGCGCTGTCAGAACAGCGGGATCACCTCGGTCGTCGGCGCCTCGCCGTCGGCGTCAGGGAGCTCGTCCTGATACGCCGTGGCGTCGACGGCCGGGACCCTGGTCATGCTGCCCTCGCAGAGGACCAGGGCCCGGCGGTTGCGCTTGTGGTCGTGTACGGACACCATCCCGAGCGCGCTCGTCGGCGCGCCGGCGTAGATGCCGCCGCACACAGGGCACTCCACCCGCGGATACCTGGCCATGTGCCCAGTGTCGTACAGGACACTGACAACCGGCGGAGCAACCGGCGCCACGGCATCGCGGTCACTCACCGGGCTCGGGCTCCGGGCCGGAGGTGCCGGGCGAGCCGAGCGGCACTCCGCTCCCTGCTCGCCGCCGAGGCCGCGCACGACAAGTACGCCGCGGCAACGAGCCGGACGGCGCCCAGCATCCGTCACTTCCTGTTCGACACCTCCTGTTCGGCGCTGCGGGCGGCGGCGATGAACGCCGTGATCAGCTCGGGGCTCTTGACGCCCCGGCTGATCTCGATCCCGCTGGAGACGTCCACACCCCACGGACGGGCCCCACGCACCGCCTCCGCCACATTGTGCGGACCGAGTCCCCCGGCGAGCAGCCACGGCAGGCCGGGCGCCGGCAGCCGGCTCCGCGACCAGTCCCATACTTCGCCCGCGCCCGGCACCGGAGCGTCGAGCAGCAGGATGTCCTCGCCGCGCTCCCCGTGACGCGGCACGTCGCCCCGTACGGCGACCCCGCGGATCAGGGTCCGTCCGGCCGGCCGCAGCGCGTCGTAGAAGGCGAGATCCTCGTGCCCGTGCAGCTGTACGGCGCGCATCCCGCTCGCGTCCAGCAACTCCCGGACCTCCTCCAGGGGCTGGTCGCGGAAGACTCCGACCGTCATGATCCCCTCCGGTACCCGCCGCGCCAGCCTGCGCGCGGTCCCGGCGTCGACGCGGCGCGGGCTCTCGGCGAAGACGAAACCGATCGCGTCGGCGCCCGCCTCCACGGCGGTGTCCACGTCCTGCTCGGTCCGCAGACCACAGACCTTGATGAACAATGCGATGCCCTTCTGCTGCTCCGCGGCTGCTGCGGTCGCGCCCGTCCCACCGCTGCTCCACAGCCGCCGCAGCCCTCCGCCGCCACGCTACTCGGCTTCCGCCGCAGGACCCACGCCGTCAGTCCTTCCACAGGATCCACAGGTCCCCCGCGTCCGGATCCGCCTCGCTCGAACAGGCGTGGGCGCGGGCGCTCCTGATCAGGCGTTCGCCGCCTCTGCTGCGGAAAGCTCGGGCCTGCTGCCCACCGGCACGAAAACCGGCTCCTCAGGTGTCATTGCCATGCCATAGGCTGCGCTCGGCCGCGCATCACGCGTCGATGAGCGACGTGGGGGGATCGCGCGCTGCCTTTCTTCTTCTCCCGGCCTTACGCCGGATTTCTTCGTGGGGGTACGAATCACTGTGCGCATGCGCAGCATCTCGGCCGCGACCGCGCTCGCGGTCCTCTTCAGCTCGGTGGCACTGGCCGCGAGCACGGCGGGCACGGCAGCAGCCGACTCCGCCAAGGCCCTTCCGCTCTCCGCCGTCGGCGACATGGTGGTGGACGGCGTGCACCAGCGCGTCTTCATCAGCGATCCGCAGCGGGGCCAGATCATCTCCACCGACTATGCCGGCACGGTCCTCGCGACTGTCAGCGCGCTGCCCGGCGTGGAGGGACTCGCTCTCAACTCTGCGTCGGACCGCCTGTACGCGGCCGTCCCGGGCAGCGACGCCATCGTGGCGCTCGACACGGCGACTGCCGCCGTGAGCGGCCGGTTTCCCATCGGCAGCGGTACCGACCCGCGCAGCCTCGCCGTCATCGGTGACAAGGTCTGGTTCGGGTACGGCCCGGCCGGCGACGGGGACATCGGCTCTCTGGACGTAGCGGGTACCGAGCCGGTCGTGGCTCTCGACCAGGCGCAGACCAGCGGCTGGTACAGCGCGCCGCTGCTGGTCGCGCCTCCGGGCGCGCCCGGCAAGCTCGCGGCGGCGGACCGGCACGGCTCGCCCGGCGTGCTGCGCGTGTACGACGTCACGTCGGGCCAGGCGACCCAGACCGCGGCGGCCGGTGCCTCCGGCCGGATCGCCGACGCCGCGTTCACCCCGGACGGCAGCAAGATCATCACCGCGACGCCGGGTGGCACCCACACGGTCTGGCAGAGCTCCGACCTGTCCGAGGCCGGCGCGTACGAGACCAAGACGCACTACGCGAACGGTGTTGCCGTCGCCGCCGACGGCGCGATCGCGGCCGGCACCGACTCGTGGTACGAGCCGGACGTGCACGTCTTCCTGCCCGGTGGCACGAGCCCGGTGCGGCGTTACGACTTCCCCAACACCGGGACCTCCAGCGGCGCCGACACCCTCGCCGAAGGTGCCCTGGCCTGGGAGCCGGCGGGCCACCGCCTGTTCGCGGTGTCCGGCAACAACCAGGGCGTGTACTCGCTGCGCTCCTTCACCGACGCCACCAAGTCGGTGCCGCAGATCACGGTGACCGCCCCGTCCACTGCCAACCGGGCGCAGGCGCTCACGGTCAAGGGCAAGGTCACCGCGACCGTGCCGCTGCCGGCCGGGACGCCGCTGACCGTGACCCGGTTCGACGTGGAGACCCCGGCGGGCAAGGCGCTGGCTCCGGTGAAGACGGACGCCGCGGGCGCGTTCTCGTTCGCCGACACCCCGCTGGCCGGCGGAAAGGTCACCTACAAGGTGTCGTTCGCGGGCGACGCGACGCGCACCGCGGCCTCCGGCTCCGCGTCGGTCGAGGTCTCCCGTGCGGCGGTCTCGCTCACGCTGAACCAGAACGGCAGCGTCCACGCACAGGGCGCCGACGTGAAGTTCACGGCCCGGCTCGGCAACACGTACAAGAACCGCGTCGTCGAGATCTGGACCGACCCGTACGGTGCCGACGCTCCCAAGCGGCTGCTCAGGCGGGGGACGGTCGACGCCAACGGCTACCTGTCGGTGGTGGTGGACATGACCCGTGACACCACAGTCACGGCCGTGTTCGCGGGCGACGCCCGCTACGCATCGAAGACCGTGAAGTCGACCGCTTACGCGAAGGTGCGGATCGCGACGACGCTGTCCGGGCACTACAAGACCGGCACGATCAACGGCGTCGGGCACCACTACTTCCGCAAGACCGCGAACCCGCTTGTCACCACGACCATGTCGTACTACGCGGGCCGCAAGCAGCGGCTGGAGCTCCAGGTGTACTACCAGGGCCAGTGGTACAGCAGCAGCGAGTACTTCGCGCTGAGCACCAGCGGGGTCTCCCGGGTGAACCTCGGGGCGCCGGGGCAAGCCGGAATCCGCGCCCGCGTGCGCTCGTCGTACATCGACCCCTCGTCGGGCGACAGCGCCAACTACACCACGCACGGCGGCTGGAAGTACCTGTACTTCACCAACTGACCGTCGTGGAGCCCGGCTCCGCGTGCTTCACAGCTCCGCTCCACAGCTCCGCTCCGCGGGCGGTCATGCCGCCGCCTGCGGAGCGGCCGAGCCGGCGACGGCTGCCCAGCGCGTGTGCGGGTCGGGGCCGTGTCAGTAGGCGGAGACCTTTCCAGGCGCAGGCCGGCCGGACCGGAAGGTGCGTGCCGGACACCGGCACAGCCGGCGGCACACCCCTTCCTATCTGACGATCCGTCAGCTTCAATGGAGGGGTGATGGGACATGCCGGGATGGCGGCCACCGCCGTCCGCTACCTCAGGTCGGTGGGCGCCCCCGCGGCCACCGAGCCCTTCGACGCCCTGCCGCGCCCGGAGCTGCGCACCGTCGGCGACGACGAGCGGCTGCCGGTCGACTCCGGCGAATTCCGCCGCGTGCTCGGCCACTTCGCGAGCGGCGTCACCGTGATCACGGCCCAGGACCCCGAGGGCGCCGGCCCCGCCGGCTTCGCCTGCCAGTCCTTCGCCTCCCTGTCCCTCGACCCGCCCCTGGTCGCCTTCATGGTCGCCCGTACGTCGACGACCTGGCCGCGCATCGCCCGCGCAGGGGCGTTCTGCGTCAACATCCTGGGCGCGGACCAGGGCGAGCTGTGCCGCGCCTTCGCGGTGAGCGGCGCGGACAAGTTCGCGGGCGTCTCCCACGCGCCGGCCCCCGTGACGGGATCACCGCGGCTCGACTCCGTACCGGCCTGGATCGACTGCACGATCCGCACGGTCCACACGGGCGGTGACCATCTGATCGTGGTGGGGCGGGTGGAGGCGCTGGGCGCGGAGCGGGAAGGGGAGCCCCTCCTGTTCCACCGGGGGCGCTTCGGGCGGTTCAGCGCCTGAGGGTCAGCGCCGCGTCAGCTCCTCACGTGCCATGCGAAAACCCTTGTTCGTGGCCCCGGTTGGGGCGTTGAACACGACCGTACGAGGGTCACGCACAGCCGTCCATGCACGAACGTGGGTATCCACGTTGTTGCATGAAGTGCCCGAGGGCGGATCAGTCGGGCGTCTACCTAGGCGCCCAGCACGAACGCGGCCGTCGCGACGAACCAGGCCCGGTGGATGCGGCCAGGCGCACGGCCGCCACGGCGAGCACGGTGTAGATCGCCGCTGTGGCGGCGCCGGGCCCGAGGAGCAGGAGCCCCACGCTCCAGTCGAAGCTCCCTGCCAGAACCAGTACGACGAGAGCCAGAACGGCGGCGATCGCGATACCGCACCGTGTGCCGGCCTCGCCGGCGGCATCAGTGCCGCTGACGGCCGGCCACCTGGCACCGGCCGCACTCAGGTTCGTGACGCAGTAGAGGCCCAGCACCACGGCCGCGGCGTATCCGGCGGCGGCTCGCTCGGCTCCGGCAGGCGGGGTGTGGCTGAGCAGCAACGCATACAGCACCACCGGCGGCGCCAGAGCGGCGGCCGCACGCCCCGCTGTCTTCATCGCCGTGGAGGAGGGCCCTGCCACCACGCCCTCCAGCCCCACCCACCCGAAGAGCAGCGGCACCACCGCGAGGGGACCGAGCCAGGCGGTCTCCAGGGAGAGCCATCCCAGCCACCATGCCCCGACCAGCACCAGCACCATGACCAGGCGAAGCCGCAGCATCCAGACCGGCGGCTTCACCTGGAGCAGTGCCAGCGCCGCCGCGACGGCCAGCACCGCCCCCGCGGTGACTCGGGCGGCGGCGCCGTCGGCGGAGAACTCGCCCGCCGCCGCCACCACCGCCGCCTGACCCACCGCGAAGCCCGCGAAGTACAGCCCCTGCACGGCGCGGGCGGCGGCGGGTCCCAACCCTGCGTGCACGAAGGCAACTTGCCCACCGGCCTGCGTGCCCCCCGCCCTTGCCAGCACCAGGCACCACAGGTAGACCAGCCCGGCGACCGCGAGGGCGGCACCGGACGCCGGTGCCAGGGCGGCCGGCACCAACAAGGTTCCACCGCCCAGGACCGCGCCCGTGGTGCCGAGCGAGGACGGCGGACGCGACTTCGCCACCGGTGCCGCGGGTGCGTGGCTCACAGTTGACGGAAGAACGTGGGCAGCTGGGCGGTGACCTCCTGTCCCGCGGCGACCAGCGGCCCGTCGGCACGGTCCGGCCACCCGGGCATCCGGGTCTCGGCGGACACCTCAAGACCCAAGTGCGGGGCCAGGAAGGCTGACCAGCCCGGCATCAGCGGCGCCGACAGCGACGTCACCAGTGCCAGCGCCTCCACATGCGTGACCAGGCGCCGGGCGTACGCGTCCTTCGCGTCGTCGCTGTGCTCCGCGGCGGCCCGCGACCGCGCCAGCGCCGGCAGATCGCCGACGCCACGATCGACGGCGTGGGCGAGGGCGGCGGCCGCGGCCTGCGGCGACAGCGACTCCGCGGCCAGGGTCGACGCGATCTCGTCGGCCAGTCCGTCGAGTACTTCCGCGAGCGGCCCCGTGTACGCCCCTGCGGCGGCGACGGCGGGCACGGCGGAGCCGAAGTCCTCACCGAGCAGGTGGAGCACGGATTCGGCCCACCGCTCCGCACCGTCGACGAGGAGCGTCTCGACAGTGTCCGCGAACTCCTTGGCCGCGAAGTTGGTCTGCTCACGCTCCGGGCCGGTCAGGCACAGGTGGAAGCGCAGTGCGTCCGCGGAGACCTGACGCAGGAACTCCCCTCCCCACACCGCGTGGTTACGGCTGGTGGAGAACTTCTCGCCCTCCAGCCGGTAGAACTCGTTCGTCACGACCTGGCTCGGCAGGGTGAGCGTGCCCTGCGCCATCAGCAGAGCGGGCCACAGCACCGCATGGGAGAACGAGCAGTCGAAACCGATGAAGTTGACGATCTTCGTCTCGGGATCGGTCCACTGCCGGCGCCACAGCTCCGGTTCGCCCTCGGCCCCGGTGAGGCAGGCCGTGGCCGCGATGTATCCGAAGATGCCGCTGAACCACGTGTCGAGGATGTGCCCGTCCCACTCGGCGAGCGGCACCGGGATGCCGTAGTCGGCGATCCGGCTGATCGGGGTCAGCGGCAGCTCGCGGCTCAGCAGCGTCTCCAGGTAGGCGGTCAGGCGGGGACGCCATTCGGCCTGGGCCTGGGCCCGCTCGTAGTAGTCGAGGAGCTGCCCGCGGTAGTCCTCCAGCGGGAAGCAGATCCGGTCCAGGGTGCGCAGCTCGGGCTCTTCCCAGCAGCTGGTGCAGCGCGGCGCGGCGAGGCCCGCCGGCTCCTGCGGCAGGCCGCACGCCTCGCAGTAGACGCCGTCGGACGGGTCGCCGCAGAACTGGCACTCGCCGCGTACCTCTGCCTCGTACAGGTGCCGCTCGCAGCCGGCGCAGTAGAAGACCGGCAGGTTCCGGACCACCAGCCGGTCCTGCTCCCACAGCGAGGTGAAGAACTCCTGGACGACGGCGGTGTGGCGGGGGTTGGTCAGCGGGCGGGTGAACCAGTCGTGGTGCATAGCCCCCAGGGACAGCGTCTCCTCCATCCGGTTGCCGAACCGGAACGCCGTCTCGTAGGCGGTGGAGCCGATTTCGGCGGCGCGCCGCGGGACGTAGCAGGAGTGCTCATCGGAGTAGCCGACGTGGCGGACGTGGTGGCCGCGCTGGCGCAGGTGACGGGTGAGGACGTCGGCACCGAGGAAGGGCCCGGACAGATGCCCCAGGTGCAGGTCGCCGTTGGGGTTGGGCGGGGCGCTGGTGACGATGTAGGTGCTCATGAGGCTGTGGTTCCTTCAGGTATACGGAGGACGTCGCCCTCGGGGCGGTCGGTGTCGTCGGGCAGCAAGGCCAGGGCGCCGGCCTCGGCCGTCGGGGCCTCGATCGGCGGCTGCGGAGGTCGCAGCACGCGAGAAGCGGCTGCCGTGACGCGGGCGTGGGGCGGCAGGTCGTCGAGGACCACGGAGTGCGCGCCGATGCGGGCATCGATGCCGACGGTGACGGGACCCAGCACACTGGCTCCGGTACCGATGATCACGCCGTCCTCGATGACGGGATGCCGACGGGAGCCGGCCGGCCGGCGCAGGTCCTTCCACCAGCCCACCGAGCCGAGCGTGACTTGGTGGTAGAGCATCACGTCGTCGCCGATCCGTACGGTTTCTCCGATGACCACGGCGCTGCCGTGGTCGATGAAGAAGCGGCGGCCGATCTCCGCGCCGGGATGGATCTCGATCCCGCTGACGGACCGCGCGGTCATCGACACCGCGCGTGCCGTGATGCGGTGCCCGCGCCGCCACAGCCAGTGCGCGAAGCGGTAGCTCCACAGGGCGTGGATGTGCGGATACAACAGGGCCTCGCGTCTGCTGCGGGCGGCCGGATCCTTCGACAGGATCGTCTCCAGGTCCTCACGCATCAGGAACAGCACCGACGGCCGTGCCTCACGCACCGTGCGCTTCCTGCGTGCCCTTTTCGACTCCCGTCGGCCCGTGGGGCGCTCACATGTGGTCATAGGGCGCCTCCGGCACGATCGGCCGGCCACCGAGGAACCGCTGAGGCCGGTAGGGCTCGAGCAGCTCCTGGGTGGCCTTGCCGATGACCGCACCGCCCTCCGTGATCTCTCGGACGGCCAGCTCCGCCACGGCCGGGGCCAGCTTGAAGCCCCCACCGCTGAAGCCCAGCGCCAGATACAGGCCCTCGGGTCCCGCGGCGCCGACGACGGGCCGTCTGTCGGGGGTGTACCCGTCCAGGCCGGAGCGGGTCCCGACCAGCGGGGCCTTGGCCGCGGCGGGCACCCGGCGGGAGATCGCGGCGACCGCCGCGTCGACCTCCTGCGGCGTCAGCGGGGCCACATCGTGGTCCAGCCGCACGTCCGGGTTGCTCGGCACACCGAAGTAGAACCGGTCCAGGCCTTCGGGCCGGAAGTAGCCGCCCGTGGTGTCGTCGATGCAGGTCGGCACGGACGCCAGCGAGCCGCGTCGGCCCGCACCGGGCAGTGAGGCCTGGGCCAGGCCGATACGGCGCGCGGTCACCGGAATCTGAATGCCCAGATGCGCGGCCGGAGCGGACCCCCAGGCCCCGCTGGCCAGGATCACGAGCGGCGACTCGATCAGCCCGATCGAGGTCTGCACGCCGGTGACGGCGCCGCACCGCTCCACGACCCGTTCCGCCCGCACCCCCTCGGACGGGCTGACGCCCAGGCGGCGGGCCGCCGCGAACAGCGCGCCCGCCGTCGCTGCCGGGTCGGCGTAGCCGCCCTCGGGCTCGTACGCGGCCGCGCCCACCCCCTCAACACTGAGTCCCGGGTACAGGGTGCGGACCTCGTCGGTGCCGATGACCTCGGACCGGCGGTGGCCGGCGACCGCGCCGACCCGCTCGCAGTTCTCCCGCAGGGCCTCCGTGTGCTGCTCGCCGACGAGCATCACGAAACCGGTGCGGCGGTATCCGCAGTCCCCGCCGATGACCTCGGCCCAGTGCTCGAACACGGGCAGGCTGCGCGCAGTGAGCGCGGTGTCCGGGCTCACGGTGTGGTGCAGGCGCAGCAAACCGCCGGAGCGTGACGTCGCTCCCTGGGCGGCGGTGCGTCCCTGATCGCACAGGACGACACGTCCCAGGCCGGAGAGGCCGAGGTGGTAGGCGATGGCAGCTCCGATGACTCCACCGCCGATGACGACGGCGTCCGCCGGCTGCGGGGCGCTCACCGGTCCGTCCCGGTTCCGGCCACTGCATCGGCGATGCCGAACTCGGCCGCCCAGTACGCGCGTTCGGCGGCGACCGCGTCCGCGCCGCCCCACCAGATGCTGACGAACCGCAGCCGGGTGCTGCCGTCGTTGGTCAGGTCGTGATCGAGGAACGGCGTGATGAACACGGTGTCGCCCGCGCCCACCCGGCGCGTCTCCTCGCCGATGCGCATGACGCCGCTGCCTTCGGTGATGAAGAACATCTCATTCTCGTCGTGCGAGTGCGCCGTCGAGGTGTCGCCGGGCGCCACATCGACCCAGGCTCCGCCCCAGAAGGGCTCCTTGACCGCCCCGTCCCACGGGAAGATCCGCCGACCGCTGACGTTGTACTCCGCCTCGAACGTCATGTCCTCGGGGCGGGTGGTGAATATGTGCATGGTGTCTCCGTTTCGAAGCGGCGTGCGTCAGACGGTGGCCGGCTGCGGCGACAGCGGCCGGCGGTCGAGGACGCGGCGCAGGTCCCGGTGGATGGTGTCGGCCTTGTCACACATCTGGCTGAAGGACGTGGCACTGCCGATGCCGTGCCGCCACTCCGTCATTCCGTCGAGGTAGATCCCGACTTCGCAGTCGGCGGTGGTCTCGGCGCGAAACGCCCGTGTGACGTTCACGCGGCCCTCCCCGTCTCGCCGGAGGTAGTCCGTGAACGGCTCCAGCTGGGAGGGAAGCTTCGGCTCCCGGTAGCCGGTGCAGAGGATCACCGCGTCCACGTCGAGCGTGCCCGTCGCACCGGTGAAGACCTCCGTGGTGGTCAGGCGCACCCCGGAATCGGTGACGTCCACCCGCGTGACGTCGGTACGCCGGTGCATGTGCAGGCGCTGGACGCCGGTCAGCCGGTCCTGGTAGACCGCCTGGTACAGGGCGGTGGACACGTCGGGATCGACGGCCGAGTAGTTCGTGGCACGTGCCTGGTCGAGGGCCTTCTCCCGCACGGCGCCGTCCAGCGAGTAGAAGTAGTCGGTCGACTCGGGGAAGTAGACCTCGTTGCTGAAGTGGCCCAGCTCGTACATCTTGAAGCCGCCGTGCCGCACGAGCGAGTGGATCTGCGCGCCCGGATCCTCGCCGGACAGATGCAGCACGATCTCGCCGGCGGTCTGCCCGGCGCCGATGACCGCGAACCGCTTCGGCTCCCGGTCCGAGCCGCGCAGGGCGGCCATGCGGGGCAGGTACTGCGCCGCATGGAAGACACGCTCACCGACGGCGTCGGCGAAGACCGCCGGCACGTGGGGCCGGTGCCCGGTGGCGAGGGCCACGTTGCGCCCGTAGTGCTCGTGCACGCTGCCGTCGCGGGGGTCGCGGCTGACCACTCGCGCGGTCCGCACCACGCCGTCGGCGTCCGCGACCGGCTCGATCAGCAGGACCTCGCGGTGGTACTCCGCGGGCGTCCTGACCTGCTCGGCGGCCCACTGCACGTACTCCGACCACTCGAGCCGGCTCACATAGCCGCCCAGCAGCGTGAACGGGTAGAAACGGCCGCTCTGCTGAAGGAAGTTGGGGAAGGTGAAGCGCGAGCGCGGATCGCGCGGGGTGGCCAGATCGCGCAGGAAGTGATGCTGGATGTCGGTGCCGGGCAGCACCTGGTGGGGCTGCCACGCGGAGGTGGCGGCACGCTCCAGGTACGCGGCACGCAGCGCGGGTGTCGCCGGATGGGCGTCGTCGTGGTCCTCGATGGCCGCGGCCAGGGCGATGCCGGACGGGCCGAAGCCGGCCACCACGATGTCATTGATCTGCACGGTGAGTACCTCTGTCGGAAGTCGCGTCGGCGGCGGGCGGATCAAGCCGCGACGGGCGCCGGCACGTCGACGTCGGCGAGGGCCGCGGAGGCGGCGCTCAGGCGGGTGGCGAGAGCGTCGGACAGCGTCCCGGCGCGCAGCGACAGGAGGCTGAAGGATCCGGCGTCACCGATGCCGTGGCTCGACTCGCACAGACCGTTCAGGAACAGCGGGGGCAGCGTCTCGCCCTCGCGCGGGGCGAGCGCGTAGTCGTATCCGACCCGCAGGCGGCCGTCGTCCTCGGTGGCCAGCCGGTCGTGCAGCGGCTTGAGCAGGGCCGGGCAGAGCTCCTCGTGGGCGCCGGGGCCCAGGTTGCGGAAGCCGGTGGCCAGGACCGCGAAGTCGACGCTGTCCGCGGTGGACTCGCCCGTGATCAGTTCGGTGAAGTCGAGGCGGACCTTGTCTCCGGTGACGGCCACCTTCGTGGCCTGGTGATTGCCGCGGACGAAGACCCGCTGATCGCCGTCGAGCTCCTGCTCGTAGATCGTCGTGTACAGCTCCTCCAGCACGTCGCCGTCGGCCGAGGAGTAGTTGGTCGGCTGCATGTACCGGTCCAGGGCTCGGCGGTTCTCGGCCGAGGCGTTGAAGTAGTAGCGCGTGAACTCGGGGAAGTAGCCCTCTTCGCTGAAGGGGCTGGTGTCCTTCTGCCGCAGCGAGTGCGAGCGGCTGTAGGTGACCACCCGCGTCCGCGGGAAGCGGCGGTGCAGGTCGAGGGCGAGTTCCACGGCGCTCTGGCTGCCGCCGACGACCGCGACGGCCTCCGGGGCGCCGCCGGCGGTGAGCTGCTCCAGGCGCGGCAGGTACTGAGTGAGGTGGAACACCCGCGAACCGAGGGCGGTGTCGTACGGCTCCGGGATGTACGGGGTACGGCCGGGAGCGACCACGAGCGTGCGTCCCAGGTAACGGTCGCCGCGCTCGGTAAGCACCTCGTACAGCCGCTCGCCGTACTGCTCCACCGTCCGGATGGAGGCGGCGCGCTGGTCGCAGTCGACCTGGTGCGAGAAGAACGAGGCGGCCCAGCGTATGTAGCCGGCGTACTCCTTGCGCAGCGGGAACGGCACGGGCTGGTTCAGGTGACGCAGCAGCCTGCCCTGCTCGTGCAGGTAGTTCAGCCAGCTGTAACGGCTGCGCGGGTTGCGCAGGGTCACGAGGTCGCGGCTGGGGTGGTTCTGGATGTCGGACCCGTCGAGCAGCATGCCGGGCTGCCACTCGGGGGTGGGGCGGGCCTCCAGGAAGCGGGCCGTCAGATGCGGGTACCGCTCTTCGAGCGCGATGGCGAGGGCGATGTTGGCGGGGCCGAAGCCGATGCCGAGGATGTCATGGACGGGAGTGCTGGTGGTCACGCGAGCCTCCGAGGGGCGAGCAGGTGTGATGCCGGGCCGAGTACGGGAATGCGACAGGGCGCGCGGTCAGCGCTTCGCCTCGGCGGCGGGCGGTGCGGGCATCGCGCACACCAGCAGGCAGGCACAGCCCGCCAGGGCGGCGCTGGCCAGGGTGGCGGCGGTGTAGTTGCCCGTCAGGTCGGCGAGGCTGGCACCGGCCTGGCTGCCGATCGCGGTGCCGGCCGCGTGGATGGCCCAGACGAGACCCATGGCGGTACCGCGGATGGAGACGGGCAGGGACTTCGCGGCCCACATGGTGGTGGCCACCACGGTGGCCAGGTAGCTGATGCCGAAGACGACGCCGAAGGCCATGGCGGGGACGGGTTCGGCCGAGACGCTCACCAGGAGCATCGCGCTACCGCGCAGGGCGTAGGCCGCGATGAGTACCGACTTGATCAGACCGCGGTCGCACAGCCAGCCGGCGAGGAGGCCGCCGGCGACCTCGAAGACGCCCAGCAGAACCAGAGCCGTCGAACTGGTCGAGTGGCTGCCGCCGTGGTCGTGCACCATCGGCACGAAGTGCACGTCGATGAAGGCCATCGTGACACCGCACGAGAAGAACGCCAGCGCCAGGGCACGCAGTTCACGAGCGGCGACGGCCTTGCGCAGCCGCTCGACGAAGGACACCGGCCGCGCGGGCTCCGGTGCGGTGTCGGCCACGGCGGGCGCGTCCTGCGACGCGCTGGTGACCTTGGACGCCTGGCGGGCGGTCAGCATCGCGAGCGGAGCCAGGACCAGGAGGAACACCAGTCCCGTGACGAGCAGCACCGATTCCCAGGACGCCTTGGTGTCCAGCCAGGACCACAGCGGCACCAGCACGATGAACCCGACGGCCGCGCCGTTGGTGAGCAGGGCGTACAGCAGGCCCTTGCGTCCGTCACGGAACAGCTCGTCGACCAGGACGCCGAGCGGCACGAACGACAGCATGGCGAAGGCGAACGCCGCCACGATGCCGTAGACGGTGACGAACAGCCACAGCTCCCCGGACAGCGCACAGCCGATGAAGGCGGCGCCCGCCAGAGCGGTGCCGAGGGCGAGCGTCGCCGCACCCCCGATGCGGTCGGCCAGGCCGCCGACCAGCGGTGAGGCCACCGCGGTGGCGATGGCGAAAAGGGTCGTGGCCGTGGCCAGAGCACCACGCGAGCTGTCGAAGGAGTCGGCGATCGGCAGGAAGTACACCTGCACGGTGTTCTTGAGCGCCGAGCCCGCGAGGGAGAGGAGGAAGGCCGCCGTGGCGAGAACGATCAGCAGGATCCGGGTGCGTGCCTGATTCGAGGTCGGCGACGGCCTGGTTGCCGTGGTGGTCATGTCAGTTCCTGGGGTCGATGTGGTGGGGTCCCGTGTACATGGGCCGGCCGGATCAGGCGTGCACCGCGCCGGCGGGCTGCGCGGCGTTGCGGGCGTTGCGCAGCCGGTAGGGGCTGCCGTCCGCGGTGAAGGGCTTGATGAAGTCGAAGGCTTCCGGCGACGGACCGCGGTTGTTGAGGAGTTCCAGCCGGTCGCAGGCCTCCTGCCAGGTCGGTACGGTGCCCTCCGGAACCCACCAGGCCGCGTACAGCCGGTGGGGAAGGTGCACGAACCACTCGCGGCGGTTGCGCAGCGCGTGCAGGTGCACGTCCGAGTAGGCGTAGGCGTGCACCGACTCCAGGTCCTCCCAGACCGAGAGGGTGGAGGCGCGGGTGTCGGTGTCGTCCTCGCGGCCGCCGGTGTAGAAGGACGGAGCGGCGAACATGCCCCACTCCCCGTAGTCCCGGCCGAAGTTGGTCCACTTCGTGGTCACCGTGTCCACGGCGGTGGCCCGCGCGACGAATCCGGGGCTGGTCTCGGAGGCGCCGAAGACGATGGGCTCCAGCTCATTGAACGTGTCGTTGTCCACATGCGCGTAGGGCTGCTTGAGCACGGCGAAAGTGGTGAAGGCGACGTAATGCTTCATGACGGGACTCCAGCAGGCAGAGGGCAGGGGCACGCGAAAGAGAGCAGGCGGAGGCCGGCATCCGAGGGTGCCGGGAGGGAAGGCGCGGACGTTCACATGCCGGCTTCCGGTCTGCCGCGATCTCCCTGACGGAATCTCCGTGTTCACGGCGACGGGCATCAGTCTTGCCGGAGCGGGACAGCCGTGTCACCCGTGAGGGGCGGCACACAAGTGTCATGGCAAGAGCATGCCTCGCCCGGGCAACGCCGCTGGTAGGGCCGTTTCGAGTGCGATATCGGGCGGTGGGTCCCGGCACGGGGGGGGGGGGGGGGGGGGGGGGGGGGGGGGGGAGGGGGGGGGGGGGGGGGGGGGGGGGGGTTGGGGGGGTTTTTTTTGTGGGGAGGCGGACCCACGTCTCGGCGCGGT
>NZ_JBWKDT010000034.1:47419-81211 GCF_056435785.1 Streptomyces sp. NPDC043870
GGGGCGTTGTGTGTTACCGTAGAGGGCGGGAAAGGGGGCGGCAACCCCCCCCCCCCCCCCTTCCTCCCCCCCTCTCCTCCCCCCCCCTCCCCCCCCCCCCCCCCCCCCCTCCCCCCCCCCCCCCCCCCCCCCCCCCCCGGCGTGGACTTCTAGAGCAGGCCGCGTTCCATGGCCTTCTGGCCGAGCTGGAACCGGCTACGCGCGTCGAGCTGCTCCATGAGGTCGGAGATGAGCCGGCGCTCGGTACGCAGGGAGACCCCCATCTTCCGCGCGGCCGCCTCGTCGGTGTAGCCCTGCGCGAGGAGACGCAGCAGCTCGCGGGGAAGCGAGCCGGGGTCATCGAGGTCGCGGCGCGGCGTCTCACCGAAAGGAGCGGCCGTGGCCCATACCGCCTCGAAGAGGGCCAGGAAGGCGGCGACGGCGCCCGGCTCGCGGATGACCGCCGCTCCCCGGGAGCTGTCGTGCGGGTCGAGAGGTACCATCGCGACCTCCCCGTCGACGATGTACATCCGCATCGGCAGCACCGGCACGACACGGACCTCGTTGCGCAGGGAGATCAGCCACCGGACGTGCTCGACGCTCTCCGGGTCGTTGCGCAGACTCTCCAGGAAGATCGTCCTGTCGGTGATGCCCCGCTCGGCCAGCGCCTCGGCCAACGGGCGGCTGGCCGCGCGGTTCTCCGGGGTCTGCGGGCCGCCCGGGGAGAAGCCGCAGGTCTCATGGCGGGCGGAGGCCGCCAGCTCCCCGATGCGCCGCCGGACCGCTTCCAGGCCCACCAGTCGTTCCACCGCGTACTTCTCCGACTCGCTGCTGCTCGCGGTGTACTCGGCGATCATCTGCGACGCAGCCACCCGGCTCGCGGTCAGCTCCTCCTGCCGGCGCGCGACCTCGGCCTGCTGACGTGCGTAGAGCGAGTCCAGCGCGAGCTGCGGGCTGATGACCCGGAGCCGCCCACCGCCCGGCTCCGGGTCCTGGAGAAGCGAGAAGTCGGCCAACTGGTCAATGGCGGCCCTGACTCTGTGCTCATTCCAATCAAGTCCCTCGGCGAGCTCCGCCACCCCGTGGTCGGGATGGGCGAGCATCATTCGATACAAATTATTCGCATCTGTCGTAAGCCCCAGGGCTGTAAACACCTGTCGTTCCCCCTTCACTGGGGAAAGATCAACATGACAGGTAGGTGCCAGGCAACATCCTGTCCAGAATCCGGGTACCGAACGAGGCGACGGGTCCCCAAGGGTGGACGCATGCGCTTCATCCCCTTCCGCCTCAACGGAACCGATGCGCCCGTGGATCCCGTCGAGGCCCGACTGATCACCAATGCGCTGGAGCGGAGCCTCGACGAAGCGCCGTGGGCCGAGCATCGCCGCGTGCATGTCTCCCGCGCCGGCCTCCTCGGCGTGGTCCTGTGCCGTGCGCGGCAGGAGGCGCAGGCCCGCGACGGTCTGCTGGCCCTCCTCACGGCGGCCGCGCAGAGCGCGGCCGAGCCCGACGGGTGGCAGCCCGAGCTCTGACCCGGGACGGACGAACGCGGCACAGATGTGTCAGCTGCGGTTTGTGCCAGCGCGGAAGCAGGACACCGACGCTCCGGACGTGAATCATGGAATGTGTCGCCGGACGGATCGCCTCGGCGAAACCCCGCGATACGCAATTCCCTTTGCCACAGTTTCTGTGGTCATCCATGCCCGGAGGAGTACAGGTGCGCTCTTTTGTTGCTGCTTTCTCGGTTTTCGCCGCCGCGATATTGGCTTTTGCGGTTGCCTCTCCCGGTGACACCGGCACTCCGGAGTCCGCCTCCCGCTCCGTCGCCGCCGGTGGTGTTCTGCCGCCGCAGCCCGATCCGGGCTGGCAGAGCACGACGGGGATCTCCGAAGACCCGGGCTGGCAGCGATGACGGCTCTGCAACTGGCCGCCCTGGGCATCGACCAGGAGGCGACCCGCGTCTACCACGCACTTCTCGATCTGAACACCTCGACTCGCGCCGAACTCGTCCTGCGCCTCGAACTCCCCGGCGACCGCATCGACACGGCGGTCCTCGCGTTGGCCGAAGCCTCACTCGTACGTTTCGTCGCCTCCACATCGGGGCGCCCCGAAGACCGCCAGATCTGTCCGGTCAATCCCCGCGTCGGACTCACCGCGGCACTCGCCCGCCGACGCGAACACATCCTGGCGGCTCAGGCGGAGTTCGAGCAGCTGGAGGTCAATGTCGCGGCGCTCATCTCGGTTCACGAATCCCTCACCGGACGCAGCCCCAACTTGGCCATGGAGTTCCTGGAACCGGCGGCCGCGACGGTACGCATCCGGGATCTCGTCCAGAGCTCCCGGGTCGGCATCTCCGTCATCACCCCGGAACCGGGCGGAATGTTCGACGGACTTCTCGAGGACCAGGCGAAAGCGGCGCTCCGGCGCGGAGTGCGCGTGCGCCAGATCCACCTCGGCAGCATCGGCAACCGGCCGGCGCAGTACGCGGAGGCGTCCCGGCTGGTCGGCGCCGGGGCCCGGACGCGGACCGCGCCCACCCTCCCGGTCCAGTTGATGATCTTCGATGGCACCACCGCCGTGCTGCCGCACGTCCCCAAGGATCCCGACGCGGGCGCCGTGGTGATCAGCCACCAGGGAACGGTGGCGAGCCTCGACACGCTCTTCGACCGCTACTGGCTCGGAAGCGAGGGCCTCGGATGCGTCCCCGATGTCGACGAGCACGGCCTGACCGCGGTGGAGCGCGAGCTCCTGCGGCAACTCTCCGACGGTGCCACCGACGAAACCGCTTCTCGCCGCATGGGCGTCTCCGTGCGCACCGTACGCCGGATCACGGCCCAGCTCATGACGCGTCTCGACGCCAAGAGCCGATTCCAGGCCGGCTGCCGTGCCGCGGCCCGCGGCTGGATGTAGCGGCCGCCGGCCTCACGGCATCAGGACCACACACTTCACAGCGGCACCCGCGATCACGGGGGCACGTACGCATCAGTGACACCTGGAGCAAGCCATGACCATCACCCAGCCCGACCTCGGCACCCACCCCGACCTCAGCGTCTTCGAGACCCTGGAGTCGGAGGTCCGCGGATACTGCCGCAGCTGGCCCACCGTCTTCACCCGGGCCCTGGGCAGCCGCATGTACGACGAGGGAGGTCGCGAGTACCTGGACTTCTTCGCCGGCGCCGGCTCACTCAACTACGGCCACAACAATCCCGTCCTCAAACGGGCCCTGCTCGACTATCTGCAGCAGGACGGGGTCACCCACGGCCTGGACATGTCGACCGCCGCCAAGCGGACCTTCCTGGAAACGTTCCGCGATGTGCTGCTGCGCCCGCGCGGTCTTCCCTACAAGGTCATGTTCACCGGACCGACCGGCACCAACGCGGTCGAAGCCGCGCTGAAGCTGGCCCGCAAGGTCAAGGGGCGCGAGTCGATCGTCTCGTTCACCAACGCCTTCCACGGCATGTCGCTCGGCTCGCTCGCCGTGACCGGCAACGCCTTCAAGCGGGCGGGCGCGGGCGTTCCGCTGGTGCACACCACCCCGATACCGTTCGACGGCTATCTGGGCGGCGGCGAACCGGACTTCTCGTGGTTCGAGCGCATGCTGGCCGACAAGGGCTCCGGCCTGAACAAGCCCGCCGCGGTGATCGCCGAGACGGTCCAGGGCGAGGGCGGCATCAACGTGGCGCGCGCCGAGTGGCTGCGCCGGCTCTCCGACGTCTGCAAGCGCCGGGACATGCTGCTGATCGTCGACGACATCCAGATGGGTTGCGGCCGCACCGGCGCGTTCTTCTCCTTCGAGGAGGCGGGCATCGTGCCGGACATCGTCACGGTGTCGAAGTCCATCAGCGGATACGGACTGCCCATGGCTCTGTGCCTGTTCAAGCCGGAGCTGGACATCTGGGAGCCGGGGGAGCACAACGGCACCTTCCGCGGCAACAACCCGGCGTTCGTCACCGCGGCGGCCGCGCTCGACGCCTACTGGACCGACGGTGAGCTGGAGAAGCAGACCCTGGCCCGGGGCGAGCAGGTGGAGTGGGCGCTGCGGGCGAACGCCGTCGAGCACGCGCAGGAAGTCGCCGATCTGCGCGGCCGGGGCCTGGTCTGGGGTCTGGAGTTCCACGACAAGGGCCGCGCGGACCGCGTCGCCCGCCGTGCCTTCGAACTCGGTCTGCTGATCGAGACCTCCGGCCCGGAGAGCGAGGTCGTGAAGCTGCTGCCGGCGCTCACCATCACCCCCGACGAGCTCGACGAGGGCCTGCGCATTCTCAGCAGGGCCGTCCGCGAGACGTCCTGACCTCTCCAACACCGTGCCGCCACCAAGGCCCGGCCTCATCGGAGCGATGAGGCCGGGCCTTGGTGCCACGGGCGTCCGCCCGCGTGCTCAGCGCTCGGTGAAGAGCGGGTTCCACCGGCCCCGGTAGGTGAGAGACGCCTCCCGGAACCCCGTCAGGGGGGTGACCTTCTGATCCTTGAGGTTCACCATCACCAGCCGGTTGCGGAACTCCCCCTTGCCCGGGCTGCAGTTCTCGGGCTCACACATCCAGGCGACGAGAGTCGTGTTGTCCGCCCACCCCAGCAGCTGCTGACCGGGGACGACCGCCGCACGCTTCCCCGTCTTCGCGTCGAGCACCTCGGAGACGACCTTCTTGTCGTCGCCGACGAAGGTGCCCATCGCCAGCTTTCCGTCCGGGGACAGCCCGGAGGCGGGGAGGCCCTTCTGCTCCTGCTGCGGAGCGGGGGCGGGTGTGCCGTCGAGACGGTAGCGGGCCTTCCCGGTCTTCGTCATCGCGGGCTCCCACACGGTGCGGCCGTCGCCGCCCCAGCGGAAGTCGGCGCGCCCGCCGGCCAGTACGGACGCCTGGGGATCGTCCTTCTGCGGCTTCGCGGTGAACTCGGCCTTCCCGGAGGAGACATCGATGACGTAGAAGCCCGAGCGGCTCCTCTTCGGCCCCGGCACCTTCTTGTTGTTGAGGTAGTACGACGACTCCTTGAACAAGCCGTCCGGGTTGAGGGAGTAGGACGTCGCGAGGAGCTTCTTCCCGTCGGGCGAGAACTGGACGCCGCCGACTCCCGTCGGGACCTTGATCCAGCGCTGTACGTCACCCGTGGACAGGTCCATGATGCCGATCCGCTTCGCCGGCAGCTCCCGCGGCAGCACCGCGGCGGTCTTCATGCCGGGAGCGACGTCAAGCCACGACCAGTCCGTCCTCCGGTACTCGCCGCTCTCGGTGTCCAGCAGGTTCCAGTCGTACCTGACCACACCGTTCCCGTCGGCTCCCTGCAGCTTCTGCACGGTGAAGTAGGCGGACATGGCGACCTTCTTGGCGGCGATCAGGTCCTGGGGGGGCGACTGGTCGGGGTGGGCCGAGACTTCCCGGGCCTCCGGCCCGCCGTCCTTGCTGATGGCGACGCCGACGCCGGCCGCGACGAGGACCGTGGCCACCGCGAGAGTCGTGAGCACACGCCTGCGACGACGGCCACCGGACGTGGAGACCTCATCGGGGAAACCATCCGTGTGTTCCATGAAATGCCTTCGCTGCCTATCACGCAATACGCGATTTCTATTTCGGGATCTGTCGACCCTAGAACGGGGTCGGAGCCCAGTAAATGGAGCCGAGTTGGCATGAGGCTGCCAGCGTGCACCGGGGGCTGTCAGCATGCTGCCAAACTCCGTCACGAACAGTGACGCCGGCCGCCCGACTCCATCCCTTACGGATGATTCTGCGAATCTCTGGGGTGCAACGAGGCCCCGGGAGAACGGCAATCGGGTCACACTGCGTGATTTTCCGAGAACCTCAGGACAACCTCAAGTCAGTTTACCGGCCTCAGGGCCTGTCCTATGGTCGGGTCGACCCGAGTGAATGCGAGGAATCAATGGCAAAGAATTTCCGGCGCATCGCGGTGGCCGGCGCCACCATGACCGCCGTGCTGGCTCTGTCCGCAACTCCCGCCCTCGCCGACACCGACAGGTATCTCACCTACCCCAACGGCAAGGGGAAGATGACCTACTTCGACGACGGTGACATGTTCCAGGTCTGCGACACCAAGGCCGACGGACACGGAATGATCGGCGTCGTCGAAAGCATGAACTCGACCCTGCTCACCGTCGACGACGGTGGTGACGCGGGCTGCGACAAGAAGGGCTACAACGTCGGCAGCATGGACTCCGTTCGCATGGGCCTCTCCTGGGACGGTGGCGGCGGCACGATCTACAGCGGCTACTTCAACGAGTAGCCCGCACGGCACGGTTTCACTCTCCGAATTTCGATGAACGCCTGACATGGATGCGAGATCTGTAATGCGCAGGAAGCTTATGCGTGCCGCGGTGGTCGGCTCCGCCGTCGCCGCAGCCGTCACGTTCTCCACGGCGGCCGCCGTTGCCGGCGACATCACCATCAGCAACAGTCACGGAAACATGAAGTACATCGACGACGGTGACATGTTCCAGGTGTGCGACACCAAGGCCGACGGCTACGGAATGAAGGGCCAGCTGATCTCCATAGGCGCTGAGGACAGAGCCGTCCTCACCGTCGACGACGGCGGCGACGCCGGCTGCGACAAGAAGGGATACAACGTCGGCAACGGGGCCGGCGAGGTCTACAAGATGGCCCTTGTCTGGAATGGCGGCGGGGACTGGACCTACTCCTACCACTTCAAGGAAGGCCTGGATTAATCCCGGTCACCCCTCTCACTCACGGAGAATAGGAGCACAATGCGAATCGCAATGAAGCGCATGGCCGTCGGCGGCGCCGCCGCTGCCGCCCTTCTCGCGGGAACCGCCACCGCGGCCCACGCGGGGGACATCACCATCAGCAACAGTCACGGGTACATGAAGTACATCGATGACGGCGACATGTTCCAGGTCTGCGACACCAAGGCCGACGGACACGGCGTCGAGGGCGTCGTCGTGAACGACACCACCCGTGTACTCAGCATCGACGACGGCGGCGACGCCGGCTGTGACAAGGCCGGCTACAACATCGGCAGCTCGCCCGGCCTGCTCGACTGGTACCAGATGCAGTTCTCCTGGCAGGGCGGTGGCCCCACCGTCTATTCGCAGAAGTTCGACGAATAAGAAGGGTCGAGGATCACTCCTGATGAGTAGGACACTCAAGCGCATCGCCCTGGCCGGCGCCGGCGCCGTGGCGGCCGTCACGCTCGCGGCCACCCCCGCGCTGGCGGACCAGAACATCGTCATCACCCACCCCGACGGTCGCGGCAAGATGACCTACATCGACGACGGTGACATGTTCCAGGTCTGCGACACCAAGGCCGACGGCCAGGGCGTGACGGGCCAGCTCTACCGCAAGAACGCCGAAACCCTTCTGACCGTGGACGACGGCGGCGACGCCAGCTGCGACAAGAAGGGCTACGACGTCCCCAGCAACGGGGAATACCAGATGCAGCTGTGGTGGAACGGCGGAGGCGCCACCGTCTACTCGCAGTGGTTCAACGAGTAGAGACCGGCAGCCGCTGCAGGGGGCTCTCGTCCGAGGCCCCCTGCAGTGGTGCTCACGCCGGCCACGCCGCCGGCAGGATGTCCTGCGTCGCGCGGAAGAAGTTGTCCGGGTCGTACGAGCCTTGATCTTCGCCAGCCGGTCGTAGTGGTCCCGGTACGCGGCCCGGACCCGCTCCTGGCCCTCGCCCTGGCCGATGAAGTTCACGTACGGTCGACAGCTCGGTCGGCATGCCGTCCCAACGCGATGCCGTCGTCCCGGGCGAACCGCACGGTCGCCTGGACGTCGGCGACGTCCGCGGCCTGCACGATCGCGGCGGGACGTTTGTCCACCATCGCGTTGTAGAGCGTGCGGCCTCGTCGTAGCCCTCGTCCTGCGGTACGAGGAACGGGCCGCGCACTGCCTCGAGCAGCGCGTCCAGTGCCGTGCCTTCCATGGGGAATTCCCTATGTCCGAACCTGGAAAACGGCTCACGGTCGTCCCCGGCCGCGCTACACCACCAGTCTCTCCGAGCCCGCCGCGCCGCACTCCGTCAGAACGTGAGCACCCCGCGGGCGACCCGGCCCTGGTGGGCGTCATCGGCCGCCTTCGCGAAGTCCTCCACCGGGTACACCTCGGTCACCAGCTCGTCGAGCAGCAGCCGTCCCTCCCGGTACAGCCGCGCGTAGAGGGCGATGTCGCGCTGCGGGCGCGAGGAGCCGTAGCGGCAGCCCAGGATCGACTTGTCGAGGAACATCGCCGCCGGGAGGAACGTCGCCTCAGCCGTCGGGGCGGGCATGCCGAGCAGGACGGCCTGCCCGTGCCGGTCGAGCAGGTCGATCGCCTGCCGGACCAGCCCCGCATGGCCGACGCACTCGAAGACGTGCGCGGCGCCGTCGGGGAGGATCTCCCGTACCCCGTCCACCGACGTGAGGAAGTGCGTCGCGCCGAAGAGCCGTGCCGCCTCCTCCTTCGCCGGGTTCGCGTCGACCGCGACGATCGTGAGCGCGCCCGCGATCCGGGCGCCCTGCAGCACGTTGAGGCCGATGCCGCCGGCCCCGATGACGACGACGGTGTCGCCCAGTGCGACCTTCGCCCGGTTGAGTACGGCCCCGACGCCGGTGAGGACGCCGCAGCCGATCAGCGCGGCGGACGTGAGCGGGATGCTGTCGGGGATCTTCACCGCCTGGACGGCCTTGACCAGCGTCCGTTCCGCGAACGCCGAGTTGGACGCGAACTGGAACAGTTGCTTCCCGGCCCGCCAGAACGGCTGCCCCGGCCTGCCGATCGCCTTGCGGCACATCGTCGGCCGGCCCCGGTCGCACTCGGCACACGCCCCGCAGTTGGCGAGCGTCGACAGCGACACGTGGTCGCCGGGCGCGACATGGGTGACGCCCGGGCCGACCGCCTCGACGACACCCGCGCCCTCGTGCCCGAGAACCACCGGCGCGGGGAACGGGATCGTCCCGTCGATCACCGACAGATCGCTGTGGCACAGCCCGGCGGCGGCGACGGCGACCAGCACCTCGCCCGCGCCCGGGTCCCGTATCTCCAGGTCGTCGACCACCTCGACCCGTTCTCCGTCGAAGACGACACCTCTCACCGCAGCTCCCTGGGTAGGCCGAGCACACGCTCGGCGATGATGTTCCGCTGGATCTCGTCGGATCCGCCGTAGATCGTGTCGGCGCGGGTGAAGAGGAACAGCCGCTGCAGCGCGTCGAGTTCGTACGCGGGCGACCACGCGCCCGGCCCGGACGCGGCGGCCGCGCCCCGTACGGCCATGGCCAGCTCGCCGAGCCGCTGGTGCCAGCTGCCCCACAGCAGTTTGGCGACGCTCGGCGCGCCGGGGTCGTCCGGACCGCCCAGTGTGCGCAGGGCGTTCCACCTCATGGTGCGCAGTTCGGCCCACTGGCGTACGAGGCGGTCGCGGAGCACCCGGTCGGTGACGGCGCCGCTGTCGACCGCGAGCCGTACGATCCGGGCCAGCTCCTCCTCGAAACCGATCTGCTGGACGAGCGTGGAGACGCCCCGTTCCAGCGCGAGCAGGCCCATCGCGACCTGCCAGCCGTTGCCCTCGCCGCCGACCACTTCGACGGCCTCGGCCCCGTCGAGGAAGACCTCGTTGAACTCGCTGGTCCCCGACATCTGCCGGATGGGCCGTACGTCGACGCGGCCGGGCTGGTCCATCGGCACGAGCAGGAACGACAGCCCGTGGTGGCGGGCGGAGCCGGGCTCGGTGCGGGCGAGCACGAAGCACCAGTGGGCCTCCCGGGCGAGCGAGGTCCAGATCTTCTGGCCGGTCACCCGGTATCCGTCGCCGTCCCGCACGGCAACGGTACGGAGCGACGCGAGGTCCGAGCCGGCGCCGGGCTCGCTGTAGCCCTGGCACCACAGCTCCTCGCCGCGCGCGATGCCAGGCAGGAAGCGGGCCTGCTGCTCCTTGCTGCCGTAGGCGATCAGGGTGGGCGCGAGCAGGTTCTCCCCGATGTGCCCGACCCGGCCGGGGGCGCGGGCGCGGGCGTACTCCTCGGCCCATACGACCTGCTGGGTGAGGGTGGCCCGCCGGTTGCCGTGGTCCGCGTCCCAGCCGAGCCCGATCCAGCCGTCCCGCCCGAGTTCCTGCTCCCAGGCGAGGCGGGTGGCGGCCCGCTCGTGCTCGCTGCCGGGGCCGCCGCGGCCTGCGGTGGCCGCGAACTCACCGACGAGGTGGGCCTCCAGCCAGGCGCGGGCGTCCCGCCGGAAGGCCTGGTCCTCCGGTCCGAACTCGAAGTCCATGTACGCCTCCTGTTGTGGGGGGCGGGACTTCCCCCACCCCGCCCCTCGTGGGCCACGCCGCACGCCTAGGCCGTGTTTGGCCGCTCCCTGGACGCCGCCGCCCTCGCCATCTCCTCCAGCTGTGCCAGCATCGGCATCGGGTCCGTCCCCACCGTCCCCGGCAGGAAGTCCGCGATCTTCTCCGGCGTCCACGCCCCCTCCGCGTACCCGGCACGCAACTCGCGCGGCTGCGCCCACACCGCGATCTTGGGTCCGGCGATCGTGTAGACCTGCCCGGTGATCTTCTCGGCGCGTGCCCGCTCGGAGAGGAGATAGACGACGAGCGCCGCCACGTCCTCCGGCTCGCCGATCTCCTTGAGCTCCATGGGGACGTTCGCGGACATGCGCGTACGGGCGACGGGCGCGACCGCGTTCGCCGTCACCCCGTACTTGTGCAGCCCGAGAGCCGCGCTGCGCACGAGCGAGATGATTCCGCCCTTCGCCGCCGAGTAGTTGGCCTGCGCGACCGATCCCTGGTGGTTGCCGCTGGTGAAGCCGATCAGCGTCCCGCCGCCCTGCTTGCGCATGACCGCCGACGCCGCGCGGAAGACGGTGAAGGTGCCCTTCAAGTGGGTGGCGACGACCGGGTCCCACTCCGCCTCCGACATGTTGAACAGCATGCGTTCGCGCAGGATGCCCGCGACGCACACGGCTCCGTCGATACGCCCGTACCGCGCCAGCGCCGTATCGACGATCCGCTGGCCGCCCGCCATCGTCGAGATGTCGTCCGCGACGGCGACGGCTTCTCCTCCCGCCGCCTGGATCTCCTTGACCACGGCCTCGGCGACCTCCGACGCGGGCTCGCCGCCCTCGATCGAGACGCCGTAGTCGTTGACGACGACCTTCGCTCCCTCGGCGGCGCAGGCGAGGGCGACGGCGCGGCCGATGCCGCGCCCGGCGCCGGTGACGGCGACGACCTTGCCTGCCAAGAAGTTCCCCACGTCCGGCCCCTTCCCGCGGTTTCTGACGGACCGTTAGATTTTATGGGCCGTCAGACACCCGAGCACAAGACCCAGGACCCCGGGACCTCAGGAGGACCGATGTCACTGCCGACCCTGCCGCCGGAGTTCCACGACATCGCAAAACGCGTCAACAACTGGGGACGTTGGGGCGCCGACGACGAGATCGGGACGCTGAACCTGATCACGGACGAGGTGGTGCGGCAGGCCGCCACGGAAGTACGGACCGGCCGCCGCATCCCGCTCGCGCTGCCCCTCCAGCAGGACGGGGTGCAGACCGGGATGATCCCGGGCCGGGTGAACCCGCTGCACACCATGGTCCAGATCAACCAGGAGCTGTTCGGCCCCGGCACCGTCGCCACCAGCGACGACGCCGTGACGATGGGGCTGCAGGCGGCCACCCACTGGGACGCGCTGACCCATGTCTCGCACTCGGGGAAGATCTACAACGGGCGCTCCGCCGACACCATCACCGCCCACGAAGGGGCCCGCTTCAGCGGCATCGACAAGGTCCGCACGCTCGTCTCGCGCGGCGTGCTGCTCGATGTGGCGCGCGCCAAGGGCATGGACCGGCTGCCCGGCGGCCACGCCGTCACACCCGAGGACCTGGCGGAGGCCGAGGAGTTCGGGGCTGTACGGGTGCGCGCCGGCGACGTCGTGCTCGTACGGACGGGTCAGATGCAGGTGTATCTGAGCGGGGACAAGCACGGGTACGGCTATCCGTCGCCTGGGCTGTCCGTCCGCACGCCCGAGTGGTTCCACGCCCGCGATGTCGCCGCCGTCGCGAACGACACCCTGACCTTCGAGATCTTCCCGCCGGAGACCGAGAACCTGTGGCTGCCGGTACATGCGCTGGATCTGGTGGAGATGGGCATGCTGCAGGGGCAGAACTGGAATCTGGAGGAGTTGTCCGCAGCCTGCGCGGAGGAGGAGCGGTACGCCTTCCTGCTCTCCGCGACGCCCGAGCCGTTCGTGGGCGGTACGGGAACGCCGGTCGCTCCCGTCGCGCTTCTCTGAGCAGCGGCGCTTCTCCGGGCGGTCGCGCTTCTCCGGTCAGTTGCGCTTCTCTGAGCGGCGCTTCTCCGGGCAGCGGGGTGGCGGGGCTCTCGTGCGCGCCCCGGGGCACGGCACGGTGCGGCCCGCCACCCGGTGACCTCTTCGCAGCGCGTCAGGCGGTGCGTGTCCGGCGGGAGCGCGTCAGGCCGTGCGCGTCGTGACCGCGCACGACGGCTCACCCACCAGGAGCGGCGGTACGCCCACCGGGCAGGCGGTCCCCCGCGACGCGGACCGGTCCACCTCGCACCAGATGCTCTTGCCGGCCCCTTCGGGCTGCCAGCCCCAGCGGTCGGCGAGCCCGTCGACGAGCTCGAGTCCGCGGCCGTTGGTGTCGTCGCCCTCCGCGTGGCGCGGCCGCGGCGGACGGGCGCTGGTGTCGGCGACCTCCACCCGGACCGTGCCCGCCTCCGCCGCACCCGACCCGAACAGCATCCGCAGCACCGCCGGGCAGCCCGTGTGGACCACAGCATTGGTGACCAGTTCGGAGATGAGCAGCACCAGCGTCTCGGCCAGCGGCTCGTCGTCCCCTATCCCGGACCCCGCGAGCCGCGAACGGGCCCACCTGCGGGCCCGTCCCACCTCCGCGGGATCCGGCCCGACCTCCAACTGAACCTGAAGCACCTGCACCGCTCACACCATCCGAACCGGCGGACACATCGCCTCGCGCCTCACAGCCATCACGGAACGTGATTTCCTTGCGAGACAGCATGGTTGACGTACAGTCACCGCAACAAGCGCTTCGGGCATATTCCAGCGCGAAGGAGTATGCGTGGTGCATACTGTGCGACGCACGCTGCGGGGAGTCGAACACCCTGTGCGAGCGGCGCATTCTTCTCCGGCGGCCACCCTGGTGTCGGGCCGGAGGTTCGGGGACCACACGGCGGAGCCGCACCTATCGCGGTCCCCGGGACAGCACGCATCTCGCACCCGACGGAGCGTACCCGAGGGCAGCCCCGACTCCGGGCCGTGACGACCCCCTCGAAGGACACAACCCGATATCGACGCACGGTGACTCATCGGAGTGCGGCCGCCAGCAGCTCCTCGGACTCGGCTGCCGTCTGCCACAGCCCGGCGCGCACCCAGGCCCGCTTGAGGTGCAGATGCACATCGGCCTCCCAGGTGAAGCCCATGCCGCCGTGCACCTGGAGGCAGTCACGGGCGCCTCGTACGGCCGCCTCGTCGGCGAGGAGCTTGGCGCCCGCGATCTCGACGGGGTCGGCGGTCACGGCGGCCGCGTAGACGGCGGTACGGGCGAGCTCGGTGCGTACCAGCATCTGGGCGCAGAGGTGCTTGACCGCCTGGAAGCCGCCGACGGGCCGCCCGAACTGCTCGCGCTCCTTCGCGTATCGCACGGCCAGCTCGGTGGTGCGGGCGGCGGAGCCCAGCTGCTCGGCGGCGGTCAGGAGGGCGGCCTCCGGATGCTGTCGTGCCGCCGCCGGCACCCGGTGCAGCGGCGTGAGCGGATCGACGGACCGTACGGGAACGGCGCCTTCCGTGTCCCCGACGACCGTGTCGGCCTCCTCCAGCCACGCCACGAGCGCGCCGTCCGCCATGGCCACCACGGCCTCCCCGGTCGCCGCCCCCGGCACCGTGCCCGCCGCGAGATGCGTGGCCACCAGCGGGCCGGGCAGCAGCACCCGCCCTGCCTCCTCGAAGGCCAGCACCGCGTCGGGGAGTCCGAGCCCGACGCCGCCCTCCGCCTCGGGCAGCCGCAGCGCGAAGAAGCCGGCGTCCCCGAGCTCCCGCCACAGCGCCCGGTCCAGTACGGGACGGTCCGGTACGGGACGGTCCGGTACGGGACGGTCCGGTACGGGACGGTCCGGTACGGGACGGTCCACGGCGGCGCGCAGGGCCTCGCGGCCGAAGCGGGCCTCCAGCAGCTCCCGTACGCCTGCCCGCAAGGCGCGCTGGTCGTCGGTCAGTTGGAAGTGCACGGCCGGTCACCGTTCCTTGGGCAGGCCGAGGATCCGCTCGGCGACGATGTTCTGCTGGATCTGGGAGGTGCCGGCGGCGATCGTGTACGACAGCGAGGAGAGACGGTCCAGGGTCCAGTCCCGGGACAGGTCCAGCGCATCGGGGCCCAGGACCTCGGCGGCCGCGTCGTACAGCTCTTGCCGGGCGTGCGAGTAGCGGAGCTTGAAGACGGAGCCGCCGGTCCCCGGCACCCCGCCGGTCCGCGTGGCCTCACTGACGTTCCACTGGGTCAGCCGCCACAACGCGCCGAACTCCGCGTTCAGCCTGCCCAGCCGGCGTCGCAGCACGGCGTCGTCCCAGCGGCCGTTCTCGCGCGCCGTGCGCGCCAGCTCGCCGAGGGTGCGGCGGCACGCGACGACCTCACCGACGAAGGCGGTGCCCCGCTCGAACGACAACGTGACCATGGTGACGCGCCAGCCGTCGTTCTCCTCCCCCACCCGGTTGGCCACCGGCACCCGCACCTCGTCCAGGAAGACCTCCGCGAACTCCGTGGACCCGGCGAGTGTCCGCAGCGGCCGTACGGTGATGCCCGGCGCGTCCATGGGCATCGCCAGCCATGAGATCCCGCGGTGCTTCGGCGCGTCCGGATCCGTCCGGACGAGCAGTTCGCACCAGTCCGCCACCTCCGCGTGCGAGGTCCAGATCTTCGACCCCGTCACCACATAGGCGTCGCCGTCGCGCACCGCCCGGGTCCGCAGCGACGCCAGGTCCGACCCCGCGTCCGGCTCACTGAACCCCTGGCACCAGATCTCGTCGCCGCGCAGGATCGGCGGCAGCCAGCGGGCCCGCTGCTCCTCGCTCCCCTCCGCGGCGATCGTCGGCCCCGCGTGCAGCAGCCCCACGAAGTTCGCGCCCACGTACGGCGCTCCGGCCTTCTCCGTCTCCTCCAGGAAGATCAGCCGCTGGTTGGGGGAGGCGTCCCAGTGCAGTTCGCCGTAGCCCGCGTCGTACAGCGCCCGCTGCCAGCCCGCGTCGTACGCCCGCCGCCCCGGCCAGTCGTCCGGCGGGGGCTTCGGCGGCAGCTTGGGCAGCACGACCGCGAGCCAGTCCCGCAGCCGCGCCCGGAAGTCCTCTTCCTCCTCCGTGCAGGCGAGGTCCATCAGTCGAGGTCCAGGCCCAGCATCCGGATCGCGTTGCCGCGCATCAGCTTGTGGATCGTCTCGTCGTCGAGCCCCTTCACATGGTCGAGCGCGACCTCCTTCGTGTGCGGGAAGGTCGAGTCGACGTGCGGATAGTCCGTCTCGAACGTGGCGTTGTCCCGCCCGACCACATCGAGCGAGGCGATCCCGTGCTTGTCGCGGAAGAAGCAGCAGAAGATCTGCCGGTAGTAGTACGTGGACGGCGGCTCCGGGATGAGATCGCGCACTCCGCCCCACGCCCGGTGTTCCTCCCACACGTCGTCGGCGCGTTCGAGCGCGTACGGGATCCAGCCCATCTGCCCCTCGCTGTACGCGAGCTTGAGCGCCGGGAACTTCACCAGCACCCCGGAGAAGAGGAAGTCCATCATCGACGCCATGGCGTTGTTGAAGGACAGCGACGCCTGGACGGCGGGCGGCGCGTCGGGCGAGGCGGCGGGCATCTGCGAGGACGACCCGATGTGCATGTTGACGACCGTCCCGGTCTCCTGGCAGACCGCGAAGAACGGGTCCCAGTAGCCGGAGTGGATCGACGGCAGCCCCAGATACGTCGGGATCTCGGAGAAGGTCACGGCCCTGACCCCCCGCGCCGCGTTCCGCCGGATCTCCGCGACCGCCAGGTCGATGTCCCAGAGCGGGATGAGGCAGAGCGGGATCAGCCGGCCGCCGCTGTCGCCGCACCACTCCTCCACCATCCAGTCGTTGTACGCGCGCACGCACGCCAGCGCGACCTCCTTGTCCTTGGCCTCGGCGAAGGTCTGGCCGCAGAAGCGGGGGAAGGTGGGGAAGCAGAGGGAGGCCTCGACATGGTTGACGTCCATGTCCTTGAGCCGCTCGACCGGGTCCCAGCAGCCGCGCCGCATCTCGGCCCGGGTGATCCCCTCCAGCGTCATGTCGTCGCGGTCGAAGCCGACGGCGGCGATATTGCGCTTGTACGGGAACTTCAGGTCCTCGTAGATCCACCAGTCGGTCGGCGGCCCGTCCGGGTCCATCGTGATCTGGTACTTGCCGCCGACGTACGCCAGCTCGCCGATCCCGGCGGTGAGCGGCTGCGGCCCGCGGTCCCGGTACTTCGCCGGCAGCCATGTCTCGAAGAGATGCGCGGGCTCGATCACATGGTCGTCGACGCTGATGATCCGAGGCAGTTCCCGTTCCATCGGGCCCCTCCGTTGTCCGGCTGTTCTGACGGGTCGTCAGATAGCAGGCTAGCCCCGCACCCCTGGACCGACAAGGCGACGGGCCTTACGCTCTCCGCACGATCTGACTGTCCGTCAGTTCAAGCCGGTGCCGGAGGGGACATGAACGAGACCGCACACGCTCTGGGCGCCTCCCGCACGCTCTGGGAGCTGATCGACCGCCGCGCCGCGCTCACCCCGGACGGCACCGTCCTGCTCCAGGACGACCGGAGCCTCACCTTCGGCGGGCTGCGGACGCGCTGCGAGCGCGTCGCCGCCGGGCTGTACGGGCTCGGCGTACGGCCCGGCACCGTCGTGGCCTGGCAGCTGCCCACCCGCATCGAGACGGTCCTGCTGGCCGGGGCACTCGCCCGGATCGGCGCCGTGCAGTCCCCCGTGATCCCCTTCTACCGGGACCGTGAGACCGGCTTCGCCCTGCGCACGTCCGGGGCGGAGTTCTTCGCGGTGCCGGGCGAGTGGCGCGGCTTCGGCCATACGGAGATGGCGCACCGGATCGGGGCGCGCGGCGTCTTCGAGGCGTACGACGACCTGCCCGAGGGCGACCCTGCCGTACTGCCCCCGCCGCCCGCCGACGGCACCTCGGTGCGCTGGATCTACTGGACGTCCGGCACCACCTCCGACCCCAAGGGCGTGCTGCACACGGACCGTTCCCTGATCGCGGGCGGCTCCTGCCTGGCCCACGCGCTGCACCTGACGCCCGACGACGTCGGCTCGATCGCCTTCCCCTTCGCCCACATCGGCGGGGCGGACTATCTGGTGATGCTGCTGCTGTACGGCTTTCCCGCCGTCCTCTTCGAGAAGTTCGCACTGCCCGAGGCGCTGGACACCTACCGCAAGCACGGCGTCACCACGGCCGGCGGGTCGACCGCCTTCTACTCGATGTTCCTGGCCGAACAGCGCAAACAGCCCGGGGAACCGGTCGTCCCCACCCTGCGGCTGCTGGCGGGCGGCGGCGCCGCGAAGCCGCCCGAGCTGTATCACGCGGTCGTACGGGAGATGGGCGTGCAGCTCACCCACGGCTACGGCATGACCGAGGTGCCGATGATCACCATGGGCGCGCCGGACGACACCCCGGAGAACCTCGCCACCACGGAGGGGCGGCCCCCCGAGGGCATGGAGATACGGATCGTCGACGGCGAGGTGCGGCTGCGGGGCGAGGCGGTCTGCCGGGGCTATCTGGACCCGGACCAGACCGCGGCCGTCTTCGACGCCGACGGCTTCCTGATCACCGGGGATCTGGGACATCTCACGGAATCCGGCCATCTCGTCCTGACCGGCCGCCTCAAGGACATCATCATCCGCAAGGGCGAGAACATCTCGGCCAAGGAGATCGAGGACCTGCTCCACGAGCACCCGGGGGTCGGCGACGTGGCGGTGATCGGCCTGCCGGACGCGGAGCGCGGGGAGCGGGTGTGCGCGGTGGTCGAGCAGCCCGGGGGCGCGGCGCCGCTCACCCTGGACGAGGTCACGGCGTATCTGCGCGACGCGGGCCTGTCCGTGCACAAGCTGCCCGAGCAGCTGGAGGTCGTGGACGCGCTGCCCCGCAACGACACACTGCGGAAGGTGCTCAAGTACAAGCTGCGGGAGCGGTTCACTGGGGCGGACGCGACATCCACGACATGAACGGCGCGACATGAGCCTCAGCATCCGCAACCAACTGCCCGGCACCGTGATCGCGGTCGCCACCGGACCGGCGATGGCCACCGTCAAGATCCGCCTCGACGGCGGCCAGGAGGTCACCGCGGCCGTGACCGCCGACGCCGTCGCCGACCTGGGCATCTACCCGGGCGGCAAGGTGAGCGCGCTGGTGAAGGCCAGCGAGGTGGCTCTCGCGACGGCTCGCGTGGAGGGCCTGAGCATCCGCAACCAGCTGCCCGGCACGGTGACCTCGGTGACCCCGGGCGCCGCCATGGCGACCGTACAGATCGCGGTCGACGGCGGCTCGACCGTGACCGCCGCGATCACCAAGGAGGCGGCCGACGAGCTGAGGCTGGCCGACGGCAGTTCGGTGGTCGCGCTCATCAAGGCGACGGAGATCTCGCTCTCCACCGCCTGACCGACACAGCCTGACTCCACAGTCCTGCGCGGGGCTTCGCATCGCGGTTCTTCGCATCGCTCCGCCGCCGACGGACGTCATGGAGTGCCGGACGTCAGGTCTCCCCGGCGTCCGGCACCCACGGACGTCACGGAGTGTCGGGCTCCCCGGTCACGTAGTACGCGGCGAACGCCGCCAGGATCTGCTCCTCGCTGATCCTGCCGTCGCCGTCCGCGTCCAGCGCGGCAGCGACCGCCGTGCACCGGTCCGGCTCGACGCCGAGGACCCGGAGCACCCGCTCGGTGCTGTCCCGGGTCACCCCGGCACCGTCCTCGTCGGCGATGGCGACCACCGCGTGGAGGAAGGGCCGGGCGATCTCGGCGAAGCGGTGGGGGTTGTCGCGCAGCCGCTTCACCGCGCCGGTGACGAACTCCTGGCGAGTGACCCGCTGGTCGCCGTCCACGTCGGCGATGCCCGCCATGCCCTGCCAGAAGGCTTCCGCGCCCGAATAGAGGGCCTGCCCCTTGTCGGAGCGTGCGGTCGTACCGAACTCGGTGAGGAGCGCTGCAGCCGCCTTGCTGAAGTCCGCACGGTCGATGTAGCCGTTGCCGTCCTGATCGAACTCAGCGAACCTGTGGGCGATCTTGCGCTCGTATTCTGCGCTGTCCATGCGGGGAGCGTACGACGTCAGAGCGGTTCGCGCGCAGGTTACGCGGAGAGCGGCCGCGCCTCGTCCCCGGTGGCGGCGGCCACGTCCTCGTACACGTCGAACAGCCGGCGCACCCCCAGGGCCGCCAGCACCCGGTTCACATGCGAGCCGTCGACCGCACCCCGGGCCGGGAGTATCAGCCGCAGCCGGCCCCGGCAGGAGCGCAGCAGCCGCCGGGACGCGATCAGGACCCCCACGCCGCTGGAGTCGCAGAAGAGCACCTCCGAGAGGTCCAGCACCAGATCGCGGCGGCCGATCGCCACGGCGTCATGGACACGCCGACGCACCACGGGAGAGCTCACGAGGTCCAGTTCGCCGTGTATGTGCAGCACGGTCCATGCGCCCAGCTCGGCCTGGTCCACCTTGAGCATCACGCGAGGCCCTCTCGTCACACCGGTCCCGAACCGGAAGTCGCAGTTCCTTCCGCCGCTGCTGCCCCGCTCCATCCGGATGAAACCCCCTATCAGCCCGCCGCTCCCCTGGCACGTACTTGCCACAATGGGGCGTGCGTTTCCGGCGTCGCGCACTACATTCGACAGAGCGACGGGACAGGCAGGCCGGGACAGCCGAAGGTTGGGGGCGCCGTATGGCAAAGGACACACCACCCCGCTGGGACCGCAGGATGCAGCAGCGACTGGCGCGGGGCGAGGCCGCCGCGCTCGGAGAGCTGTACGACCGGTTCGCCTCTCTCGTGCACAGCCAGGCCCATCGCGTACTGGAGGACGACGCCGCGGCGGACCGCGTCACCCGGGAGGTGTTCGGGTACGTGTGGGAGAACCCCGACGCGTACGACCCGAAGCAGGGTTCGATGCGCTCCTGGATGGCCCGCCTCACCCACCGCCAGGCCGTGCACCGGCTGCGCGAGCAGGAGCGGGCGGCGCACGAGCAGAGCGGCGAGGGCACGGCGGAGGAGCTGGAGCAGAAGGTCCGCCGCGCCTCGGTCGCCGCCCGCGCCGACTACATCGTGACGTCGATGCCGGCTCCGCTGCGGGCCGCGCTGGAGCTGGCGTACTTCCAGCGCAGGGACTACCGGCAGACCGCGGCCGACCTCGGGGTCACCGAGGTCGAGGCCCGCCGCAGACTGCGGCTGGGTCTGCAGCTGCTGTCCACGGCGAACACGCGCCCGCTGGAGGGCACCTCCCCGCCGGGATTCGGACGCGGCCTGTGAGCGGGCCACCGGACGGCGGCCGCGGCCGGGAGGAGCCGGACGACGCGCCGGACGCGGCGCCGCGCATACCGGGGCCGCGCGCGGCGGGGGACGACCTCTCGCCGCCGGCCGTGCTGCCCTCCCCGCCGGCCGAGCCCGCCCCGCCCATGCCCCACGGCGTCCTGAAGTCGCTGCTGGGCGCGTGGGCGCTGTCCGCGTGCTCCGCCGAGGAGACGGCGGCCGTGGAGGAACACCTCACCTCCTGTGCCCCGTGCGCGGAGGAGGCGCTGCGGCTGCGCGACGCGGTCGGTCTGCTGCACACCGACCGCGATCTGGACCTGGACCCGCTGCTGCGCTCCCGGGTGCTGGAGAACTGCCTGGGCCGTCGGCCGGCCCGTATCCCCGTGCCCGCCTGGGCCGTTCCGTACGACGCCGAGACCGCCCGGCTCGACGCGCTGCTGCGGGACATCGGCGACTCGGAGTGGCATGCGCCCGTGCGGCTCAAATGGTTCGACGGCGAGGAGGCGGTGAGCCGCAAGACGACCGTCGCCGGTGTGATCGGCCACCTCATGTCCGTGGACGGGCTGGTCGCCTCGGCGCTCGGCCTCGACGACCCGGCCGGCCCCGACGCGCCGCCCTCCCCGTCCGAGCGCACCGAGCAGTACTGGCGCTCCTCCCACTTCCCGCCGACACGCCGGGTGCGCGAGCCGTGGCGCGGCCAGAGCCACACGCTCGTGCGGACCGTGTCGTTCGCCGGGCGCGGGGTTGCGGAGCTGTCGGTCTCGTACGGGGACTTCGCGCTGCCGCTGCGGGACTCGATGCTCGACCGGGCCTTCGAGTGCTGGGTGCACGCGGACGACATCGCCAACGCGGTGGCCTATCCGTACGAGCCGCCCAGCGCCTCCCACCTGCACGACATGATCGACCTGGCGGCCCGACTGCTCCCCGCGGCGCTCGCCGCCCGCCGCCGCACGGGCCTCGCGGCCCCACCCCGCCGCCTCGTCACGGCCGGCTCACCCGGCCGCACCCTGCACCTGGAGGTCGAGGGCGCGGGCGGCGGACACTGGTACATCGCCCTGGACTCGCCCGCCGCCGTCGGCGACCCCGACCACACCGTGGCCCAAGTCGCCCTTGACGGCGTCGAATTCTGCCAACTCGTCGCCGGCCACGTCTCGCCCCACGAGGCAGCCGCCGGCCAGGACGGCGACCGCGAGGCCATCCGCGACGCCCTCTTCGCGGCGGCGTCCTTGTCCCGGCTCTGACGCATACGGAGGGCGGTGCCCCCGCTGCCCCCGTGCTGCCTTGGTGCCGCCCTCAGCGCCCGGGCGGCGCGAGGCCCAGCGAGGCCGTCACGTGCCGCCGACCGGGGCTCGGGGGCGTCAGCCCCCGGAACCACCACTTCCACCGCATCCCGGCAAGATCCGAACGACAGGCCCTACGCGAAGACGACCGTGCGGCGGCCGTTCAGGAGGATCCTGTGCTCCGCGTGCCACTTCACCGCACGCGCCAGCGCCTGGCACTCCACATCGCGGCCGACGGCCACCAACTGCTCGGGAGTGACCTCATGGCCCACCCGCTCGACCTCCTGCTCGATGATCGGGCCCTCGTCGAGGTCGGCCGTCACATAGTGCGCCGTCGCACCGATCAGCTTCACACCCCGCGCGTGCGCCTGGTGATACGGCTTCGCGCCCTTGAAGCTCGGCAGGAAGGAGTGGTGAATGTTGATGATCTTGCCGCTCAGCTGCTTGCAGAGGTCGTCCGACAGCACCTGCATGTAGCGCGCGAGCACCACCAGCTCCACGTTCTCCTCGCGCACCAGCGCGAGCAGCTCCGCCTCCGCCTCCGCCTTGTTGTCCTTCGTCACCGGAATGTGGCGGAAGGGAATGTCGTACGAGGCGACGAGCTCAGCGAAATCCGTGTGGTTGGAGACGACCGCCGCGATGTCCACCGGCAGCGCGCCGATCCTCGACCGGAACAGCAGATCGTTCAGACAGTGACCGAACTTGCTGACCATCAGCACGACCCGCATGCGCTCCTCGGCGCGGTGGATCTGCCAGTCCATCGCGAACGAGTCCCCGACGGCGGCGAAGCTGGCCCGCAGCTTGTCGACGGTCACCGGCGCCTCGGCAGCGAAGTGCACCCGCATGAAGAACAGACCCGTGTCGCGGTCTCCGAACTGCTGGCTGTCCTCGATGTTGCAGCCGGTGATGAAGAGATAGCTGGAGACGGCGTGCACGATGCCCTGTTTGTCCGGGCAGGAAAGCGTGAGGACGTACTGGTCGGTCATCCTCGTAGACTGCCACACCGCGCGGACCCCGAAGGTCCCGAGTCCGTCAGGCGGACCGGGTCATGCGGACCGGGTCATGATGCGCAGGACCTCCAGGGAGCGCGGCGGCGCGTCCGGGTCGTCCCCGTCGCTCGTCGCCAGCCGTACGTGCGCGTCGCGTGCCGCCCGTACGGCCTCCGGCCAGCCGTGGTGCTCCATGTACGCCGACACGGGAGCATCCGGGCCCACCTGGTGCATGATCCGCAGCACCCGCAGCACGGCCACGTCCACGAGCGCGGCCTCACCCGAATCCCGGAAGATCGTCCCGACGTACTTCTCGGCGGACCAGTTGTCCAGCCAGGTGTCCTCGACCAGCCGGTACACGGCGTCGGTGACATCGCCGTACCCCTCGTGGCCTGCCAGCCAGGTTTCCTGGTGGAAGACGGGGTCGGAAAGCATGTGCAGCGCCGAGCGCACATTGCTGCGCCAGCGCCACCAGGGCATGTCATTGAGCGGCATGTCGCCCATGGTGGAGGAGCGACGGCCGCGGCGGGAAGAGTTCATTGACGTTCACCTCGTGAGCTCGGTCCTTGCGAGCTCCGCCACGAGGGTCAGCACCGAAGCTTGCACGCCCTCGATCGTACGTTCCCCACAATTGGGCGATCTCCGCCCCCTGGAATTCACCTTGCCGTCACTCGTCGTTGAACCATGATCGCTGCTGCGTTACCCGTGAGGCGGAAATGTGCAGGGCCATGACCAGTCGGCGACGCCCCTCCTCCCCCCGCCCCTACTGGACCGCGACAGCACTCGTTGCATGTGTGGCGGCGGTCGGGGCGTCGCTCACCGGCTGTGGAGTACTACCTGGGGGCTCGGACGGCTCCAGAGATCCGATCACGGTCATGACCTTCGCGCCCGAAGAGACCCGGGCAACCAATATGCCGGGTATGCCTGCCATGGCACAGGCCTACGCCAAGTACGTCAACGAGAACGGCGGTATCGACGGCCACGAGCTGCGCGTCCTCACCTGCAACGAGCACAACACGACCGCGGGCGCCGCCGCCTGCGCCCGGCGGGCGGCCGAAGAGGATGTGGTCGCGGTCGTCGGCTCGTACAGCCAGAACGGCCGGGCCTTCATGGCGCCGCTGGAGGCCGCGGGCATTCCGTACATAGGCGGCTACGGGCTCTCCGACGAGGAGTTCACCAGCTACCTCTCCTACCCGGTCAACGGCGGCCAGGCCGCGCTGCTCGCCGGCAACGGCCTGCAGCTGGCGGGCAGCTGCCGGAAGGTCTCACTGGTGCGGCCGGACACGATCCCGGGCGACGACCTGCCGGTGCTGCTCAACGCCGGACTGTCCGGGGGCGACCGCGAGCCGTCCGCCGACATCAAGGCGGCCGAGGACGCCACCGAGTACCTGGACCAGGCCGAGCAGGCGCGGGAGAAGGCCGGCAAGAAGAAGGGCTGCGTCACCGCGGTGCTCGGTGAGCGCACCTCGAACTTCTTCGACTCCTTCCGGCGCCTGCCGGAGGACGACCGGGAGGTACGGATCTCCTCCGTGCTGACCTCCGTGGGCCAGCCGCTCATCGACCGTACGGGCGGGGCGAACGGCCCCTTCGAGGGCGCGTTCATGACCGGCTGGTACCCGGACGCCGGTGACAGCCGCTGGGGTGCGATGCGGCAGGTGATCCGGGACCACGCCTTCGGTGACGACCGGATCGACCCGGCCGACGCGGGTGTGCAGACCACGTGGATCGCCTACACCGTGCTGAAGAAGGTCGTCGAGTCGCTCGACCGCAAGACGATCACCGCCGGCGCGATCTCGCACGCCCTCGACGGCGGCGTCCGCGTCGACACCGGCGGCCTCACGCCCCCGCTCCGCTGGCGCTTCGAGGACATGCTCGGCTCCATCGGCTACCCCCGCGTCATCAACCACAGCGTGACCTTCCAGGTCGTCCGCGACGGCCGCCTCGTCGACCAGAAGCCCGGCTTCGTGGACGTGGGCCCCACAATGCGCGACGCCCGCACGACATAGCCCCTGGTTCGCGGGCAGTGGTTCCGCCCTGGGGGTCCATGCAAGGGGGTCCCCAGGACGGAGTCCCGGGGGAGGGGGGAGGAATGGCTGGGCACGAACCACCCACCGGTCCGCGGACGAACGACGGCGCCCGGGACGGCTGAAGCTACGACTAGAGCTGCGTCGGCCCGCGCTCCGTCAGCCCGTACTTCTTCGCGATCTCGTTCCAGAGGCCGGACGCCTCCCGCTTCGCCGCCGTCGCCTCGCCGCTCGCCTTGTTCGCCTGGGCCGTCTGGCGCGTGTTGCGGGCCTTGCCGTCGTGGCAGCCCTTCTTCTCCTTCACCTGGCCCGCCCACTCCGCGTAGTGGTCGTCGGCCGATGCGGACGCCTCCCACGCCTTCTTCAGGGCAGCCGTGAGCGCCTCGTTGTCCGGCAGCTTGTCCACGGTCAGGCCGTCCAGGCGAGTCACCAGCCCGCGGCGCTGCTCCGCCGCGCCGCGCAGGTCCGTCGCCGCCTGGTCCAGGTTCTGGCAGGACTTGATCGACTCGACGGACCGGATCACTGCGGCTCGGCTGTCGTTGCTGTCCGCGAGCAGCTTGTCGAGCGCCTCGGCCTGCGACTTGGCCGGGTCGGCGGCGTCCTGCGTCGCCGAGTCCGACGCCGGCGAGGTCGCGGCGGCGATCGTCTTGTCGTCGTCCTGACCCTTGTCGTCGCCACCGCCACCGAACATCAGCGCGCTCGCGCCGAGACCCAGCACGGCACACCCGACGACGACCGCGGCGATCACCGGCACGCGCGAGGAGCGGCGCGGCTCGGGGTCGTACGTCTGCTGAGGCCCGTGCGGCGGCACCGGCGCCTGCGGCGGCGCGTACTGCCGCTGGTGCGACGCGGCCCCCGGCTCGGCGCCGAAGCGCGGCATCTGCTGCGTCGAGTCCGCCGTATGGCCCGCGCCGTCAGCGCTGCGGAAGAGGTTGTCGAACTCCGCGGGAGGCTGCCGCTCGTCGGGCGCACCGGGCCGAATGCCGTACGGGGCGCCCGGCGGCGGGGCGGGGACGTGCTGCTGCGATGCGTTCTGCTGCGGTACGGGCGGAAGATACTGCGTGGCTTCCGCTTCGCCCTGCGCGGCGAGCGGGCGCGTCCCCAGGAACTGCGTCGACTCGGCGGGAGCCTCCGGCGGCAGCGCCCCGGCGCCGGGCGGCACAGGCGCGATGTACTGCGTGGCCTCGGCAGCGGACGGGACGGGCGCGATGTACTGCGTGGCGTCGGCGTCGGCGGGCATGGCCTGCGGCATCGGCTGCGGCATCTGCCCGTACGGTCCCGGCAGCTGGGCCGGCGCGCCGTGCGGCGGCTGCGGCTGCCCGTACGGAGCCTCCGTACCCGGCGCACCCGGCATGCCCCCCGCACCCGGCATCTGCTGCGGGGGCAGCGGCTGCGCCTCCTGCCCGGGCCCCCAGGGCGCACCCCAGGGGGTCCCACCGGCCGGGGCGACCTGCTCTCCGCTGACTCCCGGTATCCAGGGCTCGCTGCCGTCCGCGGGCAGCACGACACCTTCGTGCGCGGGCCGCGCGGCCGGGAGCTGCGCCTCGTCACCCTGTCCGCTGTGCGTCACCGGGACTCCTACGTGTGGACCTACGGAACCGTCGGTTCACGCTACCGGGTGGGTCAGGGGGTCCGCACACACGTGTGGGACGCGTAACAAGAACACTCCCTAAGACGCTGATTACGCCTCCGCGCCTACGCCCCTCGAAGGGAAGTGTTCCGGGGCAAGGCCCCGGAACACCTCACCGGCCCGCACGCCCCGGACAGCCCGGACGCCACAGCCGACCCGCACGACCTGTACGACCCGTAGAACCCGGACGACCGGACGACCCGCTCGACCCGCACGACCCGGACGACTCAGCCGGCCCGCACGCCCCGCACGCCCCGCACGCTCACGCCGCCGCCATCTCCACCCTCGCCCCGAACTCCCGCACCGCCGGCTCGTCCGCGTACGGCTCCAGGCGCTGCTGCAGGTCGTCCAGATACTCCGCGCCCCTGCTCGACCGCAGGGTGCCCAGCAGTTCCACCGCTCGGGTGCCCGTGTGACAGGCCGCCTCGACCTCGCGCTGCTGTACCTGGGCCGTGGCCAGCAGCACGAGACCGATCGCGCGGCGGCGGGCGCGCGATTCGGGGTGGCCGTCGAGGGAGTCGGTCGCGCTGCGGGCCGCCGCGTCGGCCTGGCCGAGGTCGCGGTGGCAGTGCGCGAGCTCGTCGGAGAGATAGGCGTGGTCGAAGTGGGCGATCCAGGCCGGGTCGTCCCCCGACTCGGGATCGGCCCGGTCCAGCGAGGTGAGCGCCTTGCCCGCCACCTCGTGGCAGGCGCGGGCGTCGCCGAGCAGCGCGTGCCCCCGCGCCTCCGCCGCGTAGAACATGGCCTCGGCCCGCGGCGTGACGTGACCCCGCGCACCCTCCTGCGCGGCCCGTGCCAGCTGCGCGATCTCCCGCGGGTTTCCGAGCTGCGCCGCGAGATGGCTCATGGACGCGGCCAGGACGTAGCCGCCGTACGCCCGGTCGCCCGCCGCCTGCGCGAGCCGCAGGGCCTGGATGTAGTAGCGCTGTGCGAGCCCGGGCTGGCCCGTGTCCACCGCCATGTACCCGGCGAGTTCGGTGAGCCGCGCCACCGCCGCGAAGAGCTGCCGGCCCACCGGCTCCCGGTACGAGCCGGAAAGCAGCCCGGACACCACGCTGTTCAGGTAGTGGACGACGACCGGCCGCACGTGCCCGGCCCCGAACCGGTGGTCGAGACCCGTGAGCGCCTGCGTCATCGCCAGCACCGCCTCGACGTCCGACACCCCCACCCGCGCCCCGCCCTGCCGCGCCACCTGCGCGTCCGCTCCGGTGATCAGCCAGTCACGGCTGGGCTCCACGAGCGCCGACGCCGCGACGGTCGACCCGGACAGGAAGTCACGCCTGCCCACGTCACTGCGCCACAGCTCGCAGACCTGCTCGATCGCGCCGAGCACGGTCGGCGCGAACTGCAGCCCGACCCCCGACGCCAGATTCTTGCCGTTGGCCATGCCGATCTCGTCGATCGTGACCGTACGTCCCAGCTTGCGGCCCAGCGCCTCGGCGATGATCCCTGGCGCCCGCCCGCGTGGCTGCTGTCCGCGCAGCCAGCGCGCCACGGACGTCTTGTCGTACCGCAGGTCGAGGCCACGCTCCACCCCGACCATGTTGACCCTGCGGGCCAGCCCGGCGTTGGAGCACCCGGCTTCCTGGATGAGCGCCTGCAGCCGTTCGTTCGGCTGGCGGGCGACGAGTGGCCTCGCTGCCATGACTACCCCCTGTACCGGACCGCGCTGATCGTGATCTTCACTTGATCACTTCCCGGCGTTATCCGGAGAATGCCAATGAGCTCGGACGATTACGGGTGAATGCCGCTCCCGCAACTGGCTACCCTCCCGCCGGGCGCCGCCCGCACGCGCGCCCCCGCCCATGCACCCATGCGCCCCAAATGCAGGATCGATGCGCCATGCCCCGGCCGTGCGCGGCCGTAACCCGCGGTGGTGGCGGGAGTTGTGTTCATCGTGAAAGAGACCATCGAAGAGTCAGTCGGCGGTTCCATCGGCGTCACGGAGGCCGCCCAGATCCCCAAGCAGCGGGGTGAACAGCTGCTGGACAGCGCGGTTCGGTACGCGGAGCAGCGTCACTGGGACGTGGTCCCGGGCACCTGGCTGGAGGCCGTCGAGGGCGCGGAGAGGTGCTCGTGCGGCGCGGAGGCATGCGTTGCGCCGGGGGCGCACCCCTCCCGGCCGGACTGGTCGACACAGGCGACGGGCAGCGCCGTGGCCGCGCGCCGGCTGTGGGGGAAGCAGCCGAAGGCGTCGATCCTGCTGCCCACGGGGCGGACGTTCGACGCGCTGGACGTCTCGGAGTCCGCCGGTTTCCTGGCGCTGGCCCGGATGGAGCGGATGGATCTGGCGCTCGGCCCGGTGACCTGCACCCCGGACCGGCGAATGATCTTCTTCGTGCTGCCCGGCGCCGCCCTGAAGGTCCCTGATCTGGTGCGGAAGTTGGGCTGGACGCCCAGCTCGATCGATCTGGTGGCGCGCGGCGACGGCCACTATGTCGCGGCGCCGCCGACCCGCGTCGGCAGTCACGGCGCGGTGCAGTGGGTGCGCAGGCCCACGCCCGCGAACCGCTGGCTCCCGGACGCGGAGGAACTCATCAGCCCGCTGGCATACGCGTGCGGACGGGAGGCGGCCGACGAGCGGGACCGGCGATCGTAATGTTGCTCCCGTAAAACGGGGACAACGGAAGGCAGCAGACCATGCCGGACCAGACGGAGAACAGGGCGGGCGGTACGCCGGGAACGGCGCCGCCCGCCGTTCGTGTACAGGGGCTGTGGAAACGATTCGGCGTGCAGATCGCGGTCGCGGGCATCGATCTCACCCTGCCCGCAGGCAAGTTCATCGGCCTGGTCGGCCCGAACGGCGCGGGGAAGACGACCACTCTGTCGATGGTGACCGGGCTGCTCCGCCCGGACCAGGGCAAGGTCGAGGTCGTCGGCCACGACGTCTGGCGCGACCCGGTCGAGATGAAGGCCAGGATCGGTGTGCTGCCCGAGGGGTTGCGGCTCTTCGAGCGGCTGTCGGGGCGGGAACTCCTCGCATACACCGGCCGGTTGCGGGGGCTGCCCGGCGAAGAGGTCGACAAGCGGGCCACGCAGCTCCTGGACGTACTGGATCTGGCGGGGGCGCAGCACAAGCTGGTCGTCGACTACTCGACAGGCATGCGGAAGAAGATCGGCCTTGCGGCGGCGCTGCTGCACAATCCCCAGGTGCTCTTCCTGGACGAGCCGTTCGAGGGTGTCGACCCGGTCTCGGCGCAGACGATCCGTGGGGTGCTGGAGCGCTACACGGCGTCCGGGGCGACCGTCGTGTTCTCCAGCCATGTGATGGAGCTGGTGGAGTCGTTGTGCGACTGGGTCGCGGTGATGGCCGCGGGCCGGATCCGGGCACAGGGGACGCTCGCGGAGGTGCGGGGCACGGCGTCGTCGCTGCAGAACGCGTTCCTGGAGCTGGTCGGCGCGGGTGACCGCGACACCGGTGACTCGCTGGAGTGGCTGGGCGGCGGCGGTTCGCGATGACGACTCCGACGACCGGGTCCCTGACTCCTGTCTTCGTACGGCTCAAGCTCTCGCTGCTGACCAACGGGCTGCGCCAGTCGTCGGGCCGTACCGCCGCGTTCATCGCCTCGGCGGTCGTGGCACTGCTGATCGCGGCGGGGCAGCTCTTCGGTCTCGTCCTGCTGCGCGGCGCGGAGAGCGCGGCGTCGCTGGTCGTGCTGCTGGTCGGTGTGCTCGCGGTGGGCTGGGCGTTCATGCCGCTGTTCTTCCCGAGCGGCGACGAGACGCTCGACCCGACCCGGCTGGTGATGCTGCCGTTGCGCCCGCGGCCGCTGGTGTCGGCTCTGCTGGTGGCCTCGCTGGTGGGGATCGGCCCGCTGTTCACGCTCTGTATGGCGGTGGGCGGCGCCCTGGCGCTGGCGCACGGTGCGGGGGCGGTGCTGGTCGCGGTGGTGGCCGTACCGCTGAGCCTGCTGGTGTGCGTGGCGCTGGCGCGAGCGGTCGCGGCTGCCAACATCCGGCTGCTGACCAGCCGCAAGGGCCGAGATCTGGCAGTGCTGAGCGGTCTGGTGATCGCGGTGGGCATCCAGTTCGCGAACTTCGGCGCGCAGCGGCTCGGCCGGGCGGGCGGCCTCTCGGCGCTCGAACCGGTGGCGTCGGTGGTGCGCTGGATCCCGCCGTCGTCGGCGATGGGCGCGATCGACTCGGCGAGCACGGGTTCGTACGGCACCGCCGTCGCACAGCTCGCGCTCTCCGCGGCGGCGCTGGGAGGGCTGCTGTACGGATGGCAGCACAGTCTCACCCGGCTGATGACGGCGCCTGACGGCTCGACGCTCGCCGCCGCGTCGGAGCCGAGCCGGCGGGCGACCTCCACGGGGCTGCACCGGCTGCTGCCGGGCGGCCGTACGGGCACGGTCATGCAGCGCAGCCTGCGCTACGTCTGGCGCGATCCGAAGACGAAGACGGCGTGGGTGACGGCACTGGTCATCGGCATGATCGTGCCGCTCTTCAACGCCCTCCAGGGCACCGGGTCGATCTACTTCGCGTGCTTCGCGTCGGGGATGCTCGGCGTCCAGATGTACAACCAGTTCGGGCAGGACACGTCCGCGTTCTGGATGGTCGCACAGACGATCTCGTCGCCGCGGGACGCGTACCTCGAACTGCGCGCCCGTGCGCTGGCGTTGCTGCTGATCACGCTCCCGTACACGGTCCTCGTCACGGTCGCCACGGCGGCGCTGCTGGGCAACTGGAGGGCGCTGCCGGAGGCCCTGGGGATCGCCTTCGCGCTGCTGGGGGCGATGCTGGCGACGGGTGCGGTGGCGTCGGCGCGATTCCCGTACTCGATCCCACAGGACAGCGCGTACAAGAACGTCGCCCCGGGGCAGGGCGGTCTCGCATGGATCTCCATCTTCGGCGGAATGGTTGCCTCCGCGCTGCTGTGCGCGCCGGTGATCGCACTCACCATCTGGCTGAACGCCGCAAGTGCCGAGTCCGCGCTGTGGAGCCTGCTGCCGCTGGGCATCGCGTACGGCGCTGTGGTGGCGTGGGGCGGACTGCGGGTGGCAGCCCGTCAGACGGCGGAGCGGCTGCCGGAGATCCTGACGGCAGTCAGCAAGGGGTGAGCGTCGCGCCCCGTCACCCGACCCGATTGTGCAGACCACGTGCAGACGATGGAGGCGGACCGGGGGCCGGATCACCGCGGGGCCGGGGCGGAGAGCGACTCTCCGCCCCGCCCCTTCGCTGTATACGAAGGCGTACGCCGGACCACCTCGTGAAGCGCCGCGGACCGGGTGTGCCAGGCCGGGGCGAGGCGCTGCTTTCCGGTCGAACGGCTGCTTGGGTCACTGTTCAAAGATAGAACCAATTTCCAATAGCAGCAGGTCAGAGGGTCGTTCCGGCTTGTACCACTAGCGAATGTCCATATGCTGGACAGCGCCTCGCGCACCCCTCGCACCCCTTCCGAGCTGGCCGAACGACCATTCGATCGGCAAGCCGTGAGCGTATGCGGCCGGAAACAGGTGATAAATGTGCGATCACTGTACGCATCAGCAAGACTCCCGAGCGCAATCGCAATCACGGCGAAGGAGCTTCACCCATGCGTTACATCCTCAACACACTCGGCGCGACGGCCTCCGCGGCCGCACTCGTCCTGAGCGGGACCGCCGCCGCGGGCGTGGCACACGCCGAGCCCGCGCAGCCCACCGGGCTCTACGCGCCGTCGGCGATGGTACTCATGGTCGGCAAGGGCGACGCTGCGTCGACGACGATCGAGCGCGCGGTGACCTTGAACTGTGCCCCCAAGCCGAGCGGCAGCCACCCCGCGCCCCGCGCGGCATGCAAGGAACTGGCCGAGGTGGACGGACAGTTCGGCCTGCTGACCGGCGCTCCCCGCCGCCCGTGTACGCGCCAGTGGGACCCGGTCACGGTCGGCGCGAGCGGAGTGTGGCAGGGCAAGCGGGTCGACTGGTCGACCACGTACGGCAACGAGTGCGAGATGCGGGAGAGCCTCACCGGCGCCACGGTCTTCAGCTTCTGACCAACCCCCGACGCGGCGGACCGGGCCAGACGGTGGACCCGGTCCGCCGCCCCTGCGGCGAAGTCCGGCTCAGGGAGTCAGCACACCGTCCAGGAACGGCTCGATCGCGCCGCGCCAGGCGTCCGGCTGGTCGTAGTGGACGAGGTGGCCGGCGTCCGCGACCTCGGCGTACTGCCCGCGGGGCAGGACGCGGACCATCTCCTGGGCCTCGGCGCGGCCGAGTTCGCCGTCGAGACCGCGGACGACGAGGGTGGGGCACCGGACCTGGGCGAGGGAGTCCCAGTGGGCGTCATGGACCCAGGTCTCGCGGGAGGTGAGCATCTGGCGGCGGGAGAAGACCGGGCGCCAGCCGTCCGCGCGCTCGGCCATCACCTCGGCGAAGAACTCCCCGCGCGCGGGGCTCGGGCGCTCCACCCAGGGGTCGTCCTCACCGAACCACTTGCGAACGTCCGCGAGGGTCGCGAAGGGGACGGGCCAGGTACGGAACCAGTCCTCCCATTCACGCTGGGAGGCCGCTCCCAGCGCGGAGGCGCGCATGTCGCAGATGACGAGGGCCTGGACGAGGTCGGGGCGCTCGGCGGCGAGCTGCCAGGCAGTGAGGGCGCCCATGGAGTGGCCGATGAGGGTCACCGGGGCGAGGCCCAGCTGTTCGACCGCGGCCGCGGCGTCGGAGACATACGCCTCGCGGGTGAACGAACCGTCGGCCGGCTTCTCGCTGCGGCCGTGGCCGCGCTGGTCGAGGGCGACGGCGCGGTGCCGCTCGGCGAGCCACCGGGCGGTGGCGGCCCAGTGCGAGGCACGGCCCATCAGTCCGTGCAGCAATAACACGCCCGGTGCGCGGTCCGCCTCGCAGCGCCCCTTGGGCGGGTCGGCGAACTCCCAGGCAGCGAGGCGAACGCCACCCGCTCCGGTCACGTCGATGCGCCGCACCATGGTTCTGGCACCCCCTTCTGTCCCCCGTGGATCTCCGACTCTCCGAAGCGGTCGAGCCCCGCCAGACTATCGAACTTCTATTCGAAAACTGGGATCTCGCAGCCAACACCCCTCGTTCGAGTGACCATGCTCAAGGATTGACGGCCGCCGCCAAGGGGAGATCTTCAGCGGGAGGCGGACCGCTCGGGGAAACCGGTCCGAGGGGAGTGACCCTGGGAGCTCGGGGCTCCGGGTCAGCAAAGGGGAGGACAGGCCCCGGCGCCCATGGGCGCCGGGGCCCTCCATGTACGCGCACGACATGCGAACGATCGACACGTGCCCACCCCCGGTCATATGCCTCAGCCCAGCGTGGCACGCGAACCGCGCGGCCGCTGCCGTTCCGGCCGGAAAGCGCGTTCCGACATGTGGCGAACGCACGCAGAAAAGAGGCGCGCCCGCACCGCGTCTGCGGCTGGAGGGCCGTCGCCCCGCAAGGCTGGGCCCCTCTTTGGGCGTTTGTTAGG
>NZ_JBWKDT010000035.1:0-79647 GCF_056435785.1 Streptomyces sp. NPDC043870
AAGCGAACAAGCCCCGAGAAGTTTCCGATGTTGTCTAGGCCCACCGTCAAGCATCACCTGGGACCAGAACGTCAGCCATCACCTGGGACTAGACACCGGTTCGGCACCTGAGGTCACCTCGTGATCGTCCCTGACGGCGGTCAGTACCGACGGCTACCCTGGTCCCGGCCAGCCAATGAGTCGGGAGTGTGCCGAGGGGATGGAAACGAAGTCCGCGAGGGTCTACCGGACGGTCCGGGAGTGGGTCTTGTCTGGGGAGCTGGCGCCCGGCTCCAAACTGCCATCGGAGCGCACCCTGGTGGACGAGCTTGACATCGGTCGCACCCAACTTCGCCGCGTCCTTGCGAAGCTCGTGGCTGAGAAGGTGCTTGAGGTCCACGGACGCAGCTCCTACCGCGTGCCCTCCCACGAGGTGACGACTGAAGCGCCAAGCGGCTTGGAGCCCTGGCAGATCCACGGTGAGCGCACGGTCTACGACAACCGCTGGGTGAAGCTCGCGCTCGTCGATGTTGAGCCCCCGGGTGTTGAGCGATTCGAGCACCACGTTGTGCGCCTTCACCACGTCGCGATCTCGGCTGTGCTCGATGACCACGACCGCGTGCTGATGCTCTGGCGTTACCGCTTCGTCCCCGACAAGTGGGGCTGGGAGCTCCCCGGCGGCATCGTCGACGAGGGGGAAGACCCGCAGGCGACCGCACTTCGCGAAGTCGAGGAAGAGACCGGCTGGCGTCCCAACTCCCTTGAGCATGTCGTCACCTACCAGCCCATGGTGGGGATGGTCGACTCGCCTCATGAGATCTTCGTCGGCAAGGGTGCCCAGCACGTCGGCGATCCCACCGACATCGAAGAGGCGGGGCACGTCGCATGGGTGCCGCTCTCGGACGTCCCGGGGCTGATGGCCCGGGGTGAGCTGATGGGCTCTGGCACCCTCGTGGCGCTGCTCCACCTCCTGGCCTCGCGTGGGCAGGGAGTTCCTACAGCTTCTGTGTGAGCTGCTCGATGCGCCTCCGGTGACGGACAGAAGCCGTCCGGTTGGCCAACAGGCGTGCCTGCTGTAGGTGCTCTTGGGCCTGGGCGTGTTCCTCGCGCGCAAGGTGCGCTTGGGCAAGGTCGCACCGCAGACCTGATGTGGCCCGGATGAACGTAGGGTCTGCCTCATCGAGCGCGGTGTACAGGCTGCCCAGCGCATCATCGTCGCCCAGCAGAGCGAGCGCGTTGCCGCGCCAACGGGCCAGGTGGCCGCCGTTGAGAAAGATGCTGAGCATGTCGGGGTCGCGCGCTTCGGCGCCCGCGGGCAAGACGGCGTCGGCTTTGTCGAGAGCGCGTCGGCAGTCGTCTGCCAATCCGGCCTTGGCGCAGAGCTCCGCCTCGGCTGCGTACAGCCATGCCTGCAACCGCGGTGACATCTGGTTTCCGCCCAAGCGCTGTGCCTCGCGTACGAGATCGACGGCCATCTCCGGACGACCGGCGTCGTTGAGCACATACGCCTGCTCGGCTGTGGCGTGCGCGAGATACATCGGCTCGCCTGCTTCCTGAGCAGCCCGCTTGCCTAACTCGTAGTGTCTCCAGGCTCTTTCGACGCCCCCAGCATCGAGGGCCTGCCAGGCCGCAAGGGTGGCGGCTCCGGCCAGAGCGAGAGCAACAGGGCGGCGCGTCTCGGGAAGCACTGCGAACGTGAGCGCGTCCTCCAGGGTTGCCAGGTGCCCCGTCATCTGGTCAACGAGTGCCGCCGCGCCCATCTGGCGATCGACCGTGCGCAGGAGCTCGGTTTGGTCCATGAAGGTCTTCACCATCGTGAGACTGACGCTGCGCGCAGAGTCTATGCGGCTGATCAGCTCGTCATAGCCGCCGACTGCCGCGGGCGGTGCGGCAGGACTGTGCCGGCCGAAGAGCTCCTCGTCGGTGACGCCCAGGACCGGTCGCAGGATCTGTGCGTAGCGCTCGCTGATGGAGCGCTTGCCGTTCTCCCACTCCGAGACGTAGACGCGCAGGCTGGCGGTTGAACCGATGTCGAGCGCATGCCGCCTCGCGTACTGCTCGATCTCGTGGATGAGACGCGCTTGTGACCACTCGCGCGCGTTCCTCACCTCTCGCAGCCGGTTGAGCACCTGTACCGCCCCCGCATGTGGTCCAACAGCTCTACATCAGCATGCCTCACGTCGACGCAGGTCGTCAGGGGTTAACACGCGGGGTTAACGGCACGGCAGTGAACCTCTGTTGGCTACCGGATGGTTGAGCGGCGCGGTTCTCTAGAAGCGTCGCAGGAAGGCGAGTTGAGAAGGCCGGATGGCGGCAACGCTTGACAACTGGTGCGCACCAGATGCAACCTACTGGTGCGCACCAGTTGGAACGCAAAGGTCCTGCGGTGCTGTCGCAGGACTCCCACAAGTCAACGCAGAAGCGGCGCCCTACCGCCAAGCAAGCCGCCGCTTCCGCCCCTATCAGGGAGCTTCCATCATGCCATCGTTCAAGATCGACACCTCGACCGCTGTCGTGTTCGTTGCGGTCGAGCCGAAGCACAAGGTCATCAACAAGGAGTCCGGCGAGATCGCCGTCGACCGCGAGACCAAGGCCAAGATGATGACGGTCGGCCTGACCATCGCGGACGAGGGCGAGGCCAACCTCTACACCGTCTCGGTCCCGGAGACCGGCGTCCCGGAGGGAATCACCCTCGGCATGCCGGTGAAGGTCGTCGGTCTCAAGGCCCGGGACTGGGAGAACACGTTCAACGGTGAGAAGCGGTTCGGGATCGCGTTCCGCGCGGTCGCGCTGGTCGCCCCCTCCGCGAAGGGCTGAGCCCCGGTGTCCGGCGGAGTGCTGTTAGCGCTGGCGGTCATAGCCGTCGCGCTGTTGATGGTGGCCCGGGTCAAGGCCCCGGCCGTCTACTGGATCCTGGTCGGCCTTCCGGCCGCGCTGTACCGGGTCCTGTCCTCCTACCGGCAGACCATGGAGGCCTGCGAGCTGACCGTGGCCCCGCCGTGGTGGCGGGTGTTCGCCAAACGGGCCACCGGCACCGAGGAGCCCCGGCCCGGCATCCCGACGATCCGCGGAATCAGCCCCACGCGTACGGGGCTTCGGCTGCGGCTGAGGCTCGCTGCGGGGCTGGAGCCGGAGGATGTGGTGAAGTCGGCGATCCGGCTGCGGCACGCCTGGGGCGTCTACTCCGTGCACGTGTCCGAGATCAAACCGGGCGTGGTCGACCTGCGCATGACCGGCTTCGACATCCTCGCCCGGGTGCGGATGCCGCGCCGCCTGGCCCCCGGTCCGCTGGCCGCGGTGGTGGGCCTGCGGGAGGACGGTCTGCCGTTCGTCCGCGACTACACGGCCATCCCGCACAGTCTGACGCTGGGCGCCAACAAGTCGGGCAAGTCGATGCTGCAGCGCTGCCTGATCACCGGGCTTGCCCCGCTGCATGTGGCGCTGGTCGGCATCGACTGCAAGCGCGGTGTGGAACAGACCCCGTTCGCCCCGCGCCTGTCCGCCCTGGCCACCACACCTGACGATGCGGACGGGCTGCTGGATGCCCTCGTCGGGGAGATGGAGAACCGGTTCGACCTGCTGTGCCTGCACCAGGGGATCACGCCCGGCACGGCGCTGGAGGACATCACCTCCGACATCTGGGATCTGCCGAAGAAGATCCGGCCCGTCCCGATCGTGGTCCTGGTCGACGAGATCGCCGAACTGTTCCTGACCGCCTCCAAGACGGACGCGGCCCGCCGGGACCGCATGGTCACCCAGCTCGTCCGCCTGGCCCAGCTCTCCCGCGCAGTCGGCATCCATCTGGAGATCTGCGGCCAGCGCTTCGGCGCCGAACTCGGCAAAGGCGCTACCGCCCTGCGTGCCCAGCTCACCGGCCGCGTGGTGCACCGCTGCAACGACCGGCAGACCGCCGAAATGGGCCTGGGCGACATCAACGACCTCGCCGTCGTGGCAGCGACCAGCATCCCGGCCGAACGGCCCGGGCTCGCAATCGCCGGGGACTCCTCCGGAGGCTGGTCCCGCATCCGCACCCCCAGGACGAGCCTGGGTGAAGCCGCCGCCGTCTGCCGCGAGTTCGCCCACCTGACCCCGCACCTGCCGACCCTCGCCGCCTGGCGACCCCAGCCCGCAGAGCCCATCGAGGTCCTGGCCCCGGAGCCCGCTGCGGCTCCCAGCACCTCGTAACACCCCGACCCATCCCGGTCGGCGCGACCGCATCGCGCCAGGTCCCTACCCGAGCCATGCCCAAACCCCGACAGGAGGCGCCTGCCATGGCTGCCAGGAAGACCACCACCCGCACGACCAGGGCGAAGAAGTGCCCGGACTGCAAGGGCACCGGCGAGACCACCGAAACCGTCCGCGTCGGCTCCGTCCGCAAGTCCCGCGAGACCACCGACCGGCAAGCCGCCCTGTGCCTCACCTGCTTCGGCACCGGCCACGCCACCAACTGACCGATCCCCGCCAGGGCTGGGCGGCAGGAGAACCCCGTCCCCGCCCGGCCCTGGCCCCCACACCCCTGAAGGAGGTGAAGACCATGACCCGATCGATCCGACCGGACGCAGTCCTGGTGCAGGCCGTGATCGCCGGTGCGCTGTCCTTCGCCCACCTGCACGACATCGCTGCCGCGGCCGGACAGGACGGCTGGAAGGCCTGGGCCTACCCGGTCTCCGTCGACCTGCTCCTCGTCGCCGCCTGGCGCCGTCTGCGCACCCTGCGCACGACCGGTGCCCGGACCCGTGCGGCATGGACCTGGTTCGCCGTCGCGCTGGCCGCATCACTCGGTGCCAACGTCGCCACCGCGGGACTCCTCGACCTGAAGAACGTGCCCGACTGGCTGCGCATCCTCGTCGCCGGATGGCCCGCCCTGGCCTTCCTCGGCGGCACCCTCCTCGTCCACACACCCACGTCCGCCGACCCCGGCCCGGTAACAGTGCCGGCCGAATCAACCCCCCATCCCACGCCAGTGCCCGAACCGGTGGCGGAAGGAGTCGACACCGCCGTACCGGTACCCGCTCTGCCCGCGCCTCCTGCCGAGCCGGAACGGGAGCCGGAGCCGGTGAACGTGCCACCCGCGCTCGTCGACCACGCCCGCAAGGTCGCCGCCGCCCACCGCGCACAGACCGGCACCCCGATCGACTCGGCCACCCTGCGCGACCGCCTCGGCCTGCCCGCACCGATGGCCGACCAGCTCGCCGCCCAACTCGCCTGAACCGAAAGGAGACCCGCCCCCATGGACGTCCCGCTGTGGTTCGCCCTGATCGTCGTCGGCTGGCTCGGCGTCAAGCTCACCCGCCCCCCGGCCTGGCTCGTCCTCGTGCTGCTCCTTGGCGGCTACCTCATCGCCGACAGCGTGCTGGCCCCCGCCATCGACACCGCCCTCAAGTAACCCCGCCCAGAAGGGAGAACATCCATGATCCGCCCCCGTATCCCGGTCAACCCGCTGCCCACCGGCATCGTCACACCGCTCGTCCAGCCCACGGCGGTCGAACTGCACCACGACAACGCTTCCTGCGCCTGCCAGCACAGCGCCACGGCCCCGGCTCCGGCGCCCGCTCCTGTGGCTGGCCCGTCGCTGCGGCTGACTCCGACCGGGCTCCTGGCCGTCGTCGGCGGTGGCGCTGCCGTGGTCCTGGTCGTCGGCGCCGTCCTGGTCTCGCTGCTCCTGGCCGTCGCCGTCACCGGCGCCTCGGTCGCGATCTGCGCCGTGGTCCTGCGCTCGCTCCTGAACGACACCCGGCGCCCCATGCGCTGACCGGCCCTCCGGGCGGCCCTGAAACCGCCAAGTCTCCGCCACCCGGACGGCCCAGCCCCTACCCGAACTCAACGATCCGGAAGGACTTCACATCATGCCCCAGCACCGCCCTGCCCAGGCACGCGTATGCCCCGCCTGCGACGGCTTCGCCTCCGTCGCCATCACCCTCGGCGGCCGCAACCGCGCCGGACACCTGAACACCATCACCGCCCACTGCCGCCCCTGCGACGGCACCGGCACGATCCCGGCCGCCCGCGCCCTGCTCCACACCGCTGCCACTGCCGCCTTCAACCGCCGCTGACATCCCTGGCCGGGGCCCTGCCAGCCACTGCGGCGGCCGGTGCCCCGGCCCTTCCCTTTTGGAGAGGAGGAACCCTCGTTGACCACGGCCACGACTGCACCGCCGGTAAGTGATCTCGCCTTCCTCGCCCGGCTGGGCACGATGCCCGCTCTCGTCCGCCAGCTGAGCGGCCTGGGCGGCTGCACCACCCCAATCCGGCTCGACGGCCACCGCACCGAGCATGCGCTGAACACCACCACGGGCGAGATCGGCGCGGTACTGCATCACCTGGACGCGGCCGACATGCCCGCTGGGAACCTGCTAGTGCGCTGCAACAACCGCCGCGCCACCCGCTGTGCCTCGTGCGCGGAGACCTACCGTCGCGACACCTACCAACTGATCACCGCCGGGCTCCGCGGCGGTAAAGGCACCCCGGAGGCGGTCGCCACCCACCCTCGCGTGTTCGCCACCTTCACCGCCCCCGGCTTCGGCCCCGTCCACAACCGCCCCACCAAGGGCCGCTGCCGCTGCGGTGCCCAGCACCCCGAAGACGCCCCCGAACTGGGCGCCCCGCTCGATCCCGAGACCTACGACTACCAAGGCGCGGTGTTGTGGAACGCGCACGCCTCCAAGATCTGGGCCCGCTTCTCGATCTATCTGCGCCGCGAGGTTGCCAAGCGGGCCGGACTCAGCCAGCGGGAGTTCGCCGAGCATGCTCGGGTCTCGTTCGCCAAGGTCGCCGAGTACCAGCGGCGTGGTGCCATCCACTTCCACGCAGTGATCCGCCTCGACGGCCCCACAGGCAGCGACGACCCACCCCCGTCCTGGGGAACCCCCGAACTCCTCACCGACGCCATCCGCGCCGCCACCACCGCAGCCGAAGTACCCGGCCCGATCCTCGACGGCCGCGCCCACACCTTCGCCTTCGGCCGCCAGCTCGACATCCGCACCATCCGCACCGCCGACTTCGACAACTCCACCGAGCTCAGCGACAAGGCGGTCGCCGCCTACATCGCCAAGTACGCCACCAAGGGAGCCGAAACCGCGACCGGCACCCTCGACCGCCCTCTCAGGTTCCTCGCCGAACTCGCCCGCATGAACCTCCCCGACCACGCGCAGCGGCTGATCCGCACTGCCTGGGCCCTCGGCGCACGCAAAGACCTCGCAGATCTCCGCCTGCGTGCCTGGGCCCACATGCTCGGCTTCCGCGGCCACTTCTCCACCAAGACCCGCCGCTACTCCACCACCCTCGGCGCCTTACGCGCCGCCCGCGCCGAATGGCGACGCCTCCAAGCCGCCATCGCACGCAGTGACCAAACCCCCGTGCCGGCCGATCCGGACAGTGATGAGACCACCCTCGTCCTCGCCCACTGGACCTACGCCGGGGCCGGACTCACCCGCGGCGAGGAATGGCTCGCCGCCGCATTCGCCACTGATCCCCAGGAAGGAGATATCGCTGAATGACTGACCGACTGCTCACGGTGGACCAGGCCGCCGCAATCCTGGGTACGACCGCGCGCTTTCCTCGACGGCTGATAGCTGAGCGGCGAATCATGTTCGTCAAGGTGGGGCGCCATGTCCGCATCCCTGAGGGCGCGTTGGTTCAGTTCATCACAGCCAACACTGTTCAGCCGATCACCGTTCGCCGCCGGTTCGGGGCGATGGCCTGATGTCGAACAACAAGGGGAAGCGGCGCCGCTTCGGTGCGGTGCGCAAGCTGCCATCGGGACGCTTTCAGGCCCGCTACCAGGATCCGGACGGGCTGACACGTTCGGCGCCCGAGACTTTCCCTTCGCAGACCGATGCCGACCGGTGGCTCGTCCGCAAGGAAGCGGAGATCCTGGATGGGCGATGGAAGAACCCGGACGACAAGGTTCTCTTCGGGGTGTACGCCGACGCCTGGTTCAAGGAGCGCGACTACGCCGCGACCACCCGTGAACGCAACGGCAGCGCGCTGCGGCTCCACATCTTGCCGACCTTCGCGAACGTGATGCTGAGTGAGATCACGACACCGCAGATCCGACGTTGGCGAGCCGGGCTGCTGGAGTCCGGTGTGGGTGAGCCGACGGTCGCCAAGGCGTATCAGGTCCTCCGCGCAATCATGAATACCGCGGTTGATGACGAGGTGATCCAGCGCAACCCCTGCCGTATCAAGGGCGCGGGTACGGCCAAGACAGCGGAGCGCCCGTTCCTAGACGTCTCCGAGGTCTTCCAGCTCGCCGACGCGGTGCCAGCGCGGTTTCGAGTTCTCATCCTCCTGGCGGCCTTCACCGGCCTTCGCTTCGGCGAGCTGGCGGCACTCCAGCGCCATGACGTCAACCTCGAAAGGCGTACCGTGGCCGTGCGGCGTGCTCTGGCAGAGACCCGGACGGACGGCATCGTGGTCAAGACACCCAAGAGCGCGGCCGGTGTGCGCACCGTGGCTTTCCCGGCCTCGCTGGCGGTGGACCTGGCCGCGCATCTCGCCGCGTACGCGGAGCCGGGCCGCGCCGGGCTGGTGTTCACCGGGGCGCGAGGCGGGCAGCTTCGCCGGAACAACTTCCGCCGCCTGTGGCTACGGGCCCTCAAGACGACCGGGCTGGGGGACGTGCACTTCCACGATCTGCGCCACACCGGGAACACCCTCGCCGCGACCGGTGGTGCCACGACGCGTGAGCTGATGCAGCGGATGGGGCACTCCTCGCTGCGGGCCGCGCTGATCTATCAGCACCTGGTGAACGGCCGCGACCACGCCATCGCCGCACACGTCGACGAGCAGATCAGGAAGGTGCGGCCGACAGAGTCCGACGAGGCATCTGGCACGTAAATGGCACGCCGCCCCTCCCCCGCCTCCGCGGCTGGGGAACGAACAAGGCCCAGGCTTCCGGAAACCGCCGGATGACCTGGGCCTTTGTCGTGCCTCTTCACTGGTGGGCGCGGACGGTTTCGAACCGCCGACATCTGCTTTGTAAGAGCAGCGCTCTACCCCTGAGCTACGCACCCTGGAATGAGGCAACAGCGTACATGGCCCATGGGTGGGTGCCGCAAACCAGATCTTCCGTGGATCGGGGGAAAGCCCCACCCCGGAGTTCCTCGGTGGGCGTGAGGCAGGACCCGAGGAGCCCGCACATCACCACGGCGCGGAGCGACAACGGCGAGGTTGTCGTAGGAACCGCGAACTAACAGGCCCGTGTGTTCGTCCTTACCGGGTGGGAGAATGAACCGGGCAGGGCGGACACGGCACGGGAGAGGGATGTGACGGCGACACACGCGCGACCGCACGCGAAGGCGAAGGCGAGAGCGAGTGTGGTGCGGGATGTGGTCGCGCTGGTGCTGCTGCCGCTGCCGCTGGTCGTCGCCGTGCTGCCGGGGGCCTTCGCCGGTGGTGGTACGCGGCGCTGGTTCGGGGGCCGCGGGGAGAGTCAGCGGGCCGATGCGCAGGCCGCCAAGGACGCGGCGGCCGCGGCGTTCTACGAGCTGGACACCGCGCAGCGCGATCTGCGGATCTCGATCGAGACGATCACGGCCGTGGACAGCTCGCCGGGTGCGCGCCGGGCGGTGGACGACTTCGCCGCGCTGGGGCGGCGGATCGACGAGGTAAGCCACGGGTACATCACGGCCGTCGACGCGCACGATCTCGACCGGGACGATCTCGACCCTGCGGTGGCCGTCCGGGCGCGTACGGAGCTGACGAAGGCGAAGGACGAGCTGGTCCGGGTCAAAGGGGACCTCGACCGGTTCGCGCAGGGGCTCGGGCCGCTGCTCGACAAGGCGGAGACCCAGCTGGCCCGGCTCGCCCCGGCGGTGGAGCGGGCACGACAGGCGCTCCTTTCCGCGAGCAATGCTCTCGATTCGGTTCGGGGCTCCGGAATGCGGGCGGATGATCTCGCCGCCCGCCTCGCCGCCCTCGCCCCCGAGCTGACCAGGCTCAACGAAGGCGCCGGCCGGCACGGCGTGGCCGAGACGCTGCAGCGCGCCGACCGCGTCATGCGCGACGCCGAGGCCGTACGGACCGAGGCGGAGCGGCTCCCGGAGCGCGCCGCCGAGATCGACAAGCGGCTGGTGTCGCTGCGTACCCGCGCCCAGGCCCTCACCACCCGTGCGAGCGGCGTCGAGCCCGTCCTCAGCGAGCTGCGCCGCCGCTTCACCGCCGCCTGCTGGCAGGATCTGCAGCCCGTTCCCACGCAGGCCACGGAGAACGTCCGCCGGGCGGAGGAGAAGCTCAAGGAGGCCGGCAAGGCTCGCGACGAGCAGCGCTGGGCGGATGCGACGGCCCTGCTCGGTACGGTCCGTGCGCTGCTGAACAGTACGGACGAGGCGGTCTCGGCAGCCGGCGACCGGCTGCGGCGGCTCGACGCCGTCGCGAAGGACCCACAGCAGGAGGTCGAGCGGACCCGTTTCGCGATCCGCGACGCCCAGCGCCTGGCCATGGCGGGCCGCAACACGCCGGACCCGCGCCACGCCCGGCCCCTGGACGACTCCGTGGCCCGGCTGGAGCGCGCGATCGCCGGTCTTGAAGGGCACCACCCCGACTACTGGCACTTCCTGACGGAGACGGAAGCGGTACGGCAGACCGTGGCGCACGTCGTCGAGCAGATCCGCGGCGAGCGCGGCGCGGGGGCTGCTCACGGCTGAGCCCGACCCGGCGAAGCCTCTCCGCCACCTCCGGCGCCCTCTCCCCGCTGCTCCTCCGCCGCTTCCCCGCGCTCACCCGGTGTTCCCCGTTCCCCCTGGCTGCTCCCCGCCGGATTTGTCGGGTCGCCTGTGCGGGCGGATGCTGTAACGAGGTACGCACGCGGCCAAAGGAGGCCGATATGGCATCCACTCACGCACAGCAGCCCTCGGAGTCCCGGCAGCCGAGCGGCCTGCGTGTCGCGCTGGACGAGCACCTGCCCGTCGATCACCACCTCAGCAAGATCTACCGGATCGGCGCCGGGCTCATGGGGCTGGTGCTGCTGGCCTTCGGGATCCTCGGGCTGACCCACAACATCGGCTTCTTCGACATCGGCAATGCCACGGTCGGGGGCCTCAGCACCAACGGCGGGCTGAGCGTGCTGTCCATCTGCGTCGGACTGCTGCTCTTCGTGGGGATGGTCATCGGCGGCAACTTCGCCTCCACCCTCAACATGGTGCTCGGCGTCCTCTTCATCGTCAGCGGCTTCGTGAACCTCGGCTTGCTGGACAGCGGTTCCAACTTCCTCAACTTCCGGATCCAGAACGTCATCTTCAGCTTCGTCGTCGGCGTCATGCTGATGTGGTTCGGGATGTACGGCAGAGTGGGCAGCGCCCTGCCCCACGACAATCCGTACTGGAGGGCCCGCCACCCTGACGAGGCGGCAGGCGAGGAGCAGCGTGCCCGCCGACAGACCCAGAGCCAGGGGCAGAGCCAGGGGCAGAGCTAGTCTGTTGTCCATGCCCCGTTACGAGTACCGCTGCCGCTCCTGCGACGACACGTTCGAGCTGAGCCGGCCCATGGCCGAGTCCTCCGCCCCCGCGGTCTGCCCCGCCGGACACGAGGACACCGTGAAGCTGCTGTCCGCCGTCGCTGTCGGCGGCACGAGCACGGCTCCGGCCGGTGGCGGAGGCGGAGGCGGAGGCGGCTGCTGTGGTGGCGGCTGCTGCGGCTAGCCGCTCCACAGGCCGGCCCACAGGCCCCAACAGAATCCACTGGTCGCCCAGTCGTCCGGTCGTCGGGTCGCCCGGCCGCGCCACCGACTGCGCGGCCGAGCGGCCGCGTCCCGCTACGTGTCCGGTACCTACGTGTCCAGGTACCTACGTGTCCAGGTAACGCAGCACCGCCAGCACCCGTCTGCTGTACCCCGCCGCCGACTCCCCCGTCAGCCCCAGCTTGTCGAAGATCGCGTTGATGTGTTTCTCCACCGCGCTCTGCGACACATGCAGCCGTGCCGCGATCGCCGCGTTCGTATGCCCCTGGGCCATCTCGGCGAGCGCCCGGCCCTCGCGCTCCGTCAGCCGCGCCAGCGGATCCGTATGGCTGCTGCGCACCAGCAGCCGGCGTACGACCTCGGGGTCGAAGGCGGCCCGCCCCTCCCCCACGCGCTCCAGGGCGTCCAGGAACTCGTCGACCTGGACGACCCGGTCCTTGAGGAGACAGCCGACGCCGCCGCCCGCCGGTTCCCCGGTCAGCAGCTCGGTCGCGTACCGCTTCTCCACGTACTGCGACAGCACGAGCACCCCGACCCCGGGCCACCTGCGGCGGATCTCCAGGGCCGCCCGCAGCCCCTCGTCGGTGTGCGTGGGAGGCATCCGGACGTCGGCGACCACGACGTCCGGCCGCTCGGCGGACACGGCCGCGAGAAGCCGGTCCCCGTCGCCGACCGCCGCCAGCACCTCATGGCCCTCCTCGGCGAGCAGCCGTACGAGGCCCTCCCGCAACAAAGTCGAGTCCTCGGCCAGGATCACGCGCATGGCAGCTCCGCGGTGACGACAGTGGGTCCGCCGCGCGGGCTGTGCACCGCGAACCGGCCGTCGAGGGCGGCGATCCGGGTCGCCAGCCCGGTGAGTCCGCCGCCGGAAGGGTCGGCTCCGCCCCGGCCGTCGTCCTCGACGCGCAGGCACAGCGGGCTCTCCTCGCCGTCCCGGGTCAGCGTGACGGCGATCCGGGTCGCACCGGAGTGCTTCACGACGTTGGTGACGGCTTCGGAGACCACGAAATACGCGACGGTCTCCACCGGCCGCGCCGGCGGTGCGCCGTCGACGGTGTAATCGAGCCGGAGCGGCAGCGGTGTGCGCTCGGCGACGGACTCCAGCGCGGCGCGCAGCCCCGCCTCGTCGAGGACGGCCGGATGGATCCGCCAGGCGACGTCGCGGAGTTCGGCGAGGGCCAGCCGGCTCTCCTCGTGGGCCTGGAGGAGAAGCCGGCCCGCGCGCTCGGGATCACGGCTGCGGCGGGCACGGCCGAGCAGCATGCCGAGGGCGGCCCCCGCGACGGTCGAGACGGCGCCGAGGGCGAGCCCGGCTCTCAGCGCGTCGCCGCCGCGTCCGGCGTGTGCGGCGCCAGGGCCGGCGTCGGGACCGTCGGCGCAGTCGCCACCGCCGTCGACCCAGTCGCCACCGCCGTCGTCACCGCCGTCGTCACTGAGGCCGCCATCGCTGCCGTCGCCATCGCCGCCGTCGCTGCGAAACGTCGCAGGATCTCCTCACCCGCCGCGACCCCCCGCTCCGGGAGGACGGTGGCGTGCGGGGCGGACCAGCCGGTGTCGGCCAGTTCGCCGTGGCCGGGACGCCACGCGTGGTCCGCGGCCAGCAACAGATCGGCGTCGAGCAGGGAGTCTCCGGCGGCCAGGACGACCTCCGTGCCGGTGCGGCGGGCGAGTTCGTGGACCGCCGCGCTCTTGGTGAGGGGCTTCGGGACCGCGTAGATCTTGCGACCCTGGAGGGAGACCGTCCAGCCCCTGGGCTCCGCCCACGCGGCGAGTTCGTTCGTCCAGCCCACCGGCAGCAGCGCGCGGTCGACGACGAGGTACGCGAACAGGTCCTCGGCGACCCGCTCCTTCAGCACCCACGCCGGGTCGGCCGTCGCGAGCATATGGGCGCGGACCTCGGCGAGCGAGGCACACTCGTCCGCGAGCCGGCCCGCGACCACACGCTGCCAGTCGCGGTCGGAGACGCCGTCGACCAGCAGATGCCCGCCGTTCGCACAGATCGCGAACCGCGGGGCGGGCCCCGGCAGCTGGATCCTTCCGTACTGCTCGCGCGTCCGCGTCGTGGTCGGCACGAAGACGGAGGTACGGGCCAGCTCCGCGAGGAGCACGGCAGCGGTCTCCGTCATATAGGACAGCGGCTTGCTGTCGTACACCTCGACGCAGAGCAGCCTCGGGGCATCGGCATCGGGCATCGGCAGCTGCAGCGCCGCCGACGAGTAGATGAGCGTACGGTCGAGATCGCTGGCGATCAGGGCGGTCACGGGGCAGTCACCGCCTTGCCGTCCGCACCGGTCGCGCCGCGCGTGTACTGGGGGTGGATCAGCCCGACGCAGGTGTACGGGAGGTCGTCGACCTCCTCGACCGGCACGCCGCGCTGCTCTGCCAGCAGCCGTACGTGGTCGAGGTCGGCCGCCGCGCCCCGCTTGGCGAGGATCTTCCAGGGGACACGGCGCAGCAGGACGCGCGTGGTCTCGCCGACACCCGGCTTGACCAGGTTGACGTCGTTGATGCCGTACTCCTCGCTGATCCGCTCCACCGCGGCCCAGCCGGCCCAGGTCGGCGCCCGGTCCGCCGACAGCAGTTCCTTGACGTCCGCGTCGACGGCGTCGGCCACCTCGTCGAAACGGGCCGCCACGGTGTCGAGGAAGTGGCCCGACACATCGGCTCCGGCCAGCTCGCGGTAGTACTTCGCGCCGTGGAAGTCGTACGGACCGACCAGGTCGGCGCGTAGGACCGTACGCGAAATCAGCCCGGAGACCGTGGAGTTGAGGCAGGCGGAGGGGATGAGGAAGTCCTCGCGCGTGCCGTACGTACGGACGCAGCCGCCCGGGTCGGCGAGGACCGCGATCTCAGGGTCGAAGCCGTCGAACTCGCTGAGCGCGGCGGCCAGTTCGCGGGTGATGGCGCCCTTGCCCGTCCAGCCGTCGACGAACACGACATCGGCCGGGTTGTGGTGGGCGGCGAGCCAGCGCAGCGCGTTCGCATCGATGCCGCGGCCACGCACGATCGACACGGCGTAGTGGGGCAGGTCCAGGCCGTGGCGGTGCTGGGCCCAGCGGCGCATCAGGACGCCGACGGGGGTGCCGGCCCGGGCCAGCGAGGCGAGGACGGGTCGCGGGGACCGTTCGGCGAGCACGGTCTCGGTGACGGCGCCGACGGCACGGGCGATCCGGGCGGCCGACGTCTCCAGGGCGTCGTGGAACAGCGCCTGGTACCGGTCGCTGGGCTGGTACTCGACCGGCAGGGACTCGGCGTAGTGCGCGCCGCCGCTCTGTATCGCCTCTTCGCGCTCCTCGGTCGGCGCTTCGAGCGCGACGTCCGAGAGGTCCTGGAGCAGCCAGCCGACCTCCTCGGGGGCGTAGGAGGAGAAGTCGGGTCCGCGGAGCGGCTCGGGCAGCATCGAGGCCCTTTCGGCTACTTCGGCTACTTCGGCTACGTCGGGTGCTTGGGCTGGTTCGGTTGCGCACGAGGATTCGGGCACGTACGAGGATTCGGGCACGCAGGAGGATTCGGGTACGTACGAGGGGACGACGGCGAGCAGCACGTGCGGTATGTGCGCGCCGAGCTGCGCCAGCAGCCCGTCAGGGGCGTGCAGTGCGGCGGTGTCGGCGGCGGAGTCGACCACGGCGACCACCGCGTCGAAGCCGCCACCGGCGACGTTGTACGCGTACCGCTCGCCCGGTCCGTCGGCCGGGTCGTCGTGGGCCGGGAAGACCAGCCGGCTCCGTATCGCGTAGCCCGGGTCGTCCACGGCGAGCACCGGCGACCGGGTGGTCGTCGAATACCGCACCTCGGCCACGGCCCCGGCAGCCTTCTCCAGCGCCTGCGCGAGCCGCAGCGGCGCGTACATCAGCTCTTCGCACCCGAGCACGAGAACGCGCTGCCGCGCGGCGGTGCCCTGCTCTTCGGGACCGGCCGCCCGGGGAGCCTCCCCATGAACCGGCGAGCCGGGCGTCGCGTGGTCCGGCGCCGTGGCGCCGAGCGCCTCGGCGATACGCGCCGCCATGTCCGGCAGGGCCGCCTCCAGCTCGACGCGGTGCACCGGCGTGAAGCCGTGCCGCCCGCCGTCGGGAACTCCGGCCGGCCAGCCGAGGTCCACGCGCACGGCGGACGCCGCTGCGCCGGACCGCTCGGCCGCGCGCGGCGCGGCATCGCCCGGGCGGGACTCGGCGGCATCCCGGGCCGCGGCCGGAGCGGTGGCGCCCTCGGCCGCCGTCGCGGCCTCGTGCTCCGCCACCAGGCGCCGGCCCTTCTCCAGGACCCCCGCCGGCAGGCGCACCGTGCCCTCGGCCGTGGCCACCAGGTCGATCCGGGCGTCGATCTCCTTCGCGAAGGCCTCAATGCGGCCCAGATCGGCCGCCGAGCGCATGTCGACGAGGGCGACGATCACGTACCGCTTGCGCGGGTAGCGCTCGTGCAGGTCGCGGATCGTGTTCAGCACGGTGTTGCCCGTGGAGAACTCGTCGTCCACCAGGACCAGCGGACCCTCGCCCGCCAGCAGTTTCGGGTCCTCCGGGAGCAGGAGGTGCGAGGTGGCGTGGGAGTGCGACTCCTCGAAGCCACCGGCCTTGGCGAGGCCGTCGACGGGGCGCCGCGTCGAGTGCAGATAGGGCGCGAGGCCCAGCCCGTCGGCGACCGAGTGGCCGAGGCCGGTCGCGGTCTCCGCGTAGCCGAGGACCACGGCGCGCGCGGCCTCCTCATGCCCGAGCAGCTCGCGTACGCGCAGGCCGAGCGCGAACCCGTATCCGTACACGACGGCCGGGCTCTGCGGCACATGCTTGCCCAGTACATGCGACACCAGCAGGTGTGCCCGCTTCGGGTTGCGCCGCAGGGCCAGGCCCAGCAGCGACCTCAGCTCGCCGTCGGCACCGTCACCGTTTCCGACGAGCTCCACTCCCAGCCGCTGGGAAACCCAGCTACCCGACCACACCACTGCTTCGTATACCTCCGTCATCAGCCTGCCAGACCAGCGGTGAGCAGCTCCACAAAGCCCACGTCCTCACGAGCGACGCCGAACACCTCGGCGCGCAGCAGCGTGCGCTCCGCCCAGGCGCGGTGCGGCTTCACCTCGTTCATCTTGTTCGTGTACGCCGAACGCATCACCCCTCCTCCTCCCCGCTCGGGGCGAAGGATGTCCTGCGCGTCGCTGAACTCCTCATGACTGACCACTGACAGTGCGTGTACGGGCAGTACGTGGGAGGGGTGGATGCAGGTCTTGCCGAGCAGCCCGTTGGCGCGGTCCAGCTCGATCTCCCGCAGAAGTCCGTCCAGGTCGTGCTCGATCAGCGTGGTGCGCAGCTTCTCGGCCCGTACCTCGAGGAACGGGCTGCGCCGGAGCTGCGGTTTGAACATCCGCTCCTGGAGGCGGAAGTACTCCCAGACGGGGCCGGTGATGGTGAATCCGCTCCCGTCGGCGCGGCCGAGGACATTGACGACGTCCGCGATGACATGGGCGACGATCTTGACGTCGTACGCTGTCATGTCGGGCGAGCGGCGCAGTCCGTACGCCGAGCAGAAGTCGGTGACGCCGAGGCGGAGCGCGAGAATCCGCTCCCGGTGCCTGGCGACGGCGCGGGAGATGCCGGCGAGCGTCTCGGACCTGGACTCCAGGTGGAGCAGCTCCGGCGATTCGAGCACCGGCATCGCGTACAGCCGGCGGCCGGTCGCGGCCTCCGCGGCGCCGAGGGCCTCCAGGAACGGGGCGCCGCGCTCTTCGGTGAACTTGGGGAGTACGAATCCGGACAACAGCCGGACCGAGTCACCGAGACGCCGGACGAGGTCCTCGATCTGGCCGGATTCGCGCACCCGGATGAAGAGCAGCGGCACCTCGACGCCGCGCGCGTCGAGGTGGGCGAACTGGCGGACCAGGTTCTCCTCGGCGTCGGATACCTCGGCGTCGTCGATCGAATCCTCCAGGCAGAGCACCATGGAGACGACTCCGCGCGCGCCCTGCTTGATCACGTCGTCCGCGAGTCGCGGCCGGGTCGCCGGGCTGTAGAGCGTCGCTCCGAGCGCGCAGGCGAGCATCCGGGCAGGGGAGTCGGCATCGAATTCGGACGGCTCCTGGTAGAACAATTCCTTCCGGGCAGTGGTCGGGATATACCCGAAATGACGCATCTGAGTCCCCCGTACTGCCTGTGCGGCCCTGTCGTTTGGTGGCCGGTAATAGTACGTAGGGACAGGTGTCAAGAGTTCCCCAAGGGCATGAAATCCAGGTAACTCGTCCCCTTCGCGTCCCCGACACAGGCTGCCCCGTACCGGGCCGGGACATGCCCTGGCGCCCCCGCGTTGTCCGTGCGGGGCGTGGGAAGGCAGGATGACGGGCATGACGCACGCGATGCTGAAGGGCTCCAACGTTCCGCTCGGGGCGACCGCTGTCCGAGCCGTTCTGCGCTGGACCACCGGCGCCGGGGTCCCGGACGTGGACGCCTCCGCCCTGCTGCTCGGCTCCGACGGCCGTGTGCGCGCCGACGAGGACTTCGTCTTCTACAACCAGCCCCGCCACCCCTCCGGGCTGGTGCGGCTGCTGCCCAAGAAGCGTCTCGCCGATGGGCTCACCGACACCGTCCAGGCGGATGTCGGCTCGCTGGACGCCTCGGTCGACCAGGTGGTCATCGCGGCCTCCTCCGACGGCGGCACCTTCTCGGGCGTACCGGATCTGCGGATCATGCTGTACGACGCCGCGACGTCGGACGGCGAACCGCTGGCCGTGTTCGACGTCCGGCCGGAGACCGGCGAGGAGACCGCGATCATCTGCGGTGAGCTGTACCGGCGCGGAGAGGGCTGGAAGTTCCGCGCGGTGGGTCAGGGCTACCCGACCGGGCTGATCGGCCTGGCCACGGCCTTCGGCATCTCGGTGGACGACAGCACCCCGGCGGAGGAGCCGCCCGCCCGGCCCGAGACCCAGGCTCAGCCGCAGCCGCAAGCTCAGGCTCAGACCCAGGCCCAGGCCCAGGCCCAGCCACAGGCTCAGACCCAGCCGCAGGCACAGCCGCAGCCGGAGGCACAGCCCGGCTACGGCTACCCGCAGCCGGCCTCGCCCGCGACCCAGCCGGCCTACGGCTACCCCCAGCCCGCTTCTCCGGCGACGCGCCCCGCGTACGGCTATCCGCAGCCGGCGACGGCGCCCACCGCGGATCCGCAGCCCGCGTACGGCTACCCGCAGCCCGCCGCCGCGGCCGCCCCGGCGCCCGACCCGAACTTCCGGCTGCCCCCGATGGGTCCCCAGTTCATCCGGCAGTAGCGGCAGGCGGGCGGCTGCTCGGATCGACTGCTCAGATCGGCTGCTCAGATCTTGGTCTTGTAGCCGCGGCCCCACTGCAGTCCCCAGCCGTACAGCCGGTCCAGCTCGGCCTGGAAGCCGTACACGAACTTCACCTCACGGCGCACGATCAGCTCGCCCTTGACGTTCTCCACCATGAAGACGGCGCACGAGCGGGCCTGCGGGGCGCGCTCGTCCAGCTCGATCTCCACGCGCGGCCCGTTGCTCGGGTAGAGCGTCACCTTCGCGTGCGTACGGTCGAACGCCGGGGTCCGGTCGTAGATGTAGACGAAGAACAGCAGCCGCTTGACCGACTCACGGTGGTCGAGATTGACGAACAGCGTCTCGCCGGAGGGGGCGCCGAACCGGTCGTCGCCGCTGAGCCGCACGAAGGGCGGCTCATTGAGACTGCCGAAGAAGCTGCCCAGCGGCTGCACCACGCCCTTGCTGCCGTCCGTCAGCTCGTAGAGGCAGCCGAGGTCGAGGTCCACATTGACCACGCCCTGGGTGTGCGCCTGGACCACATCGGGCTTGAAGAGCTTGAAGGGGTGCCTCAGCAGCCGGCCGCTCTGCTTGGAGCGGCCCTCGATGTCGGACGTCCGCATCCGCCACGAGAGGTTGACCCGGAGGTTTCCGGTGGCGGCGCCCTGCTTGCTGAGCGAGACCTGGGGGTGCCTTCTGGTCAGCTGGATGGAGTTGGTCGAGGCACTGCCCGAGTCGAACTGCGCTGCCCTGCCGCGCCACAAACCGTCCCAGAAGGCCATGTCCCACCCCTGCCTGCGCCGGCCCCGCTAGGGCCGGTCCCGATACAACCGCGAGGGGCGGCCCGGAGGCCGGTGTGCCTCCTGGCCGCCCCGCTGAGAGCGTTCCTCAAACCCTGCGGCGTCACACTTCCTTCGCCGCGAGCTCCTTCTCCTCGGACTCTTCCGCCGCGAGCCGCCGGTTGCGCATCACCGACGAGAGGAAGGACCAGGCGATCAGCACGACGCCGATGAGACCGGTGATGATCTCGCTGATCTCGTGCTCGATGGTGACGAGCAGGATGACGGCGAGGGCGCCGATCGCGTAGTGCGCGCCGTGCTCCAGGTAGACGTAGTCGTCGAGGGTGCCCTGGCGGACCAGGTAGACCGTGAGCGACCGGACGTACATGGCGCCGATACCGAGGCCGAGCGCCATCCAGAAGATGTGGTTGGTGATGGCGAAGGCGCCGATCACGCCGTCGAAGGAGAACGACGCGTCCAGGACTTCCAGGTACAGGAAGAGGAAGAACGCCGCCCTGCCGGCCAGGCCGACCGCCGAGACCTGCTTGCCCTCGGCCTTGGCCTTCTCCTCCTCCTCGTGCTCGCGCTCCTCCTCTTCCTCCAGCTTGTTCTCGAAGTAGCCGGAGAGGCCGCCGACGATCAGATACGTGATCAGACCGGCGACGCCGGAGAGCAGCACGGTGGCGGACTTGTCCGCGTAGCCGGTGCTGGTGTGGGCGTGGGTCGCAAAGGTCATGGCGCTGATCAGCAGGGCGATCAGGGCGATGCAGACCGACAGCATGTCGATCTTGCCGAGCTTGGCGAGCGGGCGCTCCAGCCAGGCGAGCCACTTGATGTCCCGCTCCTCGAAGATGAAGTCGAGGAAGATCATCAGCAGGAACATGCCACCGAAGGCCGCGATGGCCGGGTGCGCGTCGGTGACCAGGGCCTCGTACTTCTCGGGCTCGTCCAGCGCGAGGTTCACGGCCTCGATGGGCCCGACCTTGGCACTGATGGCGACGATCGCGACGGGGAAGACCAGCCGCATACCGAATACCGCGATGAGCACGCCGACCGTGAGGAAGATCTTCTGCCAGTAGGCATTCATCTTCTTCAGGATTCCGGCGTTGACGACCGCGTTGTCGAACGACAACGAGATCTCGAGGACCGACAGGATCAGGACGATCCCGAACGCCTCCCACCCCCACTGCCAGGCGGCGAATGCAAGGCCGATCGCTGTAATGGCGAACGACCAGCCGAATGTTCTCAGGACCACTGCCTATCCCATCGGTTGTACGGGCCCCGCCGTAGCGGGTCTCCCCCGTGCCGCACGCGGCTCCACGCTGATGTCTCCCGGGGGGCGACCCCCGGACCCCCAGCACAAGACCCTGAGGGCGGGCCCGGACTTGGACCGGGCCGGAGCAATGTTTTAGGAAACATTGACTCCGAAGTCTAGAGCGATGCCCCGGAGCCCCGACGCGTACCCCTGCCCTACGGCCCGGAACTTCCATTCGCCGCCGTAGCGGTACAGCTCGCCGAAGATCATCGCGGTTTCGGTCGAGGCGTCCTCGCTCAGGTCGTAGCGGGCGAGCTCCTGGCCGTCCGCCTGGTTGACCACGCGGATGAAGGCATTGCTGACCTGGCCGAACGTCTGGCCACGGTTGTCGGCATCGTGGATCGAGACCGGGAAGGTGATCTTGTCGCAGTGGGCTGGCACCTTGGAGAGGTCCACGATGAGCGACTCGTCGTCCCCCTCGCCCTCGCCGGTGAGGTTGTCACCGGTGTGCTCGACCGAACCCTCCGGGCTCGTCAGATTGTTGTAGAACACGAAATACTCGTCACCGAGCACCTGCCCCGACTGGCAGAGCAGCGCGCTGGCGTCGAGGTCGAAGGGTGCTCCGGTGGTGGAGCGTGCGTCCCAGCCGAGCCCGACGAGGACCTGGGTGAGGTTAGGTGCGGCCTTGGAGAGGGAGACGTTGCCTCCCTTGGCGAGCGTGACGCCCATGACGGTGAGTCCTCCCCTGGATGTACGGAACTACAGGCGCGTCCGGCGCCGCACGGATGGTGTGCGGCGCCGGACACTGAGGTGATGTCGGCTCAGACGTTGACGCCGAAGTCCTGCGCGATGCCGCGCAGACCCGAGGCGTACCCCTGGCCGATGGCGCGGAACTTCCACTCCGCTCCGTTGCGGTACAGCTCACCGAAGACCATGGCGGTCTCGGTCGAGGCGTCCTCGCTCAGGTCGTACCGGGCGAGCTCCTCGCCGTTGGCCTGGTTCACGACGCGGATGAACGCGTTGCGCACCTGGCCGAAGGACTGCTGGCGGGTCTCGGCGTCGTAGATCGAGACGGGGAACACGATCTTCTGGACGTCGGCCGGGACTCCGCTCAGATTCACCTTGATCTGCTCGTCGTCGCCCTCGCCCTCACCGGTGAGGTTGTCACCGGTGTGCTCGACCGAGCCGTCGGGGCTCTTCAGGTTGTTGAAGAAGACGAAGTTGCCGTCGGCGGTGACCTTGCCCTCGGCGTTGGCCAGCAGGGCGCTGGCGTCGAGGTCGAAGTCGGTACCGGTGGTGGTACGGACGTCCCAGCCGAGACCGACGGTGACCGCGGTCAGGTTGGGGGCGGCCTTGGTCAGCGAGACGTTGCCGCCCTTGCTGAGGCTGACTCCCACGAGTCCTCCCATATGGTTTTCAGGGGCAGCGCCCCCGTCGTGCGTTGGCATTCGGATCAACGACTGGATCCTAGTGACCGGTTCCCGGACGAAACAGTCTTTCGGCCGGGGGTTCCGGGGGGTGTCCCCCGGACAAGCACAGCGGCCGGGGGTTCCGGGTGGGTGTCCCCCGGACAAGCACTGCGGCCCGGGGCCGGGGAGTCACAGAGTGTCGAGGGCCTTGACGTAATCGGTCAGGTCCCGCGCGTCGGGCAGGGCGTTGACCACGGTCCAGCGCACCACGCCCTCCTTGTCGATGATGAAGGTGCCGCGCACCGCGCAGCCCTTGTCCTCGGCGAAGACTCCGTACGCCCGCGAGACCTCGCCGTGCGGCCAGAAGTCCGACAGCAGCGGGTACTCCAGGCCTTCCTGTTCCGCGAAGACCCGCAGGGTGTGGATGGAGTCGCTGGAGACGGCGAGCAGCTGGGTGTCGCCGTTGACGAACCGCGGCAGCTCGTCGCGCAGTGCGCAGAGCTCACCGGTGCACACGCCCGTGAAGGCGAAGGGGTAGAAGAGGAGCACCACGTTCTTCTCACCACGGAACTCGGCGAGGGTCACCGTCCGCCCGTGGTTGTCCTTCAGCTCGAAGTCCGGGGCCAAGGTGCCGACCTCGATCGCCATGACTCACGCATCCCTTCACTGGCCGCTCCGGCACCGGTCCGTGCCGGTGGCGTCCACCCTACGCACAAGGCCCCCGCCGACGGTCGTCGGCGGGGGCCCTCTACAGCTGCGCCTCAGCGCTTGGACTTGGGCGTGACCAGCCTGCTGCCGGTCCAGTCCTTGCCCGCATTGATGCTCTTGGTCTGCGACAGGCCCGCCGTCTGGGAGGCCTCGTTGATGTCGCTGGGCTCGACGTAGCCGTCACGGCCGGTCTTCGGCGTCAGCAGCCAGACCGTTCCGCCGTCGTCGACCAGACCGATGGCGTCCACGAGTGCGTCCGTAAGGTCGCCGTCCTCGTCGCGGAACCAGAGCAGGACGACGTCCGCGACGTCGTCGTAGTCCTCGTCGACGATTTCCTGGCCGATCACGGCCTCAATGCCCTCACGGAGCTCGTGCTCGACGTCATCGTCGTAGCCGATCTCCTGGACCACCTGTCCGGGCTCGAACCCCAGCCTCGCCGCCGGGTTGGTCCGCTCCTCCGCGTGGTCCGCGGTCGCGCTCACGGCTTGCCTCCTGATCTTGTTTCGGAAAATGCTTCAGCCGCGCGCGTACGCGAGGCATTGGCCGTAGTCCACACGGGCGGGACGGATCGCGCAAGTACCCGGCCGTTGAGACCGCCGAAACGGTGACGTTTACGGCCGTCTCGCCGCAACTACCGGCCGGGGCTCCGTCCGCCCTGGTGAGATCCACTCACCCCTTCGCCACCTTTGTACGCTTCCGAGCCCGCGGTCCGCCAATCGGGGGTGGTTGGTTACCGTTCGGTAGAGATGACGTTTTGCTCCCCGGGGGTACACGATGGTGACCGGCGAAACGACACAGCAACCGACCAGCGAGGGAAAAGCGTGGCTTCCGGATCCGATCGCAACCCGATCATCATTGGCGGCCTTCCGAGCCAGGTCCCGGATTTCGATCCGGAGGAGACCCGGGAATGGCTCGACTCGCTCGACGCCGCCGTGGACGAGCGCGGCCGTGAGCGCGCCCGCTACCTCATGCTGCGTCTGATCGAGAGGGCTCGCGAGAAGCGCGTGGCCGTGCCCGAGATGCGCAGCACGGACTACGTGAACACCATCGCGACCAAGGACGAGCCGTTCTTCCCCGGCAACGAGGAGATCGAGCGCAAGGTCCTCAACGCGACCCGCTGGAACGCCGCGGTGATGGTGTCGCGCGCACAGCGCCCCGGAATCGGCGTCGGCGGGCACATCGCCACCTTCGCCTCCTCCGCCTCCCTCTACGACGTGGGCTTCAACCACTTCTTCCGCGGCAAGGACGAGGGCGACGGCGGCGACCAGATCTTCTTCCAGGGCCACGCCTCGCCCGGTATCTACGCGCGGGCGTTCCTCCTGGACCGGCTGGGCGAGACGCAGCTCGACGCCTTCCGCCAGGAGAAGTCGAAGTACCCGAACGGTCTGTCGTCGTACCCCCACCCGCGGCTGATGCCGGGATTCTGGGAGTTCCCGACCGTGTCGATGGGCCTCGGCCCGCTCGGCGCGATCTTCCAGGCCCGGATGAACCGCTACATGGAGGCGCGCGGGATCGCGGACACCTCCGCGTCGCACGTCTGGGCCTTCCTCGGCGACGGCGAGATGGACGAGCCCGAGTCGCTGGGCCAGCTGTCCATCGCCGCCCGTGAGGGCCTGGACAATCTGACCTTCGTGGTCAACTGCAACCTGCAGCGCCTCGACGGCCCGGTGCGCGGCAACGGCAAGATCATCCAGGAGCTGGAGTCGCAGTTCCGCGGTGCCGGCTGGAATGTGATCAAGCTGGTCTGGGACCGCTCCTGGGACCCGCTGCTCGCGCAGGACCGCGACGGCATCCTGGTCAACAAGCTGAACACGACGCCGGACGGTCAGTTCCAGACGTACGCGACCGAGACGGGTGCCTACATCCGTCAGCACTTCTTCGGCGACGACCACCGGCTGCGCGCCATGGTCGACGGCATGACCGACCACCAGATCCTGATGCTGGGACGCGGCGGCCACGACCACAAGAAGATCTACGCGGCGTACTCGGCGGCCCGCGCCCACAAGGGCCAGCCGACCGTGATCCTCGCCCAGACCGTCAAGGGCTGGACGCTCGGTCCGAACTTCGAGGGCCGCAACGCGACCCACCAGATGAAGAAGCTGACGGTCGACGACCTCAAGGGCTTCCGCGACCGGCTGCGGCTGCCGATCACCGACAAGCAGCTCGAGGACGGCCCGCCGCCGTACTACCACCCGGGCCGCGACTCGGAGGAGATCCAGTACATGCACGACCGCCGCAAGGCGCTGGGCGGGTACGTCCCGACCCGGGTCGTGCGGTCGAAGCCGCTGGTCCTGCCGGACGAGAAGACGTACGCGGCTGTGAAGAAGGGTTCCGGTCAGCAGTCGATCGCCACCACCATGGCGTTCGTCCGGCTGCTGAAGGACCTGATGCGGGACAAGGAGATCGGCAGGCGGTTCGTGCTGATCGCGCCGGACGAGTACCGCACGTTCGGAATGGACTCGTTCTTCCCGAGCGCGAAGATCTACAACCCGCTGGGCCAGCAGTACGAGGCAGTGGACCGTGACCTGCTGCTCGCGTACAAGGAGTCCCCGACCGGTCAGATGCTGCACGACGGCATCTCCGAGGCGGGCTGCACGGCCTCGCTGATCGCCGCCGGCTCGGCGTACGCGACGCACGGCGAGCCGCTGATCCCGGTCTACGTCTTCTATTCGATGTTCGGTTTCCAGCGGACCGGCGACCAGTTCTGGCAGATGGCCGACCAGCTGGCGCGCGGTTTCGTGCTGGGTGCGACCGCGGGACGTACGACCCTGACCGGTGAGGGTCTGCAGCACGCGGACGGCCACTCGCAGCTGCTGGCCTCCACGAACCCCGGCTGTGTCGCCTACGACCCGGCCTTCGGCTTCGAGATCGCCCACATCGTCAAGGACGGTCTGCGGCGGATGTACGGCTCCGACGACGAGCACCCGCACGGCGAGGACGTCTTCTACTACCTGACCGTCTACAACGAGCCGATCCAGCATCCCGCGGAGCCGGCGGACGTGGACGCCGAGGGCATCCTCAAGGGCATCCACCGCTTCAAGGCGGGCGAGGCCGGTGCGGTCCCGGCGCAGATCCTGGCGTCCGGTGTCGCGGTGCCGTGGGCGCTCGAGGCCCAGAAGATGCTCGCCGAAGAGTGGAACGTACGGGCCGACGTGTGGTCGGCGACGTCCTGGAACGAACTGCGGCGCGACGCCGTCGCGGCGGAGGAGCACAACCTGCTCCACCCGGAGGAGGAGCAGCGCGTCCCGTACGTGACGCAGAAGCTCAGCAGCGCGGAGGGCCCGTTCGTGGCCGTCTCCGACTGGATGCGGTCGGTGCCGGATCAGATCTCCCGCTGGGTGCCGGGCCGCTACAGCTCGCTGGGCGCGGACGGCTTCGGCTTCGCGGACACCCGCGGTGCTGCGCGCCGTTACTTCCACATCGACGCGCAGTCGATCGTGCTGGCGGTGCTCACCGAGCTCGCCAAGGACGGCAAGGTCGACCGCTCCGTGCTGAAGCAGGCGGTGGACCGCTACCAGCTGCTGGACGTGGCGGCGGCCGACCCGGGTGCGGCGGGCGGAGACGCGTAGCTTCACGCGCGGGGGGACTTCGTCCCCCCGCGCACCTTTACGATGCGCCCCATGAAGGAACGAACGGCCCAGGTCCGCTGGGAAGCGCGTACGCAGGGGCCACTGATCGTGCTCGCCGTGGTGTTCGGCGTCGCGTACGCCGTGCCGATCGTGGCGCCCGACGCACAGCGCTGGGTGCATCAGGTCTGCATCGTCGTGGAGTGGGTGGTGTGGGGCGCGTTCGCCTTCGACTACGTCGTACGGCTGACGCTGGCGCCGTACAAGCGGCTGTTCGTCCGGAAGCATCCGCTGGATCTGCTGGCGGTGCTCCTCCCGCTGGTGCAGCCGCTGCGGTTGCTGCGGGTGGTCTCGACGCTGCTGCTGGTGGGGCGGCGGGCCCGGATGGCGCCGCAGATCACTCTGACCACCTATGTGGCGGGGGCGGTGGTCGGGCTGATGATGTTCGGCTCGCTCGCGGTGCTGCATGTCGAACGGGACGCGCCCGACGGGAACATCAAGACGCTGGGTGACGCCGTGTGGTGGTCGTTCACCACGATGACGACGGTGGGATACGGGGACCACGCACCGACGACGGGCCTCGGGCGGGTGCTCGCGGTCGGGCTGATGCTGTCCGGGATCGCCCTGCTCGGTGTGGTGACGGCGAACATCGCGGCCTGGTTCATCTCCCGCTTCGAGCTCGACAACGCCGAGGAGCGCCGGCAGACGGCGCTCCTCGAAGCCCTGACCAGGGAGGTCCAGGAGCTGCGGGCGGAGGTGGCGCAACTGTCGGGAGCGACGCGCGCCGTGCCCGACATGCCCGGGCAGGCCCCTACGTCTCCCACAGCTTGAACGCCCGCACCTTGTACGGGGATTGCGGCACCCAGGTGCCGCCGCCCGGGTACGTGTCGAACTCGCCGGTCTCCGCACACTCCGCCGACTGGTAGGTGGTGACGGGCCGTCCGGTGCGGTTGGCGAGGGCCTGGGCGGTGGTGCCGGCGGGGAGCAGGACGCAGGACTCGATGTCGAGCCCGGACAGGTCGTACACGTGCCTGGTCCCCTCGAAGTCGGGCTCCTGCCAGAGGCACAGCTCGCCGGGGCCGCAGGCGCCGGGCGCGGGCCGGGGCGCGGCGGAGGCGGTGGGCGCCAGAAGGGCGGTCGCGGCCAGGGCGGCGGCGAGGACGGTCGTACGCATGGTGGATCAACCCCCGTGTCGTCGTGGATCACTTACCCGCAACCCTGACCGGTGGTGACGGGGACGCGGAAGGGCTGCCGTGGACGGTCACCCGGATAGGCGACAGCCCCGCCGGAGGCATCCGGCGGGACTGTCGCACCACGCGATTGACGTCAGATGTGGGCCGCGCCCGCACCTGCGTCCGCGTTCTCACCGCGCTTGGTGAAGAGAGCGACCCCGGCGGCCAGCACCGCGACGATTCCGGCGACGGTGAAGGCCATGTGCATCCCCGAAATGAAGGTGTCGTGCGCGACTTCGGTGATCTGCGCGGCGACCGGCTTCGGGGTCTGAGGGGCGACCGGGGCCATCCCGACCTCGACCGCTTCCTTCGCCTTGGCGAGCTGCTCGGGCGGGAGCGGCGGAAGCTTCGCGTCCGCCCAGTTCCCGGCGAGGTCGGAGCCGACCCTGGCCGACATGACCGCGCCGAGCACCGCCGTACCGAGGCTGCCGCCGACCTGCATGGCGGCCTGCTGCAGACCGCCGGCCACACCGGACAGCTCCAGCGGCGCGTTGCCGACGATGACTTCGGTGGCGCCGACCATGACCGGCGCGAGGCCGAGACCGAGGAGGGCCAGCCAGACGGACATCGGCAGCGTGCCGGTGTCCGCCGAAAGAGTGGTCATGCCGAACATCGCGACGGTCGTGCACACCATGCCGCCGACCAGCGGGATGCGCGGGCCGAACTTGGTGATGAGCGCTCCGGCGAGCGGCGACGAGACGATCATCATCGCGGTGAGCGGCAGCAGATGCAGACCGCTGTCGACGGCGCTCATGCCGTGCACGTTCGCCAGATAGAAGGTGACGAAGAACAGGCCGCCCATGAAGGCGAAGGCCATCAGCACCATCAGCACCGTGCCCGCGGAGACCGGGACGGAGCGGAACAGCCGCAGCGGGATGAGCGGCTCCCCGACCTTGCTCTCCCAGACGGCGAACAGCGCGAAGAGGACCAGCGCCCCGGCGAGCCAGCCCAGGGTGCTCACCGAGCCCCAGCCCCACTCTCCGGCCTTGATGAGCGGCCAGATCAGGGCGAACATCGCGCCGGACAGCAGCACGATGCCGGGGATGTCGAAGGACCTCGGCACGTTCTCGGCGCGGTGGTCCTTGAGGATGACCAGTCCGAGGACCAGCGCGACGACGCCGACCGGCACGTTGATGAAGAAGACGGACTGCCAGCTGACGTGCTCGACGAGCACGCCGCCGAGGATCGGGCCGCCGGCCGTGGAGGCGCCGATGACCATGCCCCAGATGCCGATCGCCATGTTCAGCTTCTCGGCGGGGAACGTGGCGCGCAGCAGGCCGAGCGCGGCCGGCATCAGCAGGGCGCCGAAGAGGCCCTGGAGCACGCGGAAGGTGACCACCAGAGCGATGGAGTCGGAGAGGCCGATGGCCCCGGAGGCGAGGGCGAAGCCCGAGACGCCGATGAGGAAGGTCTGGCGGTGGCCGAAGCGGTCACCGAGCTTGCCGGCGGTGATCAGCGCGACTGCGAGCGCCAGCAGATAACCGTTGGTGATCCACTGGACATCGGCGAGCGAGGCGCCCAGGTCCTTCTGGATGGCCGGGTTGGCGATCGCGACGATCGTGCCGTCCAGCGCGACCATCATCACGCCGATGGCCACGGCGAAGAGCGTCAGCCAGGGGTGGCCGCGGAGCCCCTTGGCCGGCGCCGGTACGGGACCGTGGTCCGCCGGCGCCTTTTCGACGGTGGTCTGACTAGTCATGCGTTCCAAGCTAATGTCAGCGACTGACAGTTGACAAAGCATTTCATGAGTCGGTAACTGTCATGTAGCTCACAGGTACGCTGAGCTGGGAAAAGCGGCGCAATGACAGCAGAGAGAAGGCCGAGAGGTGACGGGAACCGGACTGCGTGAGCTGAAGAAGCAGCGCACCCGCGACGCCCTGCTGCGCGCCGCGCTCGAGCTCTTCACGACACAGGGGTACGAGCACACCACCGTCGACGAGATCGCCGACGCCGTCGAGGTCTCCCAGCGGACCTTCTTCCGGTACTTCGCCAACAAGGAAGAGGCCGCCTTCGCCGTCCAGGAGATGGTCGAGTCCCACTTCGTGGCGGCCCTGCGCGAACGGCCGGCCGAGGAGGGCCCGTTCGCGGCGATGCGCAACTCGGTGCGGACCGCCTGGGACAACCTCGGCGAGGCCATCGAGGCGGTCGTCCCCGTCGATCTGTACATGCGGACGTACCGGATGATCGAGTCGACGCCCGCACTGCTCGCCGTCCATCTGCGCCGCTCCGCGGAGCTGGACGAGGAGGTCGCCCGGCTGATCGCCGACCGCGAGGGCCTCGACGTGGACTCCGACCCCCGGCCGCGGGTCGCCGTCGCCGCGTTCACCGGAGTGATGCGGGTGACCGGCCGGCTCTGGGGGCAGGGCGAGGACCCCAGCATGGACGCCATCCGGGAACTGACCGAGAGCTACCTCGACCACCTGGCTCCCGCGCTCGCCGCGGACTGGCGTTCATCAGCCGCCCGTTCGACGACTCCGGGCACACCAGAGCGTACGACCGGCGCACACGGAAAGTAGCCACACGCCCCTCTCCGCCCCTCGGGCGCGTGATCTCTCTCACGGTCTTCGCGAGCGTCCCCGAGCGGCCCCTAGGCTGTCCCCCCAGTGACTGCTTTCGACTCCTCCCCCACACTGAACGTCTGGCGCGCCCTCCTCGCTCTTGCCGTCGTCTTCGTGCTGCTGGCCACCACCGGCTGGACCGCCGTACGACATCAGCGCGGTCCCGGCGAACCCAGAGACGTCGCACTCGCCGCCTGGGACCACGCCCGGATAGGCACTCGGGCGCTGCCCGACCCCGACTCGCCGCCCGCTCTGCTGGCCGGATTCTTCGCGTCCATCAGCAAGCGGCAGGCGGCCGCGCTGGCGGACCGTCACCCGCTCGTGGTGGGCAACCTCAACGGCGCCCCGGTCACACTGCGCTACCGGGCCAACCGCGTCGCGCTCGCCCAGGCGCGCCAGGTGGAGCAGTCGCGGATGCACGACAGCAGGCTCTCCACGGACGGCCGCCTCGAGGCGGGCCGGCGGATGCACCGGTACGAGTCGCTACTGAGCCCGGGCCGGCAGATCCTCGCCTTCGACCCGTCCGGCAAGGGCCGGGTCGCCGAGGTCTTCGGCAGTCTCGACCGCGCCCAGCGGGTCTCGGTGATCGTCCCGGGCGTCGACACCACTCTCCTGACGTTCGAGAAGACCCGGCGCAAGTACACGGCCCCGGTGGGCATGGCGCAGTCGCTGTACGCCGCGGAGCAGGCCGCCGCGCCCTCCATCAGTACCGCGGTCATCGCCTGGGCCGACTACACCTCGCCGGCCGGGATCGGGCTGGACGCCTCGACCGGACGGCTCGCCGCGAACGGCGCCGAACGGCTGGTGGCACTGACCTCGGCGCTGCCCGGCCGCGACACGAAGGTGTCGTTGTTCTGCCACAGCTACGGCTCCGTGGTGTGCGGGGTCGCCGCCCGTGAACTGCCCGGCCGCGTCGCCGACATGGCCGTCGCCGGCAGCCCCGGCATGCGCGCCGAGAGCGCGGCCCAGCTGCGGACGAAAGCGCGCGTCTGGGCGATGCGGGACAGCGACGACTGGATCCAGGACGTGCCGAATCTGAACGTCGGCGGGCTCGGCCACGGCCCCGATCCGATGGCTCCGGACTTCGGCGCGCGGGTGCTTTCGGCGGCGGGCGCGGTCGGGCACACCGGCTATTTCGAGCCGGGTACCGAAAGCCTCAGCAACTTCGCCGAGATAGGCATCGGTTCGTACCGGAAGGTCAGCTGCGCGGACGGCAACAGCGCGTGTCGCAGTGGAATTTACGGTGCGGAAGAGGTCTGACGCGCGTAGAGGACGGAAGCGGGGCGCATACGTCCGCTTTGCGCTCGGGGGCGACGCGCGGGCGCACGCCGCATACGATGAGGCGCATGGGTGATGTGCTGGCCGGAATTCATGCCGACTGGGAGTTCGAACCGGACGCCGTACTCATCCGCTTCACACGGGGGAACCGCGGCACACCGAAGCTGTTCCAGACGCTGGGCGAACGGCGCATCCCCCTCGAAGCGCTGGAGTCGGTGACCCTCTCCCCCGGCAAACGCGGCACGGTGGTGCTGCACGCGGTGCCGAGACCGGGCGCCGATCCGCTGATGGACGCGGCCGCGGGGCAGCTCAAGGAGGGCTGCGACCCGTACCGGCTGGTGCTGCCGGCGGACCGCGAGACGCTCGCCGAGTACTACGCGGACGAACTGCGCGCGATGCTCCCGGAACCGGGTCCTGAGCCCGCCGGGAAGTATCTGGTGTCTTCGGTCGCGGCGCCGCTGCAGTTCAAGGCGTACGACGGGAAGGCCACGTTCGACGGGGACAAGGTGTCGTTCCGCTGGTCGTGGAGCGGCGCGTCCACCGCCAAGTGGAAGGCGGGCGACCAGAGTTTCCCGGTCGCCGAGCTGAGCGGGGTCGAGTGGCGCTCCCCCGACGTCTTCGACGGCTACCTGCGACTGCTGCCGCGCGCCGGCTCCAGGTCGGGGTCCGGGTCCGCCGACCAGCCCGCCCAGGCCGACCAGGACCCGACCGCGGTCGTCTTCGGCCTGGGCTACGGCCCGGTGCACGAGTCCCTCCCCTTCGCCGCGGCGGTCCTCGAAGCGGTCCGCGGCTCGTCCCCCGCGCTCCCTCCGTCCCCGCACCCGCCCGGGTCGGTCGCGCACGACCCCGCGGGGGTCGCTGAGCGGATACGTCATCTGGGAGAGCTGCACAGTGCGGGGCTGGTGACGGACGAGGAGTTCCGTACGAAGAAGGCGGAGCTGCTGGCGGAACTGTAGGGGGATCTTTCCGGGGGCTGACGCCCCCGAACCCCCTTGGGCGCCGGGGCGCTTGAGACGAAGGTGACCGGGGGCGGGCAACCGGGGGCGGGGCGGCCGCCGTCGGGACGTGCGGGGGTGACCGGGGCGGGCCGGTTGCCGTCAGGGCGTGCGGGGTGACCGGGGGCGGGGCAGCCGCCGTCGGAGCCCGGCCGCCGGGTCGCAGCCGGCCGAGGACCTCATACCCGGGTATGACATCGCGCCCGGCTCCACGGTATGACGCCGCCGTACCGTCGGCCGCCTACCCTTGACCGGGCCATGCCCCAGACACCCATGCCTCGTTCCGGCGCCCTGCTCGGCGCAGGCCGGCGCTATGTGCGGGAGGCCCTGCGGGGCCTCGCACACCCCACGCACGCGAAGGCCGCGCTGCTCGCCGACTCCCCGAAGCGGTGGCGGCGGGTGCTGCCGTACGCCGTCGTGCTCGCGCTCACGTCCTCGCTGCTGCCGGTGACGATCAATGTCCTTACCGCCCTGTACGGGATGAACGCCGGACTCGCCGGGGCGCTCGCCACCGGGTCCGCCGCGCCGTTGCTGCTGATCGCGCACCGGCCGCTGCAGGCCTGGTGGATCATCTTCCCGGTCGACATCGTCTGCGCCCTCAACCTCGCGGGCCTGCCGCCGATGCGCGACACCATCTGGCCGTGGCCCCCGCCGGTCGTCGTCGGCTACGTCTTCCTGATGCTGGCCCTGGCACTGCGCGAGCCGCGCCGCACACTGATCACGGTCTGGCTGCTGACCGGCGGGGTCGGGTTCGTCCTGGGCCAGTTGGCCCCGAAGCACGGCGACACGAGCAGCGTGCTGCTGTTCGTGCTCAGCGGGGTGGTCCTCGTCATCGGAGCGGCACTGCGCGAACGCGGCGACGTACAGCGGAAGCTGGCCGAGCAGGAGACCATCAGCGAGGCCGAGCGGGCACAGCGCACACTGCTGGAGGAGCGGGCGCGGATCGCGCGCGAGCTGCACGATGTGGTGGCGCACCACATGTCGGTGATCACCGTGCAGGCGGACTCGGCGCCGTACCGGATCCAGGGGCTGCCGGAAGCCGCCCAGGAGGAGTTCGCGACCATCGCCTCCAGCGCGCGGGAGTCGCTCTCGGAGATGCGGCGGCTGCTCGCGGTGCTGCGCAGCGACGGCTCCGAGGGCGAGCGGGCGCCGCAGCCGGGGCTCGACCGGATGCAGCAGCTGGTCGAGGCGACGGTACGGGCCGGAGTTCCGGCCGAGCTGTCGCTCCCCGCGAAGCTGGGCGAGGTGCCGCAGGCGGTGGACCTCTCCGCGTACCGCATCGTGCAGGAAGCCCTGGCGAACGTGGTGCGGCACGCGCCGGGCGCGGCGACCCGGGTGTCGGTCAAGGCCGACGACACGTATCTGACGGTGCTGGTGGTCAACGGCCCCGCGACCGGGTCGGCCGAGCCGCTGGAGACGACCGGTACGGGACACGGTCTGGTCGGCATGCGCGAGCGCGTACGGTTGACCGGCGGCACCCTGGACACCGGTCCGCTGCCCGACGGCGGCTTCCGGATCGCCGCACGCATGCCGCTGAAGACCGAGGGGGACTCGACTTGACCATCCGCGTGATCATCGTCGACGACCAGGCCATGGTGCGCGCGGGGTTCGCGGCGCTGCTGGCCGCGCAGGCGGACATCGACGTCGTCGGTGAGGCACCGGACGGCCGCCAGGGCGTCGATGTGGCCCGCTCCACGCACCCGGACGTGGTCCTCATGGACGTACGCATGCCGGAGCTGGACGGTCTGGCCGCGGCCCGCGAGATCCTCCAGCCGCCGCCGGGCGTCGTCCATGTCCCCAAGGTGCTGATGCTGACCACCTTCGACGTGGACGACTACGTCTACGAGGCGCTGCGCGCGGGCGCGTCCGGATTTCTGCTGAAGGACGCCCCTCCCGCCGACCTCATCTCGGCGGTCCGGGTCGTCGCGGCGGGCGAGGCCCTCCTCGCCCCCTCGGTGACCCGCCGCCTCATCGCCGACTTCGCCGCCCAGCGCCCCGCCCCGCGCAAGGACCGCGCCTCGCTCCGCCTGAACGGTCTCACCCCGCGCGAGACGGAGGTCCTGGCACTGATCGCCCGCGGCCTGTCCAACCAGGAGATCGCGGGCCGTCTGATCCTCGCCGAACAGACGGTCAAGACCCACATCGGCCGCGTCCTGGCCAAGCTCGGTCTTCGCGACCGCGCGCAGGCGGTCGTCTTCGCGTACGAGTCCGGACTGGTCACCCCCGGCGACCAGTAGCCCCGGGGCCGCCGCGGGATCGCCCCGGGGCCGCGGGCCCGTCGCGGTGTCTCTGCGGGGCGCCGCGGGCCGGCCCCGCCGGGTAAGGCCGCGCGCCGCCGTCGGGATCGCCGCGGGGTCGTCCACCCCCTACCCGGGTATCACCCCGGAGTTGGCTCCGCGGTGTGACGCTCCCTCAGGCACCGTCTTCCTACCTTCCTCTCCGCCACGCAGTCGGAGGAGGAAGAGGGGATCATGCGACGGTTCAAGAGGACCCTGGTCGCCGCGGCACTGACGACGACCGTTGTCGCGGGGACCGCGGGCTGGGCCTCCGGCAATGCACAGACGCCGGTGACCGGGCCGCCGCCGGGGGCCGCCGCCTGGGTGGCGGACCGCTCCCTGGGACGGGAGCTGCCCGACCCGGCCACCGCCGCGCCGAACGAAGTCGCCGCCTTCTTCGCCTCGCTGACGGGGGCTCAGCAGCGGGCGCTGGCCACGCGCCACCCCCTCGTCGTCGGCAACCTCGACGGCGTCCCCGTCGCACTGCGGTACGAGGCCAACGCCCGTGCCCTGCGCGCCGACCCGGCCCGGTACGGACGGCTGCTCACGGACGGCAGGCAGAGCCGGCAGATACTCGCCTTCGATCCGCGCGGCCGCGGTCAGATCGCCGAGGTGTACGGGGATCTGGAGCAAGCCCGCCATGTCGCGGTGATCGTGCCGGGCTCCGACATCGACGCGGGGAGCTTCGACCGTACGCATGACGTGTACGGCACCCCGGCCGGGATGGCGAAGTCGCTGCGCGCCGCGGCTGATTCCGGTACCGCCGTGATCGCATGGGCCGGCTACACCACCCCCGTCGGCATCGGCGTCGACGCGGCCACCGGCGCACTCGCCGAGGCCGGCGCCGAGCGGCTGGCCCGTCTCACCGAGGGCCTCGCCGCGACCGGCGCGCCGAAGCCCGCGCTGTTCTGCCACAGCTACGGCTCGGTCGTGTGCGGGCTCGCCGCCGCCGACGTCGACGCCTCGGACATCGTCGTGTTCGCCTCGCCCGGCATGCGCGCGGACACCGTCGAAGATCTGCACACGACTGCCCGGGTCTGGGCCGCCAAGGACCCCTCCGACTGGATCTCCAAGGTGCCGAACGTCGAGTTCCTCGGGCTCGGCCACGGCAACGACCCGGCCGACCCCGCGTTCGGCGCCCGCCGCGTGCCCGCCACCGACGCCGAGGGCCACTCCGGCTACTTCGTCCCCGGCACCGCCTCGCTCCGCACCTTCGCCGCGATCGCACAGGGAGAGACCCGATGAAGACGCCGAGCACCCCGAGCACGCCGCGCACCCCGAGCACGCTGACGAGGGCAGTCGAAAAGATCGAGTCCGCCACCCCCGCCCACCGCGACCGCGCGATCGACGGCCTGCGCGCCCTCGCGCTGCTGGCCGTGCCGACCGGGCACTGGCTGCTCGGCGGCTTCACGCTCGACGCCGACGGCGCGATCCACAACGCCAGCCCGCTGTCCACGTTCGGCTTCTTCGCGCCGGTCAGCTGGGGGCTGCAGATGCTGGGAATCTTCTTCCTGGTGGGCGGCTACGCGTCGGTGCTCTCGTACCACCGCCGCCCCGACACGACGGCCCAGTGGCTGGGCGGCCGCGTCGCCCGGCTGGGCCGGCCCGTCCTCGGGGTCACCGCCGTGTGGGCCACGCTGATCGCCGCCCTGTCCGTGGCGGGGGTGCCGGAGGACACCCTGCGCACCGGAGCGACCCTGGTCGTGCAACCGCTGTGGTTCGTGGGCGTGTACGTCGTCGTCACGGCCCTCACGCCGCTGTGCGTGCGCGCCGCCCGTCGCATGGGCGGCTGGGCGGCGGCGCCGCTGCTCGGCTCGGTCGCCCTCGTCGACTTCCTGCGGTACGGGCCCTACGCGGATGCCATGCCGTCCTGGCTGAGCGCGCTCAACATCCTCCCGGGCTGGCTCTTCGCGTACCAACTCGGCCTGTCCTGGGGCGAGAAGCGGATCGGGAAGCGGGGCGGGGCGCTGCTGCTGGCCGGAGGGGCGGTCCTGTTCGCCGCGCTGCTGATCGTCTTCCACTACCCCGCGTCGATGGTGGGCGTGCCCGGCGAGGCCCGCACCAACTCCCACCCGCCGTCGCTGCTGGTCCTGGCGCTCGCTGCGGCACAGAGCGGCGCGGCGATCCTGCTCCGCGAGCGGCTCGGTCGGCTGCTCGCGCGGCCGGCGCTGTGGGCTCCGGTCGTCGTGATCAACCTCTCGGCGATGACGATCCTGTGCTGGCACCAGACGGCGATGCTCGCGGCGGCGGTCCCGGGGTCGTACGCGGGCGCCGTGGCGGGCCTGACGACGGCACCGGACTCACTGGGGTGGGTCCTGGCCCGGCTGGCCTGGCTGCCGCTGTTCGCGGCGCTGCTGGTGCTCATCGGGCGGTACGCACGGGGCTTCGAGTCCCCCTGGACGCGTGCGACGACGGCGCGCCGGGCGGTGGCGGGACTGCTGGCGGCGGGGTTCGGGGCGTTCGCGCTGGGGCTGGCCTGACCGCGATCCGGTGCGGGCCGGTGGGTGGGTCGTGCCCACCCACCGGCCGGGTAAGGGTGGGGGTGAAGCCCCCCGGGGGTGGATTACTCGCGCGCCTCGGGCGTCGACGACATGTCCAGGTACCGGTGCCCCACGACCTGCTCGGCGATCGGCTCCAGCTGCGCCAGCTCGTCCGCGCTCAGCGTGATCCGGGTCGCGGCCACGTTCTCGGCGAGGCGCGTGCGCTTGCGTGTGCCGGGGATCGGGACGACCGTCACCCCGTGCACGGACGCCCGCTGCTGCACCCACGCGAGTGCGATCTGCGCGGGTGTCGCCCCGTGCGCCGCCGCGATCTTCTTCACCGGCTCCAGCAGCGCCGCGTTGGCCGCCGCGTTCTCCCCGGTGAAGCGGGGCAGGTAGCGCCGGAAGTCGCTCTCGGACAGGTCCGTGCCGGCGTCCGCGAACGCGCCGGTCAGGAAGCCCCGCCCCAGCGGCGAGTACGGCACCACGCCGACACCCAGCTCCGCCGCCGCCCTCACCGCACTGCGCTCCACGTCACGGCTGAACAGCGACCACTCGGACTGGAGCGCCGCGATCGGATGCACGGCGTGCGCCTCCCGCAGCTCCGCGCCGGTGACCTCGCTCAGCCCCAGGTGCCTGACCTTGCCCGCGGCGACCAGCTCGGCCATCGCACCGACCGAGTCGGCGAGCGGCACCGCCGGGTCGCGCCGGTGCATGTAGTACAGGTCGATCACGTCGACCCCCAGCCGCCGGAGGCTGCCTTCCACCGCCTCACGGATGTACGCGGGGTCGTTCCGTATACCCCGGAACTGCGGATCGTCGGTCCGCACGATCGCGAACTTCGTGGCGAGCGTGATCTCGTCCCGGTGGGCCTTCACGAACGGCCTCAGGAACTCCTCGTTCACGCCCCGTCCGTACACGTCCGCGGTGTCGAAGAGCGTGACCCCCGCCTCCAGTGCCGCGTCCAGGGTGTCGCGGGCGGCGGCCTCGTCCGTGTCGCCGTAGAACTCGCTCATGCCCATGCAGCCGAGACCCTGCAGCCCGACCTCGGGCCCTTCCGTTCCGAGCCGTACCTTTTCGAGCTTGCCGGCCGTCGTCTTGCTGTCCGTCATGAGGTTCAGGCCCTCTCCGGCGCCCTGGGGGCGTCCGCGTAGAAGCTGATCTTGTGGTCGAGTACGGCGAGCGTGTCCTGGAGCTCCGCGATCCGGGCGCGTACGTCACGCCGTGTCGCCTCCAGCAGCGCCTGCCGCTGCTCGAAGGTGTGGTCGCCCTCGCGCACCAGCTCGGCGTAGCGGACCATGTCCGCCACCGGCATCCCGGTCAGCCGCAGCTTGCCGACGAACGTCAGCCAGGTCAGGTCGCGGTTGCGGAAGCGCCGCTGGCCGGTGTGCGAGCGGTCGATGTGCGGCATCAGCCCGATCCGCTCGTACCAGCGCAGCGTGTGCGCACTGAGTCCGGTCCAGGCGGCGACCTCGCTGATCGTGTAGTGGTCCTGCCCCTCGGGCCTCGGGTGGGCCGGGGGCGCGAAAACGCAGACGTCGGTTGTCGCGGATGTGGTCTCCAGCACCGTCATGGCCTCCACGCTAGAAGGTTGGAGTGCACTCCAAGCAAGCCGGAGCGGGACCGGAAATTCCGGCGTGCCCGGGCACCCCCATCCACCGGACAGGCCCTTAGCCTCCACCCGTATGAGCCTCGCACGCCGCGCGACCCCTGGCGACGCCGAAGAGCTGGTACGCCTGCGCACCGTCATGCACGACTCGCTGTCCGTCACGCCGAACCACGACACCAGGTGGCAGCCCGCCGCCGTCGAGACCCTGCGCCAGCGGCTCGCGGACCCGGACGGGACCCTCACGGCCTTCGTGGTCGACCGGCCCGGCGGGCTCGCCGCCTGCGCGGTGGGGACGATCGAGTACCGGCTCGGCGGCCCCGGCAACCCCACCGGCACCACCGGCTACGTCTTCAGCGTCGCCACCGACCCCGGCCACCGCCGCCAGGGGTACTCGCGCGCCTGCATGGAGGGGTTGCTCGGCTGGTTCGAGGAGCGCGGCGTGAGCCGGGTCGACCTGCGCGCCTCTCCCGAGGGCGAGCCTCTGTACGCCTCGCTCGGCTTCGCCCGCACCCCCGATCCGGCCATGAGACTGACCCTTTAGGCTCGTACGCATGCAGAGCCTGGCGTTGACCGAGAACTGGCCCGTCCCGACCGCGGCCGCCGCCGTCGTCCGCGCGGACGGCACCGTCGCAGGTGCGTACGGCCCCACCGCGCACCGCTTCCCGCTGGCCTCGGTCACCAAGCCGCTCGCCGCGTACGCCGTGCTCGTGGCGTACGAGGAGGGCGCGGTCGAGCTGGACGAGCCGGCCGGTCCCGAGGGTTCCACGGTCCGTCATCTGCTCGCGCACACCAGTGGTCTCGCCTTCGACGAGCACCGGGTGACGGCCGAGCCCGGCACCCGCAGGCTGTATTCGAACGCGGGCTTCGAGGTACTGGGCGACCACATCGCCAAGGCGACGGACATCCCGTTCGCGGAGTATCTGCGTCAGGCCGTGCTGGAGCCGCTCGGCATGACGTCCACGACGCTCGACGGCTCGCCCGCCAAGGACGGCGTCTCGACGGTCGACGACCTGGTGAGGTTCGCGGCCGAGGTGCAGGCGCCGCGGCTGCTCGACGCGCGCACCGTCCTGGAGGCGATGTCCGTCGTCCACCCGGGACTGTCGGGAATCCTGCCGGGCTACGGGCATCAGAAGCCCAACGACTGGGGTCTCGGCTTCGAGATCCGGGACTCCAAGTCCCCGCACTGGACGGGCGCGACGTCCTCGCCGCGTACCTTCGGGCACTTCGGCCAGTCCGGCACCTTCCTGTGGATCGACCCGGACGCGGGGGCCGCGTGCGTCGCACTGACCGACCGGGCCTTCGGGCCGTGGGCGGTCGAGGCGTGGCCGCCGTTCACCGACGCGGTGCTGGCGGAGCTGCGCGGCTGACCACGGCGCCCGCGTCCGGGTCCGGGTCCGGGACGGCTACGGGCACGGGACGGGTACGGGCACGGGGCGGCTACGGCTACGGCTACGGCTACGGCTACGGCTACGGCTACGAAAACGTGCCGGCGGCCCGGACAGGGCACAGAACACGACCTAACCCGGCACGCCCGTCGGACTCGGTATCCGCGTCGGGCCCCGCACGCCTTCCGGGCGCGGTGCGCGGGAGGCGTCGACATCGGCGTCGCACTGGGCGGGCTCCAGGGCACTGTCCGTGCCCCTCAGGTGCACCAGGATCCTGGCGTCCGCCTCCTCGGCGTACGCGATCGTGCAGATCAGCTGCCGCAGCGCGGTCCCGTCGAGCTCGTCGAGCGCGATCGACAGCGTGACCTCGACCCCGCCGTCAGCGGCCGGTCCGGCCTCCCGCAGCGCACTGCCGGCGGGCAGTACGGGCAGCCCGGTGGTGAGTCCGGCCGCGCGCTCGTTCTCCACAGGCCCCTGGAACAGCGCGGCGAGAGTCTTGGCCATGGACTTCGGATCGCTGCGCGCATCCTCGGACAGCCCGTCCGCCTCCCGGGACACGGGCAGCAGCCCGCCCTCCGGGGAGCGGAAGAAGAGCAGCATCCGGTTGCGCTCGTTGCCGGGAAAGACCTCGACGGTGGCGGGGCCGCCCGCCTCGATGACGTCGGTCTCCTGAATGCCGCAGCCGGTGAGCAGCAGCGCGGCCGACACTGCCAGCGCCGCGACCGCGGTGGGCAGACGTCTCATGCCGTCGCCTCCTCCGCGGCCAGGGGTATCCCGACGGTGAACACGGCGCCGACGCCCCCGGGGCCGTTCGCGGCGCGGATCGTGCCACCGTGCAGGCGTACGTTCTCCAGGGTGATCGCCAGCCCGAGACCGCTGCCCGTCGAGCGGGTACGGGCGGCGTCGGCCTTGTAGAAGCGGTCGAAGATGTGCGGAAGCACCTCGGGACTGATCCCGGGGCCGGTGTCCGCGACCTCGGTGACCAGCAGGGCCGTACCGTCCTCGCGGGTCGTGGTGGCGAGCCGTACGGTCACGGGCGCGGCGCCGTGCCGCAGCGCGTTGCCGACGAGATTGGCGACCACGATGTCGAAGCGGCGCGGGTCGAGGCGGGCGCGGATGCCGTCGGGCAGCTCGGTGCGCACCTGGCCGGACCAGTGCCGGTTCTCCAGGGACTTGCGGATGGTCTCGGCCGCGTCGACCTCGTCGGTGTTCAGCTCGGCCGCGCCCGCGTCGAAGCGGGAGATCTCCATCAGGTCCTCCACGAGCACGGCGAGTTTTCCGGTCTCGGTGCTGATCAGCCGGACGGCCTGGGCGGTGTCGGGGTCGAGGCGGCCCGCGTCCTCGTCGAGGACCTCGGTGACCGCGAGCATCCCGGCGAGCGGGGTGCGCAGTTCGTGCGAGACGTCGGCGGCGAAGCGGCGGGCCCGCGCCTCGGCCTGCTGGAGCTCGTCCACGGAACGTTGGAGCTCGCCCGCCGACTCGTTGAACGTACGGGCCAGATCGGCGAGTTCGTCGCTGCCCCGGACCTGGATGCGGGTGTCGAGCCGGCCGCTGCCCATGCTGCGGGCGGCCAGCCGCAGCTCGCGGACGGGCCGCAGCACACTCCGCGCGGCGAGCAGGGCGGGCACCAGCGCGATCGCGAGGCCGGGCAGGGCGCCGTCCCGGGCCGCGGTGGACAGGGCCTCGACGTTGGCCTGCGCATCGTCCATGGACATCACGGCGTACAGGACGAGCCCGGTGGGCAGCACACCGTCGACGCCGTTCCGGAACACGGCGGGCATGGCGATGGTCAGATACGGGGTGCCGTCCTTGTCGACCCGCTCGAAGCTGCCGTGGGGGTTGGACGCGGCCGCGCGCCGCAGCTCAGGGGTGATCACGGTGGAGGTGGGCTGGGTCCCGGAGGAGACCCGGAGCGAGCCGTACTCGGCGAAGACCACCCATGGATGAGGCTTGCCCTTCCGGGCGATGTCACGGAGGTGCCCCTGCAGGGAGCCCCGCTCCACGGGCAGCTCGATGGCGAGCGCCGTCTGGACCTGGTCGCGGAACGACGCGACCGCGGTGTCCTGCGCCGTGGCGACGATGGCGTTGCGCGCCTCGCGGTAGGTCAGCGCGGCGGTGGTCCCGGCGCTGACGGCGGCGACCAGCAGGAACGCGAGCACGAGCCGGGTACGCAGCCCGAACGCGGCGGTGCGTGCCCAGCCGACGCCAGTGCCGACGCGAGTGCCTTCGCCTGCGCCGGGCCCGGCGCCCGTGCTCACCGCGCGGGCGGACTTCACAGCGGTCCGAAGCGGTAGCCGAAGCCCCGCAGGGTCTGTATGTAGCGGGGACTGCCCGGCACATCCTCGATCTTGTTGCGCAGCCGCCGTACGCAGGCGTCCACCAGCCGTGCGTCGGCGTGGTAGCTGTGCTCCCACACGTGCTCCAGCAACTGCTGCCGGCTGAAGACCTGTTCAGGGGCGGCGGAGAGATGCAGCAGCAGCTTCAGCTCGGAGGGCGCGAGGGCGAGGTGCTGCCCGGACTTGGCGACGGTGAGTCCGGCGCGGTCGATGGCGAGCTCACCGTGGAACTCGACAGCGGGCCGCCCGCCGCCCGGCTCCTCGATCCGGCGCAGCACCGCCCGGATCCGGGCCTCGATCACTTCGGTACGGGCCGGCTTGACGATGTAGTCGTCGGCACCCGCCTCCAGGCCGACGACGACGTCGAAGTCGTCGCCGCGCGCGGTGAGCATGATGATCGGCAGCTGGCTGTCCTGGCGGACCCGGCGGCAGACCTGGACACCGTTCATCCCGGGCAGCATGAGGTCCAGCAGCACCAGATCGGGCCGGAACTCGCCGAGCGCCGCGAGCCCGGCCTCGCCGGTGGCGGCGGAACGTACCTCGTGGCCGCGGCGGCGCAGGCCCAGTTCGACCCCTTCACGTACCGAGGGGTCGTCTTCGATGAGAAGCACGCGTGGCATCTGTGGAGTATCCCAAGGGTGGTTGGTGGCCTCAGTGGCGGACGAGCCGTCGGCGGGCGCCGGACAGCAATGCCTCCAGCTCGGTGAGTCGCAGGGGGCGTGCGAGCAGGGCGAAGGTCAGCACGATCGCCACGGCCCCTGCCGCGGTGGCTGCGGCGGCGCCGAGCGGGGCGGCGCCCCGGGCCGCGAGGCGCCCGAGCGCCGCGGCCGGGACCGCGGCGAGCAGCAACCGGGCGTGCCCGGCGAACGCGGCCGAGCGCCACGGCGAAGGACGAGTCGCGCGACCCGCCCGCCCGCGCGCGGCCACCCCACCGGCCCGGCCCGGCGGATCGCCCGCGGCCACCCCGCCTGCCCCGCGCACCGGATCGCCCGCCCCGGCCGTGGCAGCCGAGCCCGGCCGAGGCTCGGAGCGCGGCTCCGGCACGGTCCCCGGCGCCAGTTGGCGACCCGTGCGCGGGCGGGAGTTCTCCGTGCGCGGAAGCGGCGCAACCGTCAGGCGGCGGTTGAGGGTGTACGCCGTCAGCGCCCACCCGGCGGCCAGCGCCAGCGAATACGCTCCGGCCATCCCCGTCACCGCCCAGCGCGTCGGCAGCAGCAGGTACGCGGCCGTCGACAGGCCCGCGTTGAGTCCCGCGATCACCAGGTTGAGCAGGAAGGGCGTGCGGGTGTCCGAGAGGGCGTAGAAGGCGCGGGAGAGGACGTACTGGCCGGAGAAGGCGACGAGCCCGGGCGCGAAGGCCATCAGGATGCCCGCCATCACCGCCGTGTCGTCGGCGTCGGTCCTGCCGTACCCGAAGACGAGGGCCATCACCGGCTGTGCGAGGGCGAGCAGCGCGCAGGCGGCGGGGACGACGGCGGCCGCGCTGCTGCGCAGGGCGTAGGAGACGTCGCGCCGTACGCCGGCCGTGTCGCCGTCGGCCGCGGCGCCGCTCATACGCGGCATCAGCGCGGTGACCAGGGACACGGTCACAATGCCGTGCGGTACGGCCCACACCACATAGGCGTTGGTGTACGCGCTGAACCCGGCGCCCCCGTCGATGCCTTCGGCCTCCGCGCGCTGGCCGACGGCCGTGGCGAGCCAGGTCGTGACCCAGTACGCGAGCTGGTTGGTGAGCACCAGCAGCACCAGCCACCCGGCGGACCGCAGCGGCCGGGTCAGCCCGCTGCCCCGCCAGTCGAAGCGGGGCCGCCAGCGGAACCGGGCCGCCCGCAAGGCGGGGACGAGGGCGAGCGCCTGGACGGCGATCCCGGCCGTCGTGCCCCAGCCGAGCAGCACGGTCTCGCGGGAGGTGAGCGTGCCTCCGTCGCCGGTGGCCAGGTAGAGCCCGAACACCGCGATGACGACAACGTTGTTGAGGACGGGCGTCCACATCATCGCCCCGAACCGGCCGCGGGCGTTCAGCACTTGCCCGAGCAGGGTGAACAGCCCGAGGAAGAAGACCTGCGGCAGGCAGTAGCGGGCGAAGGCGACGGTCATGGCGGCCTGGCCGCCGGTGTAGTCGGTGTACGTGCCGACGATCGCGGGCGCCGCCCAGACCGCGCCCGCGGTGATCGTCAGCAGGCAGACGACGCAGACGGTCAGCAGCCGGTCGGTGTACGCGGCGCCGCCGTCCGCGTGCTCCTTGGCGACCTTGACCAGCTCGGGCACGAACACGGCGTTCAGGGCGCCGCCGAGCAGCAGCATGTAGACGATCGTGGGCACCGAGTTGCCGACCGCGTACCCGTCGGCGGCCAGCCCGGTGCCGAGCGCAGCGGCGACCACGGCGGACCGTACGAATCCGGTGGCGCGCGAGACGACGGACCCGGCGGCCATGACAGCGCTGCTGCGCAGCGCGGACGGCGCCCGGCCGCCCCTGGCCGGTGAGGCGACGGAGGTGTCCGGGGGCGCGCTCATCGGCGGGCCATGTACACCTGGAAGGCCCGGTACAGCGTGTGGTTGGCGGTCCCGCCCAATGGTCTCTCCCATTCCCCCAGCGTCTCGACGACCTGCCCACCGGTGCCGAGCTTCCAGCGCAGCAGCCCGTACGGGCGGTCGTCGGGGTCGAGGGTGGAGGGTACCCCGCGCATGTCGTAGACGTCGGCGCCCAGCGCATGGGCGTCGAGCAGCATCCGCCACTGCAGGGCGTTGGAGGGGCGGACCTCGCGGCGGTGGTCGGCGGAGGCGCCGGTCTGGTACCAGACGCGGCGGCCCACCGTGATCATGGTGTGGGCGGCGAGTGTCTCGCCCTGGTGGCGGGCGAGATACAGCTTCATACGGCCCGGCTGCTCGGCGTTGAGGGCCGCGTACTGGCGCTCGTAGTACGTGAGTGAGCGGCCGAGCCGGAAGCCGTCGCGCTCCTCGGTGATCCGCAGCAGCCGGTAGAACTCGGGCAGTTCGGCGGCGCTGCCGACCACCACCTCCACGCCCTCCTTCTGGGCGCGGCGGACATTGCGCCGCCATTCCTGGTTGAGTCCGCACCACAGCTCGCCGGGGGTGCGACCGGCGAGCGGCATATGGAAGACGTGGCGCGGCTGGGCGTCCCCGGCCCCGGCCCCGGCCCTCGCCTGACCGACGTCCTCACCGCAGCGCCGCCAGCCGCGTGCCCGCAGCCGTTCCGCGACCGCCGTGCCGAGCGGGTCGACCTCGCTGGCGAGGACGTCGGTCAGGCGGCGGCCGGGGCCGGTCAGCGACTTGAGCAGGGGCGCGTGCCAGCGGCGGTACGTGGGCGAGGGGCCGATGCGTACGGCGAAGGCGCCCGTGGCCCTCAGATGTTCCATCAGCGGGGCGAGCCAGCCGTCGATGTCCGGGTCGGCCCAGTCGGCGACCGGCCCTTCGGGGAGGTAGGCGAAGTATTTGCGGGTGCCGGGGAACTGCCGCAGCAGGACCAGCGCGACGCCGGTCAGCCGGCCGGCTTCCGGGTCCGGCCCCCAGCCGAGCAGCTGGGCGCGCCAGCCCTCTTTGACGTCCGCCCAGGAAGGGCACTGGAGGAATCCGGCGCCGAGGGCCGCACCGGAGGGGGACGCGAGGAAGGAACGGTAGGTCTCGGCGGTGACGGGCCCCAGACGGATGGCGTGGTTCCGTTCTTCGTGACCGCGGCCGGGCGGCACGAGCAGAGCTGACACGGTGTGAGCCTCTCTTCCTCCCCGTGCTGTCGCGGGGACGCCGAGGATGCTCACAGCCGCCCATGACCGTCCCACGCGGCGAATGTGACCGGACCATGACCGTTCCCCACCAGTCGCCGTCACATTGCCCTCAAGGCGCTCACCTGCGCTTTTCCCGCCCTAGAGTCGCGGCAACTCCCCTACTCCGACGGAGGATTCCGTTGCCTCAGATACGTGTACGGATCGCGGCCGCGGCGGTGCTGCTGGCCCCGCTCGCCGCCTGCTCCTCCTCCGGCACCGCCCCGGCGCGCACCGACGCGAAAGCGGCCGACGACCGCCCCGCGACCGTCGCTGTCAGCCCTCGCGGGCAGCAGGCGAAGGCGGGTGTGCCGGTTTCGGTCACAGCGACGGGCGGCAGCCTCACCTCGGTCACGGTCACCGACGCCAAGGGCCGCAAGCTCGCCGGCAAGGTCTCGGCCGGCGGCATGCTCTGGACCTCGGTCCGCAAGGCGGCGCCCGGCACCGCGTACACGGTCACGGCGGTGACCCGTACGAAGGGCGGCACGACCGGCACCGCCAAGGAGTCCTTCACCACCGCCGGGGCCGGCAAGGTCAACAAGGTCGACTGGCGGCCGGGCACCGGAACGACCGTCGGCATCGCCCAGCCGGTCTCCCTGGTGTTCGACAACCCGGTGAAGAACAAGGCCGATGTGGAGAGACAGCTCAGGATCACGACCTCGGACGGCACCGAGGGGTCGTGGGGCTGGCTGGAGGACTGGTCCGGCAAGGACCGCGTGGACTGGCGGCCGAAGGACTACTGGAAGCCCGGCACCAAGGTCACGCTGAACGCCGAGCTGAACGGCACCGACTCGGGCACGGACGGCGGCTGGTTCGTACGCGACTACACGGCCACCTTCACCGTCGGCGCGCGGCAGGTCGTCAAGGTCGACCTCGACAGCCATCAGCTCACGCTGGAGCGCGACGGCAAGGCCGTACGGAAGATCCCGGTCTCCGGCGGCACCCCCGGCGGGGACAAGCGTTCCTGGCGCGGCACCGCTGTGCTGATGGCCAAGGAGGGCACGATCAACATGAACTCCGAAACGGTCGGGCTCGGCGACGCCTACGACAAGATGGTCGACTATTCGATGCGGCTGACCTGGTCCGGGATGTACGCGCACGCCGCGCCGTGGAACGCCCAGTACTTCGGCAACGCCAACCGGAGTTCGGGCTGCATCGGGATGAGTGACGGCGACGCCGCGTGGTTCTACGGGCAGGTGCGGCCCGGCGACCCGTTCGAGATCAAGGGCGCGGACACCAAGGGCACGGTGGCTCCGGGCAACGGTTTCGGGGCGTGGAACCTGTCGTGGGAGCAGTGGCGGCAGAAGAGCGCGCTGCGCTGAGGCGTTGTTTCCAGCCTGATTTCCGGCGGGTGTTCGCCATCCGGGCAGCGGGGGACGCCTGGCAGGCGTTCGTGGACGGGCCCCGCCAGGGAGTGTCTTCAAAGTAGCGTCGTCCGCCCGAAGGGCGGGCCCGGCGGCGTCTGGTCCGTGCGATCGCAAGGCGGAGGATGAGGCCCCCGCCGAAGGCAGGGGGAGAGTCCATGCGGAGCATCGGCGACCGACGACAACGCAGCGGGGGGACCTCCCGTGCCCGAAGGGCTACGGGGAGGGCGTGCCAGGCGTCGCCGGGCAGACGTGACTTCGAAGACCCGGCCTAGAGGCCCAGCTCCCACATCAGTACTTCCGCGGCCACGGCGGCGGACAGTTCGAGACCCTCCGCGTCCGTGATCCGCGCCGCGTCCCCCGGGCCGAGGTCGTCGCCCGCCAGCCGCACCACACCGCGTACGACATGCACGTACACGAAGGGCGCGTCCGGCACGGCGGTCCGCTCGTCCGCCGCGAGGCGGCGTACGTGCAGCATCGCCCCGGCCTCCGGCAGCGCGTACGGCGTGGAGTCGGCGATGCCGTGCACGATCTCGTACGACGGCTCACCGCCGGGATCCTTCGGCGCGAGCCACATCTGCACGAACGTCAGGGGCACGGCGCCGTCGTTGCGCTCGGAGTGCCGTACTCCGCCCGCCGAGCTGAGCCGCTGCACATCGCCGGGCCGTACGACGGTGGCGTGGCCCGCTGTGTCGCGGTGCGTCAGCTCGCCCTCCACCACCCAGGTCACGATCTCGGTGTGACTGTGCGGGTGCTCGTCGAACCCGGCGCCGGGGGCGAGCCGCTCCTCGTTGCAGGCGAGGATCGGCCCGAAGCGCAGATTGTCCGGATCGTAGAACTGCCCGAACGAGAAGGCGTGCAGCGACTCGATACCGGCGGACGCGTCGCCACCGTGGTAGCGCCCACCGGCGCGCCATACGGAAATCACGCCACCACGGTAGAGCCCGCGCAGGGGTCCCGTGACCGGTCCCGTCCGGCGTTCGAGGACGGATACCCCGGCCCACCCGCCGGTGCCGGGCACGTTTCAAGCCCGTCCGGCGATCGAGGACGGACACCCGGGCCGGCCGGACGGTACCGGGACTCTTCGGAGCCGCCCGCAGGGCATACCGGGGACCCGGGGCAGCGCCCCGGCCGGACCCGACACGGCGCCCCGGCCGGACCCGACGCAGCGCCCCGCACCCCGCCGCTCCGCCCGGGCGTCCCGATAAGGCACTCTTGTCCCCGTGCCCCAACCCGAACCCGAACCCACCCTGCCTGCGACCGCCGCCCACCCGCACTCCGCGACCCTGAAGCGTCTGGAGCAGTCCTCAGGGCGGCTGGCCGCGAACGCCATCGCCCGCATGGACGAGATGCTGCCGTGGTACCGGGCGATGCCACCGGAGAACCGGTCGTGGATCGGCCTGGTCGCCCAGGCGGGTATCGCCGCGTTCACGGAGTGGTTCCGGCACCCCGAGACTCCTCAGGCGATCTCCACCGACGTCTTCGGTACGGCTCCGCGCGAGCTGACCCGTGCGATCACGCTGCGCCAGACCGTGGAGATGGTGCGGACCACCATCGAGGTCATGGAGGCGGCGATCGAGGAGGTCGCCGCGCCCGGCGACGAGTCGGTGCTGCGCGAGGCGCTGCTCGTGTACGCACGGGAGATCGCCTTCGCGACCGCCCAGGTGTACGCGCAGGCCGCCGAGGCGCGCGGCGCCTGGGACGCGCGGCTGGAGTCGCTCGTCGTGAACGCGGTGCTGTCCGGCGAGGCCGACGAGGGCGCCGTCAGCAGGGCCGCCGCGCTCGGCTGGAACTCGCCCGAGCATGTGTGCGTGGTGCTGGGCACGGCGCCCGACGGGGACAGCGAACTGACGGTCGAGGCGATCCGCCGCGCCGCGCGCCACGCAAAGCTGCAGGTGCTGACGGGAGTGCTGGGCGACCGGCTCGTCGTCATCGCGGGCGGCAGCGACAATCCGCTGCATGTCGCCAAGGCGCTGATCGGCCCGTACGCGGCCGGACCCGTGGTCGCGGGCCCCGTCGTGGCGGATCTGCTCGCCGCGACGAGGTCGGCGCAGGCCGCGGCCGCCGGACTGAAGGCGTGCTCTGCCTGGCAGGACGCCCCGCGGCCGGTTCTGGCGGACGATTTGCTGCCGGAGCGCGCCATCGCGGGCGACCCGTCCGCGCGCGAGCAACTGGTGGAGGAGATCTACAGACCGCTGGAAGAAGCGGGCTCGGCGCTCCTGGAAACCCTCAGTGTCTATCTGGAGCAGGCAAGCAGTCTCGAAGGCGCCGCCAGGATGCTCTTCGTCCATCCCAACACCGTCCGCTACCGGCTCAGACGTGTGACCGACGTCACCGGATGGTCACCCTCCGATGTGCGCTCCGCGTTCACTCTACGGATCGCACTCATCCTCGGGCGTCTGGTAGACGGCGATCAGCAGCCCTAGGATTTTGTCGGACACCAACAATTCCCCTGACGGTTCTTGGTCCCTGTCCCCACGGGCGGCCGGGACCATCCACAAGAGAGAGTGTGAGGGTGCTCGTACTCGTCGCTCCCGGCCAAGGCGCTCAGACGCCCGGCTTCCTGACTCCCTGGCTCGAACTCCCCGGCGCCTCCGACCGCATCGCGGCATGGTCCGACGCCATCGGGCTCGACCTCGCCCACTACGGCACCAAGGCCGACGCGGACGAGATCCGCGACACCTCCGTGGCGCAGCCGCTGCTCGTCGCGGCGGGTCTGCTGTCCGCTTCCGCGCTGGGTGACATCACGCCCGGTGCCGTCGCGGGGCACAGCGTCGGCGAGATCACGGCCGCCTCGTTCGCGGGTGTCCTCGACGACACCGCCGCGCTCGGCTTCGTACGGACACGAGGGCTCGCGATGGCCGAGGCCGCCGCGATCACGAAGACCGGTATGTCGGCGCTGCTCGGCGGTGACCCGGACGTCTCCGTCGCGCACCTGGAGAAGCTCGGCCTGACCCCGGCGAACGTCAACGGGGCGGGCCAGATCGTCGCCGCCGGCACGATGGAGCAGCTCGCCGCGCTGGAGTCCGACATGCCCGAGGGCGTTCGGCGTGTCGTGGCCCTGAAGGTGGCCGGCGCGTTCCACACGCATCACATGGCGCCCGCGGTCGACGCGCTCGACGAGGCCGCGAAGACCCTGACCGTCGCGGACCCGAAGCTGCCGTACGTCTCCAACAAGGACGGCCGGACCGTCGCCACCGGTGCCGAGGTCATCTCCCGGCTGGTCGGCCAGGTCGCCAACCCGGTCCGCTGGGACCTGTGCATGGAGACGTTTAAGGAGCTGGGCGTGACCGCGCTGCTGGAGGTGTGCCCGGGCGGCACCCTCACCGGTCTCGCCAAGCGGGCGCTGCCGGGCGTCAAGACGCTCGCGCTGAAGACCCCCGAAGACCTCGACGCGGCCCGCACGCTCGTCGCCGAGCACTCAGCCTGACGAAGGAGCCGTAGCGCATGTCGAAGATCAAGCCCAGCCAGGGCGCCCCGTACGCGCGGATCATGGGTGTCGGCGGGTACCGCCCCACCCGGGTCGTGCCGAACGAGGTGATCCTCGAGACGATCGACTCCTCCGACGAGTGGATCCGCTCCCGCTCGGGCATCTCCACCCGCCACTGGGCCTCCGACGAGGAGACCGTGACCGCGATGTCGGTCGAGGCGGCGGGCAAGGCCATCGCCGACGCCGGGCTCACGCCGGAGCAGATCGGCGGCGTCATCGTCTCCACCGTGTCGCACTTCAAGCAGACCCCGGCCGTCGCCACCGAGATCGCGGACAAGATCGGCGCGGTCAAGCCGGCCGCGTTCGACATCTCCGCGGGCTGCGCGGGCTTCGGCTACGGCCTGACCCTGGCCAAGGGCATGGTCGTGGAGGGTTCCGCGGAGTACGTGCTCGTCATCGGCGTCGAGCGGCTCAGTGACCTGACCGACCTGGAGGACCGTGCGACGGCCTTCCTGTTCGGCGACGGTGCGGGCGCGGTCATCGTCGGCCCCGCGAAGGAGCCGGCGATCGGTCCGACCGTCTGGGGCTCCGAGGGCGACAAGTCGGAGACCATCAAGCAGACCGTGCCGTGGACGGACTACCGCGACGGCACCGTCGAGCGGTTCCCCGCCATCACCCAGGAGGGCCAGGCGGTGTTCCGCTGGGCCGTCTTCGAGATGGCGAAGGTCGCCCAGCAGGCGCTGGACGCGGCCGGGATCACCGCCGACGACCTGGACGTCTTCATTCCGCACCAGGCGAACATGCGGATCATCGACTCGATGGTGAAGACTCTGAAGCTGCCGGAGCACGTCACGGTCGCCCGTGACGTGGAGACCACCGGCAACACCTCGGCCGCCTCGATTCCGCTCGCGATGGAGCGGCTTCTGGCGACCGGGCAGGCGAAGAGCGGCGACACCGCGCTCGTCATCGGCTTCGGGGCGGGGCTCGTCTACGCCGCTACGGTCGTTACCCTCCCCTAGGCAGCATCCGGATCTTCCGGTTCTCCGGGCGACGCCCAGATCAACCCTCAGCTACAACCGAAGGAGCGCCACATGGCCGCCACGCAGGAAGAGATCGTCGAAGGTCTCGCGGACATCGTCAACGAGATCGCCGGTATCCCGGCGGAGGACGTCCAGCTGGACAAGTCCTTCACCGACGACCTGGACGTCGACTCGCTGTCCATGGTCGAGGTCGTCGTCGCCGCCGAAGAGCGCTTCGACGTCAAGATCCCGGACGAGGACGTCAAGAACCTCAAGACGGTCGGCGACGCCGCCGACTACATCCTGAAGCACCAGGCCTGATCCAGGCCGATCAGGTACGCCACCCAGCGGTGGCGCCGCTGATTCACGAACCCTCATTAGACCGTGGAGAAAGAATTCCTGTGAGCCCGACCAATCGCACCGTGGTCGTCACCGGTATCGGCGCAACCACACCGCTGGGTGGCGACTCCGCATCGACCTGGGAAGGTCTGATCGCGGGACGCTCCGGCGTCCGGCCCCTCGAGGGCGAACGCTTCGCCGAGCTGCCCGTCCGCATCGCCGCTCCGGCGGCGGTGGATCCGGGTGAGGTCCTGCCCCGGCCGCTCGCCCGCAAGCTGGACCGCTCGGCCCAGTTCGCGCTCATCGCAGCGCGTGAGGCGTGGGCCGACGCCGGCTACAAGGCCCCCGCCGGCGAGGACGAGAAGATCCTCCCCGAGCGGCTGGGCGCGGTCATCGCCTCCGGCATCGGTGGTGTGACCACGCTGCTCGACCAGTACGACGTGCTGAAGGAGAAGGGCGTACGCCGTGTCTCCCCGCACACCGTGCCGATGCTCATGCCCAACGGCCCCTCCGCGAACGTCGGTCTGGAGGTGAACGCCCAGGCGGGCGTGCACACTCCGGTCTCCGCGTGTGCGTCCGGCGCCGAGGCGATCGGCTACGCCGTCGAGATGATCCGTACCGGCCGCGCCGATGTCGTGATCGCGGGCGGCACCGAGGCGGCGATCCACCCGCTGCCGATCGCGGCGTTCGCCAACATGATGGCGATGTCCAAGAACAACGACGAGCCCGAGAAGGCGTCGCGTCCGTACGACAAGGCCCGGGACGGCTTCGTCCTCGGCGAGGGTGCGGGTGTGGTCGTCCTGGAATCGGCCGAGCACGCCGCGGCGCGTGGCGCGAGGGTGTACTGCGAGGTCCTGGGCCAGGGCCTGTCCGCGGACAGCCACCACATCGCGCAGCCGGAGCCGTCGGGTCGCGGTGTCGCCGCGGCGGTGCAGAACCTGCTGGACAACACGGGTCTGAAGCCGTCCGAGGTGGTCCACCTCAACGCGCACGCGACCTCGACGCCGCAGGGCGACATCGCGGAGATCAAGGCGCTGCGCAAGGTTCTGGGCGACGATCTCGACCATGTGGCGATCTCCGCCACGAAGTCGATGACGGGTCATCTGCTGGGCGGCGCGGGCGGCATCGAGACCGTCGCGACGGTCCTGGCGCTGCACCACCGCACGGCCCCGCCGACCATCAACGTCGACGACCTCGACGCCGAGGTCGAGGCGGACGTCGTCCGCGGCGAACCGCGCACGCTGCCCGAGGGCACGATCGCGGCGATCAACAACTCGTTCGGCTTCGGCGGCCACAACGTGGTGCTGGCGTTCCGTACGGTCTGACGTCTATGACATGACCGAGGGCCCCATCTCCCTTCCGGAGATGGGGCCCTCGGTCATGTCGGGGGTACGGCCTGATCCGAACGACAGGCCCTACACCACCTGATGGAGCCAGCGGACCGGCGCGCCCTCGCCGGCGTAGCGGAAGGGTTCCAGCTCGTCGTCCCAGGGCTTGCCCAGGAGCCTGGCGATCTCGGCCTCGAGATCGGTCTCGCCCTGGGCCGAGCGGGCGAGGGCGGCGCGGAGGCGGTCCTCGGGGATGAGGATGTCGCCGTGGATGCCGGTGACCGCGTGGAAGATGCCGAGTTCGGGGGTGGCGCTGTAGCGCTCGCCCTCCGCCGTGGGGCACGGTTCCGCGGTGACCTCGAAGCGGAGCATCTGCCAACCGCGGAGCGCGGACGCGAGCTTGGAGGCCGTACCCGGCTCGCCCTTCCAGGAGAACTCCGCTCTCCATGTGCCGGGCGACGCGGGCTGCCGGATCCAGTCGAGCTGGACCCGCAGTCCGAGCACACCCGCGACCGCCCATTCGACGTGCGGACACAGCGCGCGCGGTGCGGAGTGCACGTACAGAACTCCACGTGTCGTCACCGGGACCTCCAGTGTGGGACGAGGTTCGCCTTCCCAGCGGCCTCAGTAAACAGCATCGGGAGTGAAACTCCGCAAACACCCGAAAAACGGACAGCATGTGACGTGATGTAATTTACCGGAGCCGGTCGGCAAAGGTGCCTCTGGTTCGACGGGGGAAAAGCTACCGTGCGTCGGCGGCCGAGGTGTGTCGTACCGCCCGGCCGGGGGGCCGTACGCACCAAGGTTTCACCCGCCAGGACGCCTACGGGGAGGGCAGGATGCGTGAAATCCGGCGGAGTGGGCGAACGGGCCTTCGACCGCGCGCCGCGGTCGCCGCATTGACGGCGGCGGTCTTCGTCGTACTGGCGGGGCTGAGCGGATGCGACTCGCCGCCGCCCATCGCACAGAGCGGCCCGCCGAAGCGGCCACGCCCCTCCCCCGCCCCGACACCGGTCTGGGACCGCAGCCCCTCGTCCGTCGCCGCCGTCGGCGACTCCATCACCCGCGGCTTCGACGCCTGCAACGTACTCTCCGACTGCCCCGAGGTGTCCTGGGCGACCGGCACCGACACCGGCGTACGGAGTCTCGCGCTGCGGCTGCTCGGTACGACGGCGGCCGCGGAGCGCGCCTGGAACCACGCACGGTCCGGGGCGCGGATGGCCGATCTGCCCGCGCAGATGACGGACGCGGCGGCCCGCCGGCCCGAGCTGGTGACGGTGATGGTGGGCGCCAATGACGCCTGCCGCGACTCGCCCGACGAGATGACGCCGGTGACGGACTTCACGGAGTCGTTCGCGGCGGCGATGCGCTCGCTGCGGCGCACCGCGCCCAAGGCCCATGTGTATGTGTCGAGCGTGCCGGACCTGAAGCGGCTGTGGTCGACCGGGCGGGGCAATGCGCTGGGCAAGCAGATCTGGAAGCTCGGGATCTGCGCCTCGATGCTGGGGGACGCGGATGATCTGAGCGAGGAGGCGCAGGAGCGGCGGGCCCTGGTGCACCACCGGGTCGTGGCGTACAACCAGGCGCTGAAGAGCGTCTGTGCGAAGGACCTGCGCTGCCGGTACGACGGCGGAGACGTCTTCGACTACCGGTTCTCCGGTGAGCAGTTGAGCCACTGGGACTGGTTCCATCCGAGCAAGAACGGCCAGGGGCAGCTGGCGGAGATCGCGTACCGCAACGTCACCGCAGCCAAGCCGCCCGCGTAGGACGGACTGCTCTCGCGGGAGAGCCCCGGGGTGGCTGTCAGGTGCCACCCCGGGGCCGTATCGGGTCCGTCAGACCTCCAGGGTGGCGGCCAGGCGGCGGTCGTCGAGGGAGTGCGACGCCTGCACCTCGTACGAACCGGAGACGAACCTCCAGGATCCGCTCTCCTCGTCCCAGATCTCGGAGGCGCGCCGAATCGCGGCTACCGCCGCGCGGCGCTGGGTGCGGTCGCCGAGCGGGTCGGCCTCACCCAGCAGGGGCTCCTGCACTACTTCCCCCACCAAGGAGGCGCTGCTCGTCGCCGTACTGGAGGAGCGCGACCAGTGGGACACGGGCGGCGGCGCTGCGCGCCGAGTACGGGGACCCGCTGCCGGGCGGACTGACTCCGGAACGGGCGGCTCCGTTGCTGACGGCGGTCATGGACGGACTGCGGTACCAGTGGCTGCTGGACCCGGCGTCGGTGGACATGCCGGCGGCGTTCCGGGACTTCCTGCACTGCTGGAGCAGCGTTAGCCCCTGTCCCGGTCCCTCTGGTCACAGCGCAACTCCTTCCCGATACTGGCGACTTCGGATTCGTCTGGGGAAGGGATACAGCGTGCGGCGGACACTGGGAGTGCTGGTCGTCTCGGCGGTGGCCTGCACGATGCTCGGTACGGCGCCGGCGGGCGCAGCGGACGTGCCGGGTGTCGCCACCGTGGAGGAACAGCGGCTGGACCGGGCCGTACCGCAGGAGATCCTGCGGCGCAGCGGATTCGACACGGTGGCACCGGAGTTCGCGCGGGTGCTGGGGGCGGCGGACTCCTACGCGGACGCCGTGCGCGCCGTCGACGCGCACGGCTCGCGGCTGTGGCGGCGGGCCGTGGACCGGGCGCAGGGAAGGGGTCCCCTACGCGGCGACCTGAGCCGGGACGACGACCGGCCGCTGTACTGGTCCCGGCTCGGTATGACCCGTGAACTGCGGCAGTGGCAGCCCGGGTTCGGGCTGTCCGGCACCGAACGCGCCCGGCTGCTCGACCGGCTGGAGCGGGCCTCGCGCGGCCAGGACACGATGGACTTCCCCCGCGGCAAGGGCATCGACGGCAAGGGTTTCCAGCGGATCGTGGTGACCGGCTTCGACCCCTTCACGCTGGACCGTGACATCAGGATCAGCAATCCGAGCGGGGCGACGGCACTCGCGCTGGACGGCACCTGGATCCGTACGGCGGACGGCGGCCTGGCCCGGATCGAGACGGCGGTCTTCCCCGTCCGCTGGACCGACTTCGCCGCCGGGACGGTCGAGCGGACCCTGCGCCACCGGCTGCCCGAGGCGGACCTCTTCACGACCGTGAGCCAGGGCCGGGTGGGCAGGTTCGACATCGAGCGCACCAACGGCGCCTGGCGCGGCGGGTTCCCGGACAACGAAAACGTGTCGCGCACCGGGACCGTGCCGGTCGCCGACCCCGCCTCGCAGCCGCAGTGGACGTCGACGACGCTCCCGTACGCGGCGATCACCGCCGCGCAGACGGGCCGCTTCCCGGTGTACGACAACACGTCGGTCACCGAGATCCCGGCGGGCGCCACCGACGCGGTGGTCCGCCCGGAAGGACCGACTCCCGGCTCCACGGCCCGCTCCGGAGGCGGCGGCAACTACCTGTCCAACGAGATCGCCTACCGCGCGACCCTGCTGCGCGATCGCCTCGGGCTGCACGACACACTGCCGGGCGGCCATGTCCACACGCCGGTGCTCCAGTTCGGCACGGGCAACACGGACCCGGCCACGGGCACGGTCACGGACCCCGAGTTCGTCCGGAACCGGCTGGACATCATCGCTCAGGTCCGGGCGATCGTGACGACGGCGGTGAACACGGTTTCCTGACGGCTACCAGGACGCGGGCGAGCCGGCCGGCTTGTCGAAGGAGAGCGCGCCGCCCGCCGGCGCGGCCGGCTCCGGCTCGCCCTGGGGCGACGTCAGATCCCGTACCAGCAGCGTCGCACCCGCCACCGCGCCCGGCATCAGGAAGACCGCGACGAACGGGACGAGGAAGGCGAGGGCGAGCGGAACGCCGAAGCCGAGCGTGAGCAGCCGGCGGCCGCGCAGCAGCGCGAGCCGCTCCTTCAGCTCCACGCCGCGCCGCTGCAGCGCCACCGCGGTGAGCTCCTCGGCGAGGAAGAACCCGGAGACGCAGAAGCCGATGGCCGGGACGACCGTCTGTCCGACGACCGGGATGAAGCCGAGCGCGAAGAGGGCGATGCCGTACAGCGCGACCCGCAGCACCACGCGCAGGCTGTCCCGCGCGGAGATCCACAGCTCGCGCCAGAGCGGCAGCCCGGACTCCGGGACGTCCCCGCCCTCGCTCCGGTCGACCTGCTCGGACAGGGACTCGTAGAAGGGCTGGCCGACCAGCAGCGTCACCGCGGTGAAGGTGATCACGGCGAGGAAGAGCCCGAAGACGAAGACCAGCGCGGTGAGGAAGCCCCGGAACAGCCCCTGCCACGGAGACGACCAGTCGTCGGCGAACGGCGTCGACCAGCCCACCAGGTCGTCCGCGCCGTAACCGAGCCCGATGAGGGCGCCGGCGTACAGCACGAGGGTGATCAGCCCGGGCAGCAGCCCGAATCCGAACCACCGGCCGTGCCGGCCGACCCATCGCTGGCCCTTCAACAGATAGCCGAAGCCCACCCCTAGATCACGCATGCGCCCACCTTATCCGGCGGTCCCGAGGCGCCCTCTTGTTGTCCGGGTCACGACACGATAGACGGGCATGCCCGCCCAGGCCCCACGAGCCCGGCAAGATCCGAAAGACAGGCCCCAGGCCGGTGAGACGGGAGGGCCGCACCCCGGTCGGTCGGGGTACGGCCCTCAACATCAACGATACGCGATCAGCTCAGCCGGCGAGCTCGACCGTGATGTTGCCGCGGGTGGCCTTGGAGTACGGGCACACCTGGTGGGCCTTCTCGAGCAGGTCCCTGGCCGTGGCGGCGTCCACGTTCGGGATGCTCGCGGAGATCTTGACGATGAGGCCGAAGCCCTCGTCGTTCTTGCCGATGCCGACCTCGGCGGTGACCGTCGAGCCGGAGATGTCGGCCTTCTCCTGGCGGGCGACCACACCGAGGGCGCCCTGGAAGCAGGCGCTGTAACCGGCGGCGAAGAGCTGCTCCGGGTTCGTCCCGGCGCCGGAACCGCCCATCTCCTTGGGCGGATTGACGACGACGTCGAGCTTGCCGTCGTCGGTGGCGACGCGACCGTCCCGGCCGTTCTCCGCGGTGGCGACGGCGGTGTACAGGACGTCGGACTGCTGGATGGACATGCGGGTTTCCTTCTCTGTGCGCCGCGACTCGCGCCCACGATCGCGACGGTGTGGTTCGAGACTACCGGTCGAGAGAAACGATCATCTTTCCGGTGTTCTCGCCACGCATGAGGCCGAGGAACGCCTCGGCGCCGTTCTCGATGCCCTCGACGACGGTCTCCTGGTACTTCAGCTCGCCGGAGCGCAGCCAGCCCGAGACCTCCCGCACGAACTGCGGCTGGAGCGCCTCGTGGTCGCGCACGAGCATGCCCTGCATCCGCAGCCGCTTGCCGATGACCATGGCGAGGTTGCGCGGGGCGGAGGTGGGCTCGGTCGCGTTGTACTGGGCGATCATGCCGCAGACGGTGATGCGCCCGTGCACGTTGAGGGAGGAGATCGCGGCTTCCAGGTGATCTCCGCCGACGTTGTCGAAGTAGACGTCGATGCCGTCGGGGGCGGCCGCCTCGAGCTGCTCGGCCACGTTGCCGTTCTTGTAGTTGAACGCGGCGTCGAAGCCGTACTCCTCGACGAGGAGCTTGACCTTCTCGTCGGAGCCGGCCGAGCCGATGACCCGGGACGCGCCCTTCAGCTTCGCCATCTGGCCGACCAGGTTGCCGACCGCACCGGCGGCGCCGGAGACGAAGACCGCGTCGCCCTCCTTGAAGGAGGCGACGTCGAAGAGTCCGGCATAGGCGGTGAGCCCGGGCATGCCGAGAACGCCCAGGAAGGCCGAGAGCGGGGCGGCGGAGGCGTCGAGCTTGACGGCCTGCTTGGCGTCCACGTCCGCGTACTCACGCCAGCCGAGGAAGTGCAGGACGTGGTCGCCGACCGCGAACCCCTCCGCGTTCGACGCGATGACCTCGCCGACCGCGCCGCCCTCCATGGGCTGGTCGAGCTGGAACGGCGGAACGTACGACTTCACGTCGTTCATCCGGCCGCGCATGTACGGGTCGACCGAGAAGTGCAGGTTACGGACGAGGATCCGGCCCTCGCCCGGCTCGGTCACCGGGGCCTCGCGCAGGGCGAAGTCCTCGGGCTTGGGCCAGCCCTGCGGGCGGGCGACGAGGTGCCATTCACGGCCGGACGCGGGAAGAGCGGACATGGCTGCGGTGCCTCCTTGAAAAGCTTCAGGTACTGAAACAACCATGCTCCTGAATATTTCATGTTGTCAAGTATCGGGGTATGCTGACAGGCATGGCCATCACTCGAACAGACCCGCTGACCCTCGAGGTCGTCGAACTCATCGGCTCAGTCGTGGCCCGCTACCACGACGAGTACGAGGAGGCCGCGAGCCGGCACGCCCTCACCGGGGCTCAGGCCCGGGTGCTGAGTCTGCTCTCCGTGGAGCCCACGGCCATGCGCCGCATCGCGCAGAAGCTGAAGTGCGAACCGTCGAACGTGACGGGGATCATCGACCGGCTGGAGGCGCGCGGGCTGGTCGAGCGCCGGCCCGATCCGGCCGACCGCCGTGTGAAGATCGCCGCCGCGACGGAAGCGGGCTGCACGACCGCGCAGCAGCTGCGCGAATCCCTGGGCTTCGCGCGCGAGCCGCTCGCCGAGCTGTCGGCGCAGGAGCGGACGGTGCTGCGGGACCTGCTCAAGCGAATGCTGGGTGAGCCGACGGCGTAGGGCCCGTCCGCCCGCACACGCACGCGCCGGACGGGCGCGAAGCGTGCCCTGTACCGACCGGCCCCGTACCGACCGGCCCCGTACCGACCGGCCCCGTACCGACCGGCCCCGTACCGACCGGCGGGCCCGAACGGATGCCCTCAGGCAACGGACGGGCGTGAAGCATGCCCGCCGGGGGTCTCCTCGTGGGCCTACGTGCACCAGAAGAGGAACCAGGTGCACGTCTCGGTCGGACTCGGCGTGGGCGCGGGCGCGGGCGGCGGCGGTCCGGGCTGTCCGGGCGGCGTCGACGACGCCGGTTGCGACGGGCCGGCCGTACCCGACGGAGAAACGTCACTGCTCGGCTCGGGCGCGGCGGACGACGACACGGACGGCTCGGCCTGCGAGGACGACGCGGCGACACCGGGCCGTGCGCTCCCCCGGACCACGGATGTGCTCGGCCTGGCCGGCTGCGCCGACGACGTCGTGGGCGCCTCACTCACCGCGCTCGGACCGGGCGGCGGCTCGGTGCTGCCGGTCGGCTCGGGTATGTCGTCGACCGCGATGGACTCCTCCTCGCGGACCTCGACGGCCGTGCCGTCGTCGCCGGACGACTCCCTCGCCAGCTCCGCCAGGCTCAGCGCCCCCGCCGCCAGAGCGAGCCCGACGGTCCCGATCAGTACCTTCCGCCCACGCTTCCGGCGCGCTCGGCGGGCGCCGGCCCTGCGGTCACGGCGACCGGACGCGGGGGCACGACGGTGTCCGGCGGGCGGCCGGTCCTCACCGTGCGCACCGCCCAGCTCGATGACGACGTCGTCGTCCGTCGATACGGGGCTGTGGTGCCGTAGCTCCTCCGCGGGAGTACCGCACCCGGCGCACGCCAAAGCCCCGTTGAGGTGTCGACGGCACTGGTAGCAGTAATCCATGGCGCCCGCAGCGTATGCAGCGAGGGGACAACAGAGGTAGCCGGGACTGTGAGGATCCTGTGTGGAAACATCACTCGCCCGGCACGTCGGCTGGCCATGGAGTCCTCCCGGACCTGGTGATACGGGCACGATGGGGGCATGAACTCCTTCGGGCCGCGCGACTTCCAGCTCGTCCTGCTGCGCCGGATGGCCGACCATCAGCCGGGGCTCGTCGAGGACGCCCGCCATGAACTGGGCGCGTCGATCGCCGACATGAGAGAGGCCAACCGCCGCTGGCAGGCGATGGTCCGCTCGCCGCGCGGCCGCGGCTCGCTCGCCCGGTACCGCTCCGTGCTCGGCACCCCCGAGTCGACGTCCCGCCGCCGGATCGGCGACCTGGAGTGCGACGCGCTGCTGTGGCCCGTACCGCTCTGGCCCGACCTGCGGTTCGAGGTCCTGGCGGCGCCCGGCGGGGCGGTGTGGAACGAGTGGCTGGTACGGGCGCCGGGGGCGGCGAGCCCGGTGCTGCGCACGGAAGAGGATCTGCGCCCCTGGTCCTGCACGGTCGACGAGGTGGCGAGGGCGTTCGCCCCGGTACGCCCGATGGAGGGCACGGCCCCGACGCGGTGGCGACTCGCGTTCACCCTGCCCGACGGACGGCCCTGCGTGGCGGAGTTCAGCTGGGGGCTGCTGCAACGGCTGATGTGACGGCGCGCGGCTGGGCCCGCCGCACAGCTGATGTGACGTCAGGTATCTCTTCCGGCCCACCCCCGACCGGCTCAGCTCAGCGCGCGCCGCGCGCCCGGCGATCGGACGATGCGAACACGAACCGCTCCCGGGAGGATCTGTCGTGACCGTCAGTCTTGAGCAGCTGCGTCGTTGCCATGTCGCCGTCGATCTCGGCGCCGCGAGGACCCGGGTCTTCGTGAAGGGCGCCGGGCTCGTCGTCGATCAGCCGAGCGTGGCCGCCGTCAACACCCGTAACGGCGCGCTCATCGCCGTGGGCGAGTTCGCCGAGCAGATGACCGGCCGTACGCCCGACTACATCCGGGTCATGCGCCCCGTCTCCGGCGGCAGCGTCATCGACATCGACATGGCCCAGCGCATGCTGCGCCATCTGCTCGGCGAGAAGCTCCGCCGCCACCTGCGCCGCAAGCCGCGGCTGCGCGCCGCGGCCTGCGCCCCGCACGACGCCGATCCGCTTGCGCAGCGCGCCACGGTGGAGACGCTCGTCGGCCTCGGCGCCCGCCGCGTCGAGCTGGTCGACACGCTGATTGCGGCCGCGGTCGGCTGCGGGCTCCCGGTGGAGCAGCCGACCGCCACCATGATCATGGTGTGCGGGGCGGCCACCACCCAGATCGCGGTCCTCTCCCTTGGCTCGATCGTCACGGCCGTGCGGATTCCCGTCGGCGGTGAGGCCGTCGACCACGCCGTGATCCAGCACCTCCGCCACCAGCACGCACTGATGCTGCCCAGCCAGTCCGTACGCCCCCTGCAGCTGGCCCTCAGCGGGAACGGCCTCACCCTCCAGGGGCCGGCCTCCACCGAGATCCACGGCCGTGACGTGGCCACGGGCCTCGCCCGTTCGGTGCGGGTCGACACCGCCGCCGTGCGCGACGCCATCCACACCCCGCTGACCGCCGTGCTCGACGGCATCGGGTTGATCCTGCGCGAATGCCCGCCCGATCTGGTCGCCGACCTCGCCGACCGCGGGATCATGATGGTCGGCGGCAGCGCGCTGCTGCCCGGTCTCGACCAGATGCTGCGCGACGCGACCGGTATGCCCGTGCACATCGCGGAGCGGCCCGACGTCTGCGCGGTGCTCGGGCTCGGGGAGATGATGGAGGGCCGAATTCGGTCGATGATCCTCGATCCGCTCACCGCCTGAGGATGCCGCTGGGGATGCCGCCCGGGGAGAGCACGCCGCGGCGCGCGGCGCCGGCGCAACTGCCGAGGCTGCTGGAGGCGTGCTGAACGCCAGCACCGTCGAGCGGCGCGGAGGGTGGGCGCGAACCACCCGGCGGGCCGCGGACGGACACGCGCCGGAGGTCATACCCCGGTACGGTCCGCGGCCGGCCCCGCCGTACGACGCCCCACGTCAGGCGTCGGCAACGACCCGCAGGGCGAGAGGCGCGGCGGACATCGGGTTCTGTCCGGTGTACAGGTTCGGGTCGACCACCACGTTGGGTGTGAAGGGCTCGCTGTTCTCCAGCCGGGCGCCCTCGGCGCGCAGCCGGTCCTCGAGCAGCCACGGAGCCTTGGCCGCCAGACCGCCGACGACCTCCTCGGCATTGGTGAAGGCCGTCATGCGGTAGCCGCTGAACGACCATGTCCCGTCCGTGCGCCGGGCGGCGAGCATGGCTGCCGGCGCGTGGCAGACGATGGCGACCGTGCGACCACTGTCGCGCCACCGCGACGGCGGCGACGGCTGCCCCGCACGCACCGGCGTCCATCTGCACGCCGCGGTGATCGACCAGGGCCCCTGCGTCGCCCCGCACCCCTCGTCGATCGCGATCGCGCTGCTCGCCTACGACGCCCGGGCCGACGTCCACGGCCTCGGCACCCTCGGCATCGCCGAGCTGTACGGGAACGGGTCCGACCCCACCCGCGACCATCTGCTTGCTCCGCAGCAGATCCTCACGGCCGTCACCCTGCCGGCCCCTCTTCCCGGCGAACGGGCCGCCTACAACCGGGCCATCGGCCGGGCCAAGGCGGAATGGCCGCTCGTCGAAGCCGTGGCCCGGGTGGCCGTCTCCGACGGCATCGTCACCGCGGTGGCGGTCGCCGCGGGCGGGATCGCCAACACCCCCCTGCGGCTGCCGGAGGTCGAGGACGCCCTGCTGGGCCGCGAGGCGACCCCGGCGAACCTGTTCACCGCCGCAACCGCGGCCACCAGGCGCTGCACGCCGCTGCCGCAGACCCGCTTCAAGGTGGAGTTGCTCCGCGACACCGTGCTCGACGTGCTCGAGAAGGCGGTCCCGGCCGGGACCGCCTGACCACCCATCCGGTCAGCACACCGACACACCGACACACCGACACACCGACACACCCAACGCGCAGACCAGGGAGCCGGAAGCCCCGATGCACGACATCGCCCAGCAGTTGCACACCTGGCGAGCGGGTGGCCGCGGCTTCGCGGTGGCCACCGTGGTGGCGGTCTCGGGCAGTGCTCCTCGCCCTCCCGGCGCCGCGCTGGCGGTGAACACGGACGACCAGGCCGTGGGCAGCGTCTCCGGCGGGTGCGTGGAAGCGGCCGTGTACGAGTTGTGTCTCGAAGCGCTCCGCACCGGGCGGCCCCTACGGCAGCGCTTCGGATACAGCGACGACGACGCCTTCGCCGCGGCCCTGACCTGCGGGGGCGTGATCGACGTCTTCGTCCAGCCGGTGCCGCCGAGCCCGGAGCCGGCCCCGGACCGCGGTTTCGACATCGCGCTGGACTCCATCACCGGCGACGAGCCCGTGGCTCTCCTCCGGGTCGTCGAGGGCCCGGCCGACCTGCTCGGTGCGGCGCTCGCGGTTCGGCCCCGCGGTCACTCCGGGGCGCTTCCCGCCGGCTCCGGCCGAGCCGCGGAGCGCGGCGTTCTCGAGAACGCCGCCGTGAGACAGGCCCGCGCCATGCTCGAAGCGGGCACGACAGCGACGTTCGAGCTCGCCCCGGACGGGCGGTCCTGCGACCCGCACACCGGAGAGACCGTCACCTTTCTCGTCGAGTCCCATGTGCCGCCGCCGCAGATGCTGGTCTTCGGCGCCGTCGACTTCGCCGGCGGCATGGCGCGGCTCGGCGCATTCCTGGGCTATCGGGTGACGATCTGCGACGCACGGGCGGTCTTCGCCACCGCGGCGCGCTTCCCGGACGCCGACGAGGTCGTCGTCGGTTGGCCGCACCTCTACCTCGACCGCGAAGCCGCCGCCGGCGCGCTGGACAGCCGCACCGTGGTCTGCGTCCTCACGCACGACCCCAAGTTCGACATCCCGCTGCTCGAGCGCGCCTTGCGGATGCCGCTCGGCTACATCGGAGCCATGGGCTCCCGCCGCACCCACCGCGACCGGCTCGCCCGACTGCGCGACACCGGTCTCACCGACGCCGAGACCGGCAGACTTCACTCCCCCATCGGCCTGGACCTCGGTGCCCGCACGCCCGAGGAGACGGCCGTCGCCATCGCGGCGGAGATCATCGCCCGCAACCGCGGCGGCAGTTGCCTGCCCCTCACCGGCGGGGTTGGCCCCATCCACCGGAACGGCCGGCTTCGGCAGCCGGAACTGCGATCGGACGAAGCGGAGGAAACGGCTTAGGTCGTGTCTGACAAATGGCGCCAGGCGGGATTTGTCAGACACGGCCTAACGCGCCGTGCGCAAGGCGATGCGGGTGCTGGACTGTGCCACGCCCGCCTCCCGTTTGAGGCGGCGGAGGAGGGTGTCGAGCGCCGCCGGGTCGGCGGCGTGGGCGCGGACGAGGTAGTCGTGGGCGCCTGTGACGTGGACGACCTCGGTGATGCCGGGGAAGCGGCGTACCGCGTCCTCGAACTCCTCGTTCGTCGTGTCCAGGCGCAGCGTGATGTCGATGAAGACGACGAGGCCCTCGCGGGCCCCGGCCGCCGCCGGGTCGACCAGTGTCGTGAAGCCGCGGATGACGCCCTCGCGGCGCATCCGCCGCACCCGGTCGGCCGCCGCGTTCGCGCTCAGCCCGACCCGTACACCCAGATCGCGGTAAGAGATCCGCGCATCCTCCCGGAGCACGCCGAGGATTTCACTGTCGAGTCGATCCATGCCGCGATTGTCGCAGTGAGGGGCGTAATCCGGCCGCGCGGGCCATGGGCGCTGTCCGATCGTGAGCGCCATGAGCGAGATATGGACGACTGCGGTCGCCGGCGCGGCCGCGGGCCTTGGTGTGGCGGTGCCCCTGGGGGCGATGGGCGTCCTGCTGATCCAGGAGGGGATGCGCGACCGCAGGCACGCGGTCGCGGCGGCCGCCGCCGTGGCGGTCGTCGACATGGCCTACGCGGCGGTGGCGACGGCCCTCGGCCCGCTGGTCGCGTCGGCCCTCTCGGGCGTCGGGGCGTGGGTTCGCCTCGTGTCGGCGGCAGTCCTGATGGTGATCGCGGTACGAGGGCTGTGGGCGTCGCGCCGCGTGACCGAAGACCCCGAGGCGGCCGGAGCCGACCGGGCCGGCGGCACCGTGCGGACATTCACGAGGTTCGCCGCGCTCACCCTCGTCAACCCCACCACCGCGCTGTACTTCGCGGCGCTGACCACCGCACAGGGCGCCGCGCTCCGCGGCGGCGCGGCCGGCGCGATGTTCGTGGCCGGGGTGTTCGCCGCCTCGCTCTTCTGGCAGCAGTTGCTCGTCGCGGCGAGCGGGTTCACGGGCGCCCGGATCGGTGCGAGCGCGCGCGCCTGGACGTTCCGCCTGGGGTTCGGCCTGGTGGCCGTGTACGCGGTGAAGATCGCTCTCCCGCTGCCGTGAACCGTATGCACCGGATGCCGTGAGCCGTACGGCCCAGCACCGCGCGCCCGCCCACCCGCCTCGATCTTGACTGACCTCGTGGACAGCGCAGACAAGGCCTCCCCCACCGCGTACCGCAACCTCGTCGTGGCCACGACCGGCTTCGCGCTCACCTTCTGGGCGTGGAACCTGATCGCGCCGCTCAGCGGCAGCTACAAGGACCGGCTCGGGCTGACGTCGTTCGAACAGTCGCTGCTCGTGGCCGTGCCCGTTCTCGTGGGCTCGCTGGGCCGCATCCCCGCGGGCGCGCTCACCGACCGGTACGGCGCCAGGCTGATGTTCCCGCTGGTGTCGGCACTGACGATCGTGCCCGTGCTGCTGCTGATCCCGGCGAAGGCCTCGTACGGCGCGATGCTCGCGGTGGGCTTTCTGCTGGGGCTCGGCGGTACGACGTTCGCGATCGGCGTCCCGCTGGTCAACTCGTGGTTCCCGCAGGTCCACCGGGGTTTCGCGATCGGCGTGTTCGGCATGGGCATGGGCGGGGTGGCACTGTCCGGGTTCTTCACGCCCCGCATCGCCGAGGCCGGCGAGGACCTCCCCTTCTACGTCGCCGCGATCGCGCTCGCCGCGTACGCGCTGATCGCCGCCGCCCTCCTCCGCGACCGGCCCGACCGGCCGGTGCCGACGGCCTCACTGGCGTCGCGGCTCGAACAGGCCGGGCGGCTGCGGGTGACATGGGAACTGTCGGCGCTGTACGCGATCGGCTTCGGCGGGATCGTGGCGTTCGGCGTCTACCTGCCGACGTATCTGAAGACCTGGTACGAGCTGTCACCGACCGACGCGGGCACGAAGGCCGCCGGGTTCGCGCTGATCGCCATCGTCTTCCGGCCCTTCGGCGGCTGGATCTCGGACCACGTCCACCCGGCCTTGGTGACCGCCGCCGCGCTGGGTTTCGTGGCACTGTGGGCGATCGTCCAGGCCTTCGATCCGCCGATCGCGCCGGGCGGCACGGTCGCGCTGCTGTGCATGGCCGCGGGGCTCGGCACCGCGAGCGGCAGCGTCTTCGCGCTCGTCGCGCAGGTGACACCGCAGCCGCAGGTGGGCAGTGTGACCGGCATCGTCGGCGCGGCGGGCGGGCTCGGCGGCTTCGTACCGCCGCTGGTGATGGGCGCGGTCTACAGCGAGAAGGGCTCCTACTCGATCGGCTACATGCTGCTGTCGGATCTGGCGCTGGCGGGCTGCGTGTACGCGTACGGCCGGATGCGGAACATCCGCGCGGGCGGCGACGAGACGGAGCAGGCGCGGGCGTCGGCCGCCAGGACATAGGCCTGGGCCGGGCCCGGACAGGCGACGAGGCTGCCGAAGGAGTGCGCGACGACGTCGACGCGGTCGGCTCCGGTCCGTGCGCGGACGTCCTCGACATACGAGACGTACGAGACGTACGAGGCGTACGAGGCGTACGAGGCGAAGCGGCCGGAGAGGGTCTTGTTCACGGACCGGTGGGTGTCGTAGCTCCGGGAGAAGAGTACGCACGAGTAGCAAGCAGTGGGGAGAATGGTGCTGGCTGTGGGCAAGGATGAACAGCCCTGTGCACGCGTGACTTGAGGAGGACGACGAGTGAGTGCTCTCTTCCCGGCCCTGGCCGCGGATGCCGAGGGTTCCGGCCGGCCCGCGATGCGCTTCGGGGACCGTGCGCTGACGTACGGCGAACTCGCCGCGTCGGCCGGGTCGCTGGCGGGGCGGCTCGCGGGAGCGGGGCGGGTCGCGGTGTGGGCCACGCCGTCGCTGGAGACCGCCGTCGGGGTGGTCGCCGCGCTGCTCGCGGGGGTGCCCGCGGTGCCGCTCAACCCGAGGACCGGCGAGCGTGAGCTGGCTCATATCGTCGGCGACAGCGCGCCGGCGCTGGTGCTCGCCGCTCCGGGTGAGGAACTGCCGTCGGCGCTGGACGGGTTGGAGCGCGTGGACATCCCGGTGTCCGCACGCTCGGGGGCCGGGGCTGCGCTGCCGCCCGAGCCGGATCCGGGCGCGCCCGCGCTGGTCGTCTACACGTCGGGGACGACCGGCCCGCCGAAGGGCGCGGTGCTGCCGCGGCGGGCGATCGCGGCGACGCTGGACGCGCTGGAGGACGCGTGGGCGTGGAGCGGGGACGACGTCCTCGTCCATGCGCTGCCGCTGTTCCATGTGCACGGGCTGATCCTGGGGATCCTCGGTCCGCTGCGGCGGGGCGGTTCCGTACGGCACCTGGGGAAGTTCTCGGCGGACGGCGTGGCCCGGGAGCTCGGGACGGGCGGGACGATGCTGTTCGGGGTGCCGACGATGTACCACCGGCTGGCCGAAGCGGCGGAGGGCGACCCGGAGTCGGCGAAGGCGCTCGCAGGGGCACGGCTGCTGGTGTCGGGCTCGGCGGCGCTGCCGGTCCACGACCATGAGCGGATCTTCGCGGCGACGGGCCGGCGGGTCGTCGAACGGTACGGAATGACCGAGACGCTCATGATCACGAGCGTGCGCGTGGACGGGGAGCCCCGGGCCGGGTCGGTGGGTCTGCCGCTGCCGGGCGTCGAGCTGCGGCTGGTCGAGGAGGACGGGACCGAGATCGCGGAGTACGACGGCGAGACGGTCGGCGAGATCCACGTGCGGGGGCCGAATCTCTTCACGGAGTACCTGAACCGGCCGGACGCGACGGAGGCGGCGTTCGACGGGGGCTGGTTCCGTACGGGCGACATGGCGGTCCGGGATGCGGACGGCTATGTACGGATCGTGGGACGCAAGGCGACGGACCTGATCAAGAGCGGCGGTTACAAGATCGGCGCGGGCGAGATCGAGAACGCGCTGCTGGAGCACCCCGGGGTGCGGGAGGCCGCGGTGACCGGCGAGCCGGACGAGGATCTGGGCGAGCGGATCGTGGCCTGGGTGGTACCGGCGGATCCCGCACGACCGCCGTCGGCGGCGGAGCTGTCCGACCACGTCGCCGGCCAGCTCGCGCCGCACAAGCGGCCGCGCACGGTCCGCCTGCTGGAGTCGCTGCCCCGCAACGACATGGGCAAGATCATGAAGCGGGCGCTCACCCATGGCTGAACGACTGACGGCCCGCGAGGCGATCGCCCTGACGGCCGACGCGTTCGAGGAAGCGAAACCCACGGCGACCGCACAGTCCGGCGACGGGCCGCTCGGGTGGGCGGGGTACGGCGCGTCGCTGGCGCGGGCGGCCCTTCGTAGCGGCGAGGAGGAGTCCGTCGTCTGGGGAACGGCACGGATCGGTGGCAGCCGGGCCGTGGTGGTCTCGTTCGAATTCGGCTTCCTGGGCGGGTCGTTGGGTGAACGGACCGGCGACCGACTGGAGGCGGCGTACGCCTACGCCCGCGAGCGACGGATGCCGCTGGTGTCGCTGATCGCGACGGGCGGCAGCCGTATGCAGGAGGGCATGATCGCCCTCACCCAGCTTCAGCGGGTGGCCCGCGCCTCCGCCCTGACCCGCGCGGCCGGACTGCCCCAGGTCGCCGTGCTCCGCGACCCGACGACGGGCGGCGGCTGGGCCACGCTGGGCGCGGGTGCGGACGTCATCCTCGCCCTGCCCGGCGCACAGGTCGGCTTCGCCGGCTCCCGCGTCCGCCCGCCGGACGCCGATCCCTCGGCGTACACGGCCGAGGGTCAGCTGGCGGCGGGCCACATCGACGCGATCGTCCGCCCGGAGGACCTCCGGTCCACGCTGTCGCTGTGGCTGACACTGCTGACGGGCGGCGCAGGCACCGGCACGGACACCGGGGCCGGGGCCGGGGCCGGGGCCGGGGCCGGGGCCGGGGCCGGGACGCCGCCACCCCACGCCCTCGGGGACGCCGGGGCCGCCGCACCCACGGGCTGGGAAGCCGTGCAGCGTGCCCGGGACCCCCGCAGACCTCGCGCCGGGGCGTATCTCGACGCGTACTTCGACGAGCGGCTGGACGTCCATGGGGACCGGTGCGGCGGAAGGGACCCCGGAATGATGTGCGGGTTCGGGCTGCGGGGCGGCCGGGCCGTCGCGTACGCCGCGCAGGGCGGGACCGCGACGCGGCCCGCCGGGTACCGGACGGCAGCGCGGCTGGTCCGGCTCGCGGACCGGCTGGGGATCCCCGTACTGACACTCGTCGACACACCCGGTGCCGCCAATGACGCCGAGGCCGAGCGGGAGGGTGCGGGCGCCGCGATCGCCGATGTGTTCGCGGCGATAGCGTCCGCCCGCGTCCCGGTGACGACACTCGTGATCGGCGAGGGCGGCTCGGGCGGGGCCCTGGCGCTGGCCGCTCCGGGCAACACCTGGGCCACGCCCGACAGTTACTTCTCCGTCATCGCGCCGGAACCGGCCGCGGCCATCCTCAAGCGCGCCCCCTCCGCGGCGCCGTCGACCGCGGACCAGCTGCGGCTGCGCCCTCAGGACCTCGTGGAGCTGGGGGTCGTACGGGGGATCGTGCCCCACGGGGAACGGCCCTCGACGCGGCCATGAGGTGCGTCACAGCAACTTAGGGTTCCCTTCCCTGGCACCCGGGCCCTCTGGTACACGTGGCAGACCCCACCGCACCACCGGGAGTCTCGCCATGGACCAGGACCACGCGCCCGACGTCATACCCTTCACCATCGACCTGACCTTCGAAGAGGCCCGGCGACGGGCCGAGGTCGTCGCCGCGCTCGGGCCCGACTGGGACCCGGTGGCCGCCCTGCAGGCCGAGGACGCGGCGTACACGCTGCTCTACTCCGGCCTCGACGCCGACCAGCAGCGCACGTACGACATGCTCGTGGCCGCCGGTGTCCTTCCCGGAGGGGAGCCGGGCCGTGCGGCTGCCCATTGACCCGCAGGCGGACATCGCGCGCCGTGCCTGGGTGCGCTGCCCCGGCTGCGACGACGCACGGGACTGCGCCACCTGCGCCGACGGGCGCAACTGCGGTGTGCACTGGCGCTATCTGATCTCCAACAAGGGCACGGTCGTCCACCTCCAGTGCCCCGGCTGCACCCACACGTGGTCGCTCGACACCAGGCGCCGTACGACCACATGAACACCGGCGCGTGAGCACGGGCGCATGAACGGCGGCACATGAACGCCGGCACATGAACACAGCCATGTGAGCACGGGCATGTGAGCACGGGCATATGAAGCGGCCCGGTACGGCGCCGCATCGCCGTACCGGGCCGCTGTTCCGGAGCCGTCAGCGCATCACTTCACGCCGACCGCCCGGATGATCTCCTGCTTCACCGAGCCGCCCTGGTCATCGCCGGCCGAGGCACGCAGCGAGACGGACTGCGCGTCCTTCGGCACCCACAGCGACGCCTCCCACGCGGCGGACTCGCCGCGTACGCCGCCGAGCCGCCCCTTCGACCACGTCTTCCCGTCGTCGTACGACACCTCCAGGGTGGCCCCGGTGATCTTTCCGGTGCCGGAGGCGCCCTTCACGTACTCGGAGAAGATCCCGATGTCGAGCTTCTTCCCCGCCCGCACATCGCCGGTGAGGTCGGTGTCGACGTCGAAGCCGAGGTTCAGCATCGGCACGGTGGTCTCCCGGTCGACCGGGGTCTGGCTGGACCGGAAGGTCCACTCGGAGTGGCCGCGGGTGGAGAGCACCCACCGCTCCGGGTCGAGCGTCGTGTCGGTGACGACCCGGCCTTCATCGCCGCGCCGCCGATGCTCGGCAGGGACCGCACGGTGTCCCCGCCGCGCGGGGCGGCGGCACGGCTGCCCATGGCGTACGTGACGATCAGCGGGAGCGGTTCGCCCGCGCCGAGGCCCTGCTCGATGAGCCCGGTGACGTCGAACAGCCGCTTGTCGAGGACCCCGGCGTCGAGGTAGGGCCGGGCCTCGTCGGGTACGACGGTGACGCGGCCGTTGGATATCTCGCTGCGTACGGCACCGGTGGCGTCCTTGGGACGCTCGACGGCGACGGCTTTGCGGCCGCCGCCGAGATCGGTGACGGTGACCTCGTCGCCGGTGATGAGGGTGACGGTGTTGCGGGGAGCCGATTCCGCGGGCGCGACGCTGCTCTTGGGGCTGTCGGGGGTCTCCGCGCCGAGGGCCTGTCCGGCCGGGAGCAGTACGAGCGAGAGCCCGGCCGCCAGCAGCCGGGCTCTCCTTCTCGCGGGCGCTCTGGTCATGGATGTCTCTCCTCGTAACTCCCGGTGAAGGGGTGGTTCCGGGTGTTCCGAAGAGTCTGAGCGCTCATAAGTCGCTTGGGACGACCAGAGGTTGGCGGCTACCTGCCATGGCGGCTACTTGCCATTCACCTGCCGGAGGCTCGCCCCCCGCCATCGGCCGGGGCACCCGCCGCATGGGAACGGCGGAGCGCTCGGCGGGATCCGGTCGGCGAAGGGGGACATCACCGAAGGCATATGACGGAGCTGTATGGATGACGGCAGGTCAGCAAACCGGTGATCGCTCGGATGTCGGACCGGCACGCCACCGCAAACCTGCTAGCTGTAAGCACCAAACACATCGGACATTGCGGAAAACCGTCATGCAAAAGCCGGTTCATCCACCGTCGACATCCAAAGAAAGGTCTGGGATGCCCAGAATCTTCGGCGTCACCCTCCTTGTCCTCGCCCTTGCCGCCGCGTCCCCGGCTCCCGCAGTTGCCGAAGCACCTGCACAGTCCGGCCAGATCCCCGGCCAGTACATCGTGACCCTCAAGGACACCGCCGCAGTCGGAGAGGAAGACGCGGCCGTGGAGGCGGCCGTGCAACAGGCATCCTCCATGGGCGCGGAGGTGAAGCACGTCTACCGCCACGCCCTCCACGGCTACGCGGCGTCCATGAGCGCGAGTGCGGCTGCCGCGCTCGCCGAGGACCCGAAGGTCCAGTCCGTGCAGCCCGACCGTACGGTGCGGATCGCCTCCCAGTCGGTCCCCAGCGGTGTGGACCGGGCCGAGGCCGATCACAGCCCCACCGCCGCCATCGACGGCGTGGACAGCCAGGTCGATGTCGACGTCGCGGTGATCGACACCGGAGTCGACGCGAACCACCCGGACCTGAATGTCTACGCGGACGGCGGCACGAACTGCTGGCTGCCCCAGATGAAGCAGATGGACCTGCACGGTCACGGCACGCATGTCGCCGGCATCGTCGGCGCCCTGGACAACGACACCGGTGTGGTCGGTGTCGCACCTGGCGCCCGGATCTGGCCGGTCCAGGTGCTCAGCCCCCTCGGGTGGGGTTCCACCGCGGACGTCGTCTGCGGCATCGACTACGTCACCGCGCACGCCGACCAGATCGACGTCGTCAACATGAGCCTGGGCGGTGAGGGCGCCGACGACGGCGAGTGCGGCGCGAGCGACAACGACATCATGCACCAGGCGATCTGCGCCTCCGTCGCCAAGGGCGTCACCTACGTCGTCGCGGCCGCCAACGACCACGCCGACGCGAAGAACACCGCCCCCGCCTCATACGACGAAGTGATCACCGTCAGCGCGCTGGCCGACTTCGACGGCAAGCCCGCGGGCCTCGGCTCACCCACGTGCCGCAATGACAAGGACGACACCTTCGCCGACTTCTCCAACTACGGCTCCGACATCGACCTGATCGCTCCGGGTGTGTGCATCGAGTCCACCTTCGCGGGCGGCGGCTACTCCACCCTGTCCGGCACCTCGATGGCCGCGCCCCATGTCGCGGGCGGCGCGGCCCTGTACCGGGCGAAGCACCCCGGTGCGTCGCCCAGCACCGTCAAGGCGGCTCTGCAGAGCGCCGGCACCTTCGACTGGACCGCGCCCTCCGAGGACGGCGACAGCATCCAGGAGCCTCTGCTCAACGTCGGTTCCCTCTGAGCGGCGGGTTCGTTCGGAGGCGCCCCCACGGCTTCCTTCCGGACGTCCCCGCCGCCTCCTGCCGAGCGGCGCCCCTGCTGGGGCGCCGCTCTACGGCGTCGGTTCGCGGGCGTCGTACCGGACGAACCCGCGTCCGCGCAGCGCCAGCAGACCGATCGCCAGGACGCAGGCGAGCCCGCCGCCGGTGATGGCGACCATGGGCGAGGTGAGGTCGGCGACCGATCCCGCGAGGAAGTCCCCGAGGCGCGGCCCGCCCGCGACGACGACGATGAAGACGCCCTGGAGCCGTCCGCGCATCTCGTCCGGCGCGGCTGCCTGGAGCATGGTGTTCCGGAACACCATGGAGACGGTGTCGGCGCAGCCCGCGAGGGCGAGGAAGAACAGCCCGAGCCAGAGGTTCCTGGTCAGTCCGAAGACCGCGATCGCCGTTCCCCAGGCCGCGACGGCGAGCAGGATCGCCACCCCGTGCCGCCGGATCCGCCCCAGCCAGCCGGAGAACACACCGCCGAGCAGCGCGCCGACGGCGGGGGCGGCGACGAGGAGACCGGTCGTGCGGGCGTCCCCGCCGTACCAGAGCACGGCGACGGCGGGGAACAGCGCCGTCGGCTTCGCCAGGATCATCGCGCAGAAGTCGGAGAAGAAGGTCATGCGGATGTTGGGGCGGGTGGCGAGGAAGCGCAGCCCGTCGAGGACCGAGGCCCGCTTGGTGTCCGTACGGTCCCGGTCGGGGAGCATCGACGGCAGGCGCCACATGGCGTACAGCGCCGCGCCGAACGCGATGGCGTCGATGAGGTACGCGGCCTGGTAGCCGCCGGATCCGACGATGACGCCGCCCAGCATCGGCCCGATGAGCATGCCGGACGTCATCGTCATGGAGTTGAGGGCGTTGGCGGCGGGCAGCTGTTCGGGCGGCAGCAGCCGGGGGATCATCGCGCTGCGGGCGGGTGCGTTGAGCGCGGCGCACACCGCTTGACCGGACACCACCGCGTACAGGAACCACACGTGGTGGAACTCCGCGAACGCGGCGGTGGCGAGCGCGGCCGACAGCACCGCGGACCCGGTCGCGCTGAACAGTCCGAGTCTGCGGCGGTCGACGGTGTCGGCGACGGCGCCGCCGTACAACCCGAAGACGATCAGCGGAACGAGGGAGAAGAGCCCGACGAGCCCGACGGAGAACGTCGAGCGGGTGATGTCGTACACCTGGAGGGAGATCGCGAGGGTCGTCATGCCCTGGCCGATCCAGGAGACGGTGTTCCCGAACCAGAGCCGCCGGTAGTGGACGGAGGCGCGCAGGGGCGTGAGATCGGCGAGGATGCGGCGGCGGTCGCGGACGGGGGTGCCGGTCGCGGTCATATCCGGCCGGCCAGGGGCCAGGGGCGGTGGGCTGGTGTGCGGACTGTTGGCGGCATGAGCGGCAGTATAGGGACGCAGCGGGGTGGGCCCCTTACTCCGGGTGGGCGGGGCGCGCTCAGCTCGCCTCGACGCCGGCTCCCTGCCGCGTCCGGCCACTGCCGGACGTGTCGCGAGCCGCGCTGCGGGGAGTATCGCGAGCCGTACTGCGGGGACTGTCGCGGGACGCGTCGCGCGACGTTTCGAGGACCGTGCCGCGGAACGTGTTCCGGTAGGCCATCGGCGCCACCCCGATCGCCGCGACCAGATGCTGCCGCAGCGACGCGGCGGTCCCGAACCCCGCCTCCTCCGCCACCCGGTCCACCGGCAGATCACTGGTCTCCAGCAGCCGTCGCGCGTTCTCGACACGCTGCTGGGTGAGCCACTGCCCGGGCGTCATCCCCACCTCGTCGCGGAAGCGCCGGGAGAACGTACGGACGCTCATCCGCGCGTGTTCCGCCAACTCGGCCAGCGACAGCGGCCGGTACAGCTGTCCGAGCGCCCACGCCCTGGTGGGGGATGTCGTGGCGATCGTCGGCTCCGGCACGGGGCGTTCGATGAACTGCGCCTGCCCGCCGTCACGCCACGGCGGTACGACACAGAGCCTGGCCACCCGGTTGGCGACCGCGCTGCCGTGGTCACGACGCAGCAGGTGCATGCACAGGTCCACCCCGGCGGCGACCCCGGCCGCGGTGAGGACGTCGCCGTCGTCGACGAAGAGCACGTCCGGGTCGACGACGACCAGGGGGAACTGCCGCTGGAAGTACTCGGCTTCGTTCCAGTGCGTGGTGGCGCGCCGGCCGTCGAGGAGCCCGGCGGAGGCGAGGACGTACGACGCGGTGCAGATGGAGACGGTGCGGGTGCCGGGCCGCAGGCGGGTGAACGCCTCGGCGAGCGGCGCCGGAAGCCACTCCCGCTCCCCGTTCTCCGCCGTGCCGCAGGTGAACGGCGGAATCACGAGCGTGTCCGCCGTCCCGAGGGTCTCCAGACCGTGCTCCACGCCGATGGTGAAGTCGGCGCTGGTACGGACCGGGCCCCCGTCCAGGCTGCAGGTGATCACGTCGTACAGCGGCTCATCGCTTCCGCCCCGCGCGGTGCCGAAGATCCGGACCGGGATGCTCAGCTCGAACGGGTAGACGCCTTCAAGTGCCAGTACCACGACGCGATGCATGGCCAGATCCTTTCACACCTTGGCCATCCGGCCACTCGAGACGCCCGACCGGGCCGAGCAGAGTAGGGCCGTACCGCCCCACCGGGGGAAACCACACGACGGCAAAGGAACACGACCATGCGCGCGATCGGCCAGGACACGCTCGGCGGCCCCGAGGTACTGAGGGTCGTCGAGGTGGACCGCCCGGTGCCCGGTCCCTCGGAAGTGCTCGTCCGGGTGCACGCGGCAGGCGTCAACCCGACCGACTGGTGGCACCGCTCGACCGGCGGTCTCCTGGGCGACACCCCGGTCCGGCTGGGCTGGGACGTGTCCGGAGTGGTGGAGGCGGTCGGGCTCGGCGTGACGATGTACCGGCCGGGCGACGAGGTGTACGGGATGCCGCGGCTGCCGCAGCCGGCGGGCGCGTACGCCGAGTTCGTCACCTCGCCGGCCCGCCACCTCGCCCGTAAGCCGGCCGGTATCTCCCACGTCGAGGCCGCGGCCCTGCCGGTCGCCGCGCTCACCGCCTGGCAGTCCCTCGTCGACACGGCGGACGTACAGCCCGGGCAGCGCGTCCTCGTCCATGCCGCGGCGGGCGGCGTCGGCCACTTGGCCGTACAGATCGCCAAGGCCCGCGGCGCGTACGTCATCGGCACCGCCCGCGCGGCCAAGCACGCGTTCGTCCGTGGACTCGGCGCCGACGAGGTCATCGACTACACCGAGACCGACTTCGTCACCGCCGCCCCCGACCTCGATGTCGTCCTCGACACCATCGGCGGGGACTACGGCCCCCGCTCCCTCCGGACCCTCCGCCGGGGCGGCACGCTCGTCTCCCTGGCCTCCCCGCACGAGACCCGTCTGGAGGCCCCGGCCGCCGAGCTCGGCCTCCGCGCCGGCTTCACGATCGTCGAACCCGACCACTCGGGGCTGAAGGAGATCGCCGCGCTCGTCGAGTCGGGCCGGCTGCGCGTCGAGGTCGACACCGTGCTCCCCCTCGAACAGGCCGCCAAGGCCCACGAGATCGGCGAGAGCGGCCGCACGAAAGGAAAGATCGTCCTCACGGTCGCCGGGTGAGGCGAACGACGTACGGGGCGAGCGTTTGCGCCGTCCCGTACGCAGGCGCAGGGTGAACAGGTGCGGACGTACCCCACCCTGATCCCGAGAGGACAGCGATCCTGATGCAGGGCAACGCCAAGGCAAAACAGATCAAGGGCAAGCTGAAGGAGACCCTGGGCAAGACCATGCACGACAAGTCCATGGTCAGGCACGGCAAGGGAGACCAGTTGCGCGGCAAGGCACAGGAGATGGCGGAGAAGGCGGCCGAACGGGTCCGCAAGGCGACGAAGCACTGACCTGACCCTCGCACCGACCACAGCACTGGCCAAGCGTCGACCGAAGCACCGGGCAGACACCTGCCGGGTGCTGATCAGGCCCCTGGCCAGGGCGCCGCCCCACGCGAGGCCGGACCTCGCCCGGAAGGCCCGCTCCGATCGCGTGACGGCCCTACCCGGGACCACACTGGTCTCATGGCGTCCTGGCCGGGCGGCCGCACGCCGGAAGGAAGTTCTCCATGCCCACGGACGCACACCCCGGTCCCCTACGGGTGCTGGTGTTCGGCGCGGCGCTGCGGGCCGGGTCCGTCAACGCCCGCCTGGCCTCCCTCGTGGCCCGCCTGATCGCCGACACCGGCGCCACCGTCGACCTCGCCGCCATGCACGACTTCGACATGCCCCTCTACGACGGCGATCTGGAGGACGAGGAAGGCCTGCCGGCGGGCGCGCTCGCGATGCGCGACCGGCTCGAACGCTGCGACGCCTTCGTGATCTCCTCCCCGGAGTACAACGCCTCCATGCCCGGAGTGCTGAAGAACGCGATCGACTGGGTCTCCCGCGTCCAGCCGCAGCCGTTCAAGTCCAAGCACGCGATGCTGCTGTCCGCCTCCCCGTCCATGGTGGGCGGCAACCGCGGGCTGTGGTCGCTGAGGGTTCCCCTGGAACACCTCGGCACCCGCGTCTATCCGGACATGTTCAGCCTCGCCAAGTCGCACCAGGGCTTCACCGAGGACGGCCTCCTCGCCGATTCGGGCCTGCAGGAACGCCTGGCCGAGACCGTACAGGCCTTCCTCAGCCTGGTGGAGGCCGATGTGAGCTACGTGTGCCTGCAGCGCCGCTGGTACGAGTTCCTCGGGGACCGCACCGAGGCGGCCGTCACCCAGCGGGCGGAGGACTAGTAGGGCTTGGTCAGGTTGGTATCGCCGTGGGTATGTCGCGGTGACAGGTGGGGCAGGCGCCGGTCCAGACCGCGAGGAGTAACTGCATCTCG
>NZ_JBWKDT010000036.1:0-77819 GCF_056435785.1 Streptomyces sp. NPDC043870
ATCCGGTCCGACAACCGCTCACCCGACGACTTCACCTGTCCAGGCCTTGGCACACCACACCCAACGACCCACCCCCAACAAAGTCACCGGTATTGGGGCTAGGCCGTGTTTGAGAACTCCCGCCTGGCCCGCGACGCCTGGCACGCACCCTCGCTGCGTTGTCGGACTCATCCAAGTACGTCCAGTACGAGGACGATCCTCCGCCTTGCGATCGCACGCACCAGACGCCGCGAGCCCCGCCCTGCGGGCGGACGGCGCTACTTTCGCAACACGCCCTAGTTCTCAAACACGGCCTAGGCCCTGTCCGGGCGCTCTTCGAGGAACAGGCCGCGGCGTCAGATGCATGGGGTCTCCCCAGGCCCGGAGGGCCGAGGGGACGCATCGCCAGGCGACCGATCGCCCTTCATTCAGCCCGATTTGAGCGTTTCCCGCATGCGTCGGCGATCCGACCGATCCCCACTCCTGCCGGCCAGGGCGCTCTCCCCCCCACACGCGGCCATCCGTCGAGTCGGGCGTCTCGTCAGACGCCCGAGGCCGACTTCGGCCGGCTCCGACACCCCAAGGACCTGAACGACTCCATGAGCTGCCACATAACCATCCTCCGGCGCCGCCTGCCCGTCTGGCTGATACCGCTGCTGTGGACCCTCGCTCTGGGCCTGTGGGGGCTGTCCCGGCAACACAGCGTGTGGCGGGACGAAGCCGCAACCTGGCAGGTGGCCCGGCGGTCCGTCGCCGACATCTGGCACATGCTGGGGGAGGTCGATGCCGTGCACGGCCTCTACTACCTGCTCATGCACGGGCTCTTCGAATGCTTCGGGCCCAGCACCACGACCCTGCGCCTGCCCTCCGTGCTGGCCATGGCGGTGGCGGCGGCGTGTGTGACGGTCATCGGCCACCGGCTGGCCGGTGTCTGGGCGGGCCTGGGAGGAGGGCTGGCGTTCGGGCTGCTTCCGGCCGTGCAGTTCTACCTCCAGGAGGGACGCCCGTACGCCCTGGTCGCGGCAGGAGCCGGCATCTCCACACTGCTGCTGGTCACCGCGTTGCGGGGACGCGACCGGAACGCACACTGGGCGGCGTACGGCGGCACGGTCCTGCTGTGCGCGCTGCTCAACTGGCTGTCACTGCTGATACTGCCCGCGCACGTGGCGACCCTGGCCTGGACGAAAGCCGGGCGCGGGACGTGGATCCGCTGGGCGGCGGCCGCAACGGCCGCCGTGGCAGCCGCCCTGCCGTTGATCCTGTTCACCCGGACCCAGTCCGGGCAAGTGTCCTGGATCCCGCCGCTGACCTGGCACATGCTGATCGGCCCGGCGATCCTGCTGGCCATCGGCACTCTCGGGGCCCTGCTGGACCGGCCACGGGCAGGCCGACTGTCGCTGGCAGCCGTTGCTCTGCCCTTGCTGGCCGTGCCGCAGATCGGCCTGATCGGCCTCTCCTTGGCCAAGCCACTCTTCCTGGACCGCTATGTCCTGTTCAGCATGCTGGGCCTGGCTCTGCTGATCGGCGCAGCACTGGGTGCGGTGGCACGGATGACCGAGCCGCGGTTCCCCCGAGTGTCACGATGGCTGGTCCCGGCCGTGGTAGCCGTGGCGGTGATCGCACTGTTGCCGCAATCGCTGGCCAAACGGTCCCCGGCCAGCCGCGTGGACGACGTCCTGGCGGTAGCGGCGGACGTGCGACAGCTCAAGAAGGACGGCGACGCGGTGGTCTTCATTCCGGCGGCCCGGCGCGATACCGCGCTGGTTTCCCCCGCCGCGTTCGCCGGTCTGCAGGACATCGCGCTGGCGGAGAGTCCTGTGGCGTCCGGGACGCTGAAGGGTGAGGAGGCGAGTCCGGAGCGCATACGGACCGCGATGCTGGCGCAGCGGCGGATCATGCTGATCACCGATACGCCTGAGGTGGCCCGGCCGGTGTCAGCGAAGAGGGACAAGGAGAAGACCGCCGTGCTGAAGAAGTGCTTCACAGTGGTGGCGGACGAGCAGGTCCGCGGGCGGCGGGTGACGGTGTACGAGCGGCTCCGACCAGCCCGGTAGGGCATCGAGCGGTACCGCCGCAGGAAAGCCCGAGGGGCCCGGACCGATTCGTGATTCGGTCCGGGCCCCTCGGGCAAAACGTACAAGGACGAGCTACGGCAACTGCGTCGTCCGCGCCTCGCGGCGGTTGTCACGGAAGTTGTTCACCCGTCGCGCCGTGGCGAACATCGGGATCACCGCGCCGAGCACGAGCTGCAGCGCGCAACCCGTCTGAAGCAGCAGCTGCCCACCCGGAGCATCAAAGGCCCAGGCCGCCAGCAGCCCTATGCTCAGCACGATCCACGACAGCATCGCGACGGCCAGCCGTCCCCGCGGCTTCGGGTACTCGACCCGGCTCACCATCAGCCACGCGGTACCGACGACCGCCAGCAGTGTCGCCTCGAACGGCAGCTCGAGCAGCACGATCGAGACGACCGTGAGCGCACCGAACGGCGAGGGCATGCCCTGGAACGTGCCGTCCTTCACGGTGACGCACGAGAAGCGGGCAAGCCGCAGCACCACCGCCAACAGCACAACGATCGCGCCCACCGCCGCGACCCGCTCATGCGCGTCCCTCGCGACCATGCCGTACACGAGCACGAAGTACGCGGGCGCCAGACCGAAGCTGATCAGATCGGAGAGATTGTCCAGCTCCGCGCCCATCGGCGACGACCGCAGCTTGCGGGCGACGAGGCCGTCGAACAGGTCGAAGACAGCCGCGCACAACATCAGGATCACGGCCGTGGCCGCGCTGTTGCGGGCCATGCCCGACTCGTCACCCGTGAGGTGCGGGATGAGGATCCCGGTGGTGGTGAAGTACACCGCCATGAAGCCACACGTCGCGTTACCGAGAGTGAGGGTGTCCGCTATCGACAGCCGCAGAGAAAGAGGCATCTCCTCGGCTTCGTCCGCGGACCCGGACTCGGCCTCAGCGGCCCAGCCGGCCTGTGTCTCGGGATCAATCACGGTCAATGCGAGTCACCCCCGCGGTCGTGGCCTGGCCGACCTCGACGGCGACATCGACACCAGCCGGAAGGTAGATGTCGACCCGGGAGCCGAAGCGGATCAGGCCGATGCGCTCGCCCTGCTCGACCTTGGTGCCCTGCGGGATGTAGGGAACGATGCGGCGCGCCACGGCGCCGGCGATCTGGACCATCTCGATGTCACCGAGCTCGGTGTCGAAGTGCCAGACAACGCGCTCGTTGTTCTCGCTCTCCTTGTTGAACGCCGGAACGAAACCGCCGGGCACGTGCTCGACGGAGGTCACCGTGCCCGCGAGCGGGGCGCGGTTGACGTGGACATTCAGCGGGCTCATGAAGATGGCGACGCGGGTGCGCCCGTCCTTCCACGGCATGATGCTCTGCACCACACCGTCGGCCGGGGAGATGACCCGGCCCTGGGCGATCTCGCGCTCGGGGTCGCGGAAGAACCACAGCATGCCCGCCGCGAGCGCGGTGGTGGGCACGGCGATGGCCGCGGCACGCCTCGACCGGCGAGAGCGCGCCAGACTGAGCGCTGCGGTCGCGACGGTCGGGAGAAGCCACGGCGATGCTCCGCGCGCGAGGCGTACGCCGGCGAGGCTGTCGCGATGTGCAGAGGTTTGGCTGTGGGGCATGGATGACCTTCGTAGCGGATGATGCCGCGCTGGCAACAGGGGGACGGCGGCTTTCCGGCGATGCTATCGGTTGCGGGGCGCAACTGGGCAAGCCAGAGGCTGAGTCGACGGCCGGAAGACGATAACAGGGTGTGATCTTCTTCGCGGCCGAATCGACTCAAAAGTGATAATCAGCCCTGGAACCGGTATTCCTCGAGGAGTCGACGGCCAATGATCATTTTCTGGATCTCGGCGGTACCTTCACCGATCAGCAGCATCGGAGCCTCACGGTAGAGGCGCTCGATCTCGTACTCCTTGGAGAAGCCGTAGCCGCCATGGATCCGGAAGGCGTCCTCGACGACTTCCTTGCAGTACTCGGAGGCGAGGTACTTCGCCATCCCTGCCTCCAGGTCGTTTCGTTCCCCGGAGTCCTTTTTGCGTGCCGCGTTGACCATCATGGCATGAGCGGCCTCGACCTTGGTAGCCATCTCGGCCAGCTTGAACTGGATCGCCTGGTGCTGGGCGATCGGCTTTCCGAAAGTGTGACGCTGCTGGGCATAGGAGACACCCAGCTCGAAGGCACGCTGGGCGACACCGCAGCCACGCGCCGCCACATTGACGCGGCCGACCTCCACGCCGTCCATCATTTGGTAAAACCCTCGGCCGGTGGTGCCGCCGAGGACTCGATTGGCCGGAATGCGCAGTCCGTCCATGATGAGCTCGGTGGTGTCGACCCCCTTGTAGCCCATCTTGTCGATCTTCCCGGGGATGGTGAGGCCGGGGCGGACCTCTCCGAATCCGGGCTCCTTCTCGATCAGGAAGGTGGTCATGGACTTGTGCGGGGCGGTGCCCTCAGGGTGTCCTTCGTCACTTCGCACCAGAACGGCGACCAGAGTCGAGGTGCCGCCGTTCGTCAGCCACATCTTCTGGCCGTTCAGGACGTACTCGTCGCCGTCCTTCACCGCCTTCGACGTGATAGCCGACACGTCCGAGCCGAGCCCCGGCTCGGACATCGAGAACGCGCCGCGCACCTCGCCGGCCGCCATCCGGGGCAGGAAGTAATCCTTCTGCTCCTGGGTGCCGTGCTGCTTCAGCATGTACGCCACGATGAAGTGCGTGTTGATGATGCCCGAGACGGACATCCAGCCGCGGGCGATCTCCTCGACGCACAGCGCGTACGTGAGCAGGGACTCGCCCAGGCCCCCGTACTCCTCCGGAATCATCAGGCCGAAGAGTCCGAGCTCCTTGAGGCCGTCGACGATCTGCTGCGGGTACTCGTCGCGGTGCTCCAGCTCGGTCGCGACCGGGATGATCTCCTTGTCGACGAAATCCCGGACGGTGGCCAGGATCTCCTGCTGGATGTCGGTCAGACCGGCGGTCTGGGCGAGTCGTGCCATGACTACTTCTCCGCCTTCTTCGAGGGCTCGATCAGCTCCGGGCGCCCGGGCTGCTCGCCGCCGCGCTCCTTGATGTACGTCTCGGTGGGGACCATCACCTTGCGGCGGAACACGCAGACGAGCGTGCCGTCCTGCTTGTAGCCCTTGGTCTCGACGTAGACGATCCCGCGGTCGCTCTTCGACTTCGACGGGGTCTTGTCGAGGACGGTCGTCTCGCCGTAGATCGTGTCGCCGTGGAAGGTCGGCGCCACGTGCCGCAGCGACTCGATCTCCAGGTTGGCGATGGCCTTGCCGGAGACGTCCGGCACGGACATGCCGAGCAGCAGCGAGTAGATGTAGTTGCCCACGACGACGTTCTTCCCGAAGTCCGTCGTCTTCTCCGCATAGTTGGTGTCCATGTGGAGGGGGTGGTGGTTCATCGTCAGGAGACAGAAGAGGTGGTCGTCGTACTCGGTGACCGTCTTCCCGGGCCAGTGCTTGTAGACAGCGCCGACCTCGAACTCCTCGTAGGTGCGTCCGAACTGCATGGTGCTCAGGCCTCCGGGGCTTCGAACTTCGAGGTACGGGTCATGCCGGCCGCGCGGCCCTTGCCGGAGATGACCAGGGCCATCTTGCGGCTCGCCTCGTCGATCATCTCGTCGCCGAGCATCGCCGAGCCCTTCTTGCCGCCGGCCTCGGACGTGTAGTACTCGTACGCGTCCAGGATCAGCTCGGCATGGTCGAAGTCCTCCTGGGAGGGCGAGAAGATCTCGTTGGCCGCGGCGACCTGGTCCGGGTGCAGCACCCACTTGCCGTCGAAGCCGAGGGCGGCGGCCCGCTGGGCGACGGCGCGGTAGCCCTCCTGGTTGCGGATCTGCAGGTAGGGGCCGTCGATCGCCTGGAGGTTGTGCGTACGGGCCGCCATCAGGATGCGCATCAGGATGTAGTGGTACGCGTCCGCCGGGTAGCCGGGCGGCTGCTCGCCCACGACCAGCGACTTCATGTTGATGGACGCCATGAAGTCGGCCGGGCCGAAGATGATCGTCTCGACGCGCGGGGAGGCGGCCGCGATCGCGTCGACGTTCACCAGACCCTTGGCGTTCTCGATCTGCGCCTCGATGCCGATCTTGCCGACCTCGAAGCCCATCGTCTTCTCGATCTGGGTCAGCAGGAGGTCCAGCGCCACGACCTGCTCGGCGTCCTGGACCTTCGGCAGCATGATGCAGTCGAGGTTCTGGCCCGCGCCCTCGACGACCGTCACCACGTCCCGGTACGTCCAGTGGGTCGTCCAGTCGTTGACCCGCACGACACGCGTCTTGCCCGTCCAGTCGCCCTCATTGAGGAACTTGACGATGGTGTGCCGGGCCTCGGGCTTGGCCAGCGGCGCGCACGCGTCCTCCAGGTCCAGGAAGACCTGGTCGGCCGGCAGCCCCTGGGCCTTCTCCAGGAAGCGCGGGTTCGAACCGGGGACCGCGAGGCAGGAGCGACGCGGGCGAAGCCGGTTGACGGGGGTGGTCATGCGGGGACCTCCAGAGGGTCGAGCTTGTTCGCTGTACGGATCTCGTCGACGATACGGCCGATGATCTCCGTGATACCGAAGTCCTTCGGGGTGAAGACGGCGGCGACACCCGCGCGCTTCAGTTCGGCGGCGTCGGCGTTCGGGATGATCCCGCCGACGATGACCGGAATGTCGCCGGCACCCGCCTCGCGGAGCCGGTCGAGGACATCCGGCACCAGCTCGGCGTGCGAGCCGGAGAGGATCGACAGGCCCACACAGTGCACGTCCTCCGCGAGCGCGGCGTTGACGATCTGCTCGGGCGTGAGCCGGATGCCCTGGTAGACCACCTCGAAGCCGGCGTCGCGCGCGCGGACCGCGATCTGCTCGGCACCGTTGGAGTGCCCGTCCAGGCCCGGCTTGCCCACGAGCAGCCGCAGCCGGCCGGAGGCCAGCTCGTCGGCGGTACGGGCCACCTTCTCCCGTACGAGAGCCAGCGGGGTGCCCTCCTCGGCGGTCACGGCGACCGGCGCCGACGAGACCCCGGTCGGGGCGCGGAACTCGCCGAAGACGTCCCGCAGCGCCCACGACCACTCGCCGGTGGTGACACCCGCGCGGGCGCACTCGACGGTGGCGGCCATCAGATTGCCGTCGCCGGCGGCCGTGGCCTTCAGCGCGGCCAGGGCGTCCTGGGCGCGGCTCTCGTCGCGGTTGTCGCGCCACTCGTGGAGCTTTGCGACGACCCGCGCCTCGTTCGCCGGGTCCACCGTCATGATCGCGGTGTCGAGGTCCGCGGTGAGCGGGTTCTCCTCGGTGGTCTCGAAGATGTTGACGCCGACGATCTTCTCGTCGCCGGCCTCGATCCTGGCCCGCCGCTCGGCGTGCGAGGACACCAGCTGCGACTTCAGGTAGCCGGACTCGACGGCCGCCATCGCGCCGCCCATCTCCTGGATCCGGGCGATCTCGGCGAGGCACTCCTCGACCAGGGCGTCCACCTTGGCCTCGATGACGTGCGAGCCCGCGAAGATGTCCTCGTACTCCAGCAGATCGCTCTCGTGCGCGAGGACCTGCTGGATACGGAGGGACCACTGCTGGTCCCAGGGCCGGGGCAGGCCCAGGGCCTCGTTCCACGCCGGCAGCTGGACGGCGCGGGCGCGCGCGTCCTTGGACAGCGTCACGGCGAGCATCTCCAGGACGATGCGCTGGACGTTGTTCTCCGGCTGGGCCTCGGTCAGTCCGAGCGAGTTGACCTGGACGCCGTAGCGGAAGCGGCGCTGCTTCTCGTTCTCGATGCCGTACCGCTCGCGCGTCACCTTGTCCCAGATGCGGCCGAAGGCGCGCATCTTGCACATCTCCTCGATGAAGCGGACACCCGCGTTCACGAAGAAGGAGATACGGGCGACGACATCCCCGAACTTCTCCTGCGGCACCTGCCCGGAGTCGCGTACGGCGTCGAGCACGGCTATCGCCGTGGACATCGCGTACGCGATCTCCTGGACGGGCGTGGCCCCGGCCTCCTGCAGGTGGTAGCTGCAGATGTTGATCGGGTTCCACTTGGGGATGTTCGCCACCGTGTAGGTGATCATGTCGGTCGTCAGGCGCAGCGACGGTCCCGGCGGGAAGACGTGCGTCCCGCGCGACAGGTACTCCTTGACGATGTCGTTCTGCGTCGTCCCCTGGAGCCTGGTGATGTCGGCGCCCTGCTCCTCCGCGACCACCTGATAGAGCGCCAGCAGCCACATGGCGGTGGCGTTGATGGTCATCGAGGTGTTCATCTGCTCCAGGGGGATGTCCTGGAACAGCCGGCGCATGTCACCGAGGTGCGAGACCGGGACCCCGACCCGGCCGACCTCGCCGCGGGCGAGGATGTGGTCGGGGTCGTAGCCGGTCTGCGTCGGCAGGTCGAACGCCACCGACAGGCCGGTCTGGCCCTTGGCGAGATTGCGCCGGTACAGCTCGTTGGACGCCTCGGCCGTGGAGTGACCGGCGTACGTGCGCATGAGCCACGGCCGGTCCTTCTGGACCCTCTGACGCTCTGTCATCTAACGGACCTCTGACTCAGATGTTCCGGAAGCGGTTGATGGCGTCGATGTGCTTGGCGCGCATCTCCTCGTCGCGCACACCCAGGCCCTCGCTCGGAGCGAGCGCCAGCACGCCGACCTTGCCCTGGTGCAGGTTGCGGTGCACGTCGTAGGCGGCCTGGCCGGTCTCCTCCAGGGAGTACACCTTGGAGAGAGTCGGGTGGATCTTGCCCTTGGCGATCAGGCGGTTGGCCTCCCACGCCTCGCGGTAGTTCGCGAAGTGCGAGCCGATGATGCGCTTCAGCGACATCCACAGGTAGCGGTTGTCGTACTCGTGCATGTAGCCCGAGGTCGAGGCGCAGGTGGTGATCGTGCCGCCCTTGCGGGTGACGTAGACGCTCGCGCCGAAGGTCTCGCGGCCCGGGTGCTCGAAGACGATGTCGATGTCCTCGCCGCCCGTGAGCTCGCGGATGCGCTTGCCGAAGCGCTTCCACTCCTTGGGGTCCTGGGTCTGCTCGTCCTTCCAGAACTTGTAGCCCTCGGCGTTGCGGTCGATGATCGCCTCGGCGCCCATCGCGCGGCAGATGTCCGCCTTCTGCTCGCTGGAGACGACGCAGATCGGGTTGGCGCCGCCGGCCAGCGCGAACTGGGTGGCGTACGAACCGAGTCCACCGCTCGCGCCCCAGATCAGCACGTTGTCGCCCTGCTTCATGCCGGCGCCGTTGCGGGAGACCAGCTGGCGGTACGCGGTGGAGTTGACCAGACCCGGTGCCGCCGCCTCCTCCCAGCTCAGGTGCTTGGGCTTCGGCATCAGCTGGTTCGACTTGACGAGCGCGATCTCCGCCAGGCCGCCGAAGTTCGTCTCGAAGCCCCAGATCCGCTGCTCGGGGTCGAGCATCGTGTCGTTGTGGCCGTCCGAGGACTCCAGCTCGACGGAGAGGCAGTGCGCGACGACCTCGTCACCCGGGGTCCAGGCGTTGACGCCGGGGCCGGTGCGCAGGACGACGCCCGCCAGGTCGGAGCCGATGACGTGGTACGGCAGGTCGTGGCGCTTGGTGAGCTCGGAGAGCCGTCCGTAGCGCTCCAGGAAGCCGAAGGTCGACATCGGCTCGAAGATCGAGGTCCAGACCGAGTTGTAGTTGACCGAGGAGGCCATGACCGCGACCAGCGCCTCACCGGGGCCGAGCTCCGGGACGGGCACGTCGTCGAGGTGGAGGGACTTGCGCGGGTCCTTCTCGCGCGTGGCGAGACCCGAGAACATCTCGGTCTCGTCCTTGTGCACGGTCACCGCACGGTACGACTCGGGGAGGGGCAGTGCGGCGAAGTCGGCGGACGTGGAGTCCGGCGACTGAATCGCGTCCAGGATTTCCTTCACGGTGTTGCCTCCGGCGAAGAGCGTTCGATTCGGGAACGCTGAGGGGAACGTCGGGGAGTGCTGCTTCGGAGGTGCCGTCGGTTCGGCGGGGGTGATGCTGTGGCAGCGCTTTGTCGGCGCGGGAGGTTGCCTGTGACGCAGGCGTCCGGGCGCGCGAGCCGGGAGGCTTGCGGGGACAGCCGGCGTACGACAGTTGTCTGCACGCCGGCCGCCCGGACAACATCAACGTATGGCACCCCGTGCCAAGTCGCAAGACACTGGGTGCCAACAATTTCACTCAGATGCAATCCGGGCGTCACAGATGAGCGATGATCGATCGAAAGTTCGCTGAAAAGCGACAATCGCCGGACGGGCTCAGAATGAGCTCGTCCGGCGATTGAAGGGGAATCGAGGAGAGGGGTCTGGGGCGGAGCCCCCACGCCGGCGGAAGCCGCCCATCGGCACGGCGGAAGGGGCGGGCCGGGACCAGGCCCCCGCGCTACTTCTTCCTCAGCGCCTGCTCGATCGTGCGCATGACCTCCGGCAGGGGCGCGTCCGTGCGGGCCACGGCCACCAGCACCTCGCCGCTCGCGTGCACCTGCGCGGCAGGGCTCCGGTCCGCGCCGGAGCGCCCCGCGCCGATCCCCGTGCCGAACGTGTCGCGGACGATCGCGAAGGCGTGGTCGAGCTGGGCCTCCACATCGCCCTGACCGCCCGCCCGCAGCCAGCGGCGCAGTACGTGGTTGTGGGCGGTGACCACGGCGGACGCCGCCACCTCGGCGAGCAGCGGGTCGTCGTTGCCGTCGTGGTGGTCGCGCTCGTCGAAATGGCCCAGCAGATAGCGGGTGAAGAGCCGCTCGTAGCGGGCCACCGAGGCGATCTCGCGCTCGCGCAGCGTGGGCACCTCGCGGGTGAGGCGGTAACGCTCGACGGAGACCGCCGGCGAAGCCGCGTACATCTTCATGACTTCCTTGATGCCCCGGCACACGGTGTCGAGCGGGTGCTCATGGGCCGGAGCGGCGTTCAGCACCGCCTCGGCCCGTACGAGCGTGTCGTCATGGTCGGGGAAGATGGCCTCTTCCTTGGAGCGGAAGTGCCGGAAGAACGTCCGGCGGGCGACACCGGCCGCCGCGGCGATCTCGTCGACGGTCGTCGCCTCGTACCCCTTGGTCGCGAACAGCTCCATCGCTGCCGCGGCCAGCTCTCGGCGCATCTTGAGCCGCTGAGCTGCGGCGCGACTGCCTGCGGCACTTTCCGGGGCGTCGGTCGTGGCGGAGGTACGGGCCGTCCGTCGGGGAGCGTCAGCGGGCTGGGACATGCCCTGAACGTACTGCATTTGCGCAGGAGACTGTGCCTGCGGGGGCGGGCCGCCCGCGCCGTCGAGCAACCCGCCCCACCCCGCGCCGTCCGCGCGGCCGGAATCAGCGACGGGCATATTCGCGGAAGCCGCGCCCCGTCTTGCGGCCGAGGCAGCCCGCGGCCACCAGGTGCTCGAGCAGTGGCGCGGGGGCCAGGCCCGGGTCCCGGAACTCGCGGTGCAGCACCTTCTCGATGGCCAGCGAGACATCGAGACCGACCACGTCGAGCAGTTCGAAGGGCCCCATGGGGTAGCCGCCACCGAGCTTCATCGCGGCGTCGATGTCGTCGAGCGATGCGTAGTGCTCCTGGACCATCTTGATCGCGTTGTTGAGGTACGGGAACAGCAGCGCGTTCACGATGAAGCCGGCCCGGTCGCCGCAGTCCACCGGGTGCTTCTTGATCCGGGCGGTGACCTCGCGGACCGTGGCGTGGACATCGTCCGAGGTCAGGACCGTACGGACCACCTCGACGAGCTTCATCGCCGGGGCCGGGTTGAAGAAGTGCATCCCGATGACGTCCTGGGGCCGCGAGGTGGCGCGCGCACAGGCGACGACGGGCAGCGAGGACGTGGTGGTGGCGAGCACCGCGCCCGGCTTGCAGACCTTGTCGAGAGTGGCGAACAGCTCCTGCTTGATCTCCAGGTCCTCGGCGATGGCCTCCACCGCCAGATCGACCTCGGCGAAGGCGTCCAGCGAGTCGGCCGGGGTGATCCGGGCCAGCGTCTCGTCCCGGGCCTCGGCGGTCAGCCGGCCCTTGTCGACAGAGCGTGAAAGCGACTTGGCGATACGGGACTTGGCGGTCTCGGCCTTCTCCTGGCTGCGGGCGGCGAGGACCACGTCGTAGCCGGCCTTCGCGAAGACCTCCGCGATCCCGCTCGCCATCGTGCCGGAACCGGCCACGCCCACCGAGCTCACCGGGCGGGCGGCGGCGCTCTGCGCGGCCTCCAGCGGCGTCAGCGCGTCCCGCACGACCGTGCTGCTGTCCGGCGCCTCGTAGGTGTAGAAGCCGCGTCCCGACTTGCGGCCGGTCAGGCCCGCCTCGCTGAGCTGCTTCAGGATGGGCGCGGGGGCGTGCAGCCGGTCACGGGACTCGGCGTACATCGCGTCGAGGACGGTACGCGCGGTGTCGATGCCGATCAGGTCGAGCAGCGCGAGCGGGCCCATCGGCAGTCCGCAGCCCAGCTTCATCGCGGCGTCGATGTCCTCGCGGGAGGCGTACTTCGCCTCGTACATCGCGGCGGCCTGGTTGAGGTAGCCGAAGAGCAGCCCGTCCGCGACGAACCCGGGCCGGTCGCCGACCGCGACGGGCTCCTTGCCCAGGTCACGGGCGAGGGCGGTGACGGACTCGACCGCCTGCGGGGCGGTCAGCACCGAGGAGACCACCTCGACGAGCTTCATCGCCGGGGCCGGGTTGAAGAAGTGCAGGCCGAGGACGCGCTCGGGGTGCGCCGAGTCGGCGGCGAGCCGGGTCACGGACAGCGCGTTGGTGCCGGTGGCCAGGATCGCCTGCGGGCGGACGATGGCGTCGAGCGCACGGATGACCTGCTGCTTCGTCTCGTACGACTCGGGCACGACCTCGATCACGAGGTCGGCGTCGGCCGCCGCCTGCAGATCGGAGAAGGTGCGGAAGCGGGCGAGGACGTTCCGCCGCTCCTCCTCGGTGATGCGCTCGCGCTGCACGGCGCGGGCCGTGGACGCTTCGAGGGTGGAGACGGCGTGGCGGGCGGCGGCGTCGCTGATGTCGATGCCGATCACCTCGCGGCCGGCGCGGGCGAGGACCTCGGCGATGCCGGTGCCCATGGTGCCGAGGCCGACGACGGCAATGGTGGAGAGAGGGGTGTCCATCACGGGACTCCAGGAATGAGTGACGACTGAGGGAGGGCGCGCGTGCGGAAGGGGCGCGCTGCGGTGCGTGTCGCTGTGAACCGCGGCGAAACCGCGGTGAGGAAGCGACGGACTCTGTCCCGGAGCCACGTCGTACAGAACTGCCGAACCGACAACACTCGCGGTGGCTGCGTCACCAGGCCACCGAGAGCTGCGCGGGTGTGACCCGCTCACTTGAGGTTAACTCGCGGGTAACGAGCGCGCCAGCCCTGTGCGGATGTGATCTGCGCCGCGCGCCCCGCGGACGCGCAGGCCCGGCAATAGGGTGCTCCCCATGGACGCGGATCTCGAGGACCTGGCGCTGCGCACGCAACAGGAGCTGACCGGTCCCGCCGACGAGGAGCTGCACCGGCAGCTGACCGCCACGGTCGACCTCGACGCACTCGCCGCCGTGCTGACCGAGACCGAGCGGCCGTTATGGGCGCGGGAGATCGCCGCGTTCCGGCTCGGCTGCGCCGGGGACGGCCGGGCCTTCGAACCGCTCGTCCTGCTGCTCAACCACCGCGACGCCGAGCGTTGCGTCTCCGCCTCGTACGCCCTGACGAGGCTCCGCGACCCACGCACCGCACGCGCCGCCGCCGCGCTCGCCACCAATGAGCTGCGGGTCGCCTACGCCCTGACTCCGGTGCGCCTCCTCATCACCCTGCGGGCCCCCGAATCCGCCCCGGCACTGATCACCACCCTTGGGCGGCGGCTGGCCCCGGGAGATCCGCACTGGCGGGTGGCACTCGCCTGCGTCGAAGGTCTGGGCGCGCTCGCGGACGAGCGCGCCCGCCCGGTCCTGGAAGCGGCCCGTGCTCACCCGCGCCTGTCCGCCGCCGCCTCCGCGGCACTCAGCCGCCTGCCGTAGCGCACCTCGCGCACCGCGACGCCGCCCACCTCGAACGGCTCCTCGGCCCCGTCCGCCGCGAACCCCGCCCGCTCGTAGAAGAGGCGCGCCGCCGCGTTCTCCTTCAGCACCCACAGCAGCAGCGACGGACAGCCGTCCGCCTCCGCCCGGGAGACCAGTTCGGCCATGAGCACACGTCCCACCCCGGTCCCGATCCGCTCCGGCCGCACATAGAGCGCGTAGACCTCGCCATCGCGGGTCGTCGTGTCCTCTTCGCGGTACGGCCCGTAGCAGCCCCAGCCGACCACCTCGCCGTTCACCTCCGCGACCACATGGACCACCCCCGCGCCGGCCGCGGCGGCCAGCTGCGCCCTGCGCCGCTCGGCGTCCTCCGCCTCGTCCATCCCGTCGAGATACGACCGCGGTATCAGCCCCGCGTACGCGTGCCGCCATCCGCCGACCCGGACGGCCGCGACCGCCTCGCAGTCGGCATCCGTCATGTCCCGCACCCGAACGTCCATGGCTACCGGCCCTCGGCGGAGGCGATCCGGCCCGACGCCGCGGCGAAACGGCCGGCGCCCGTCGCCGCACGGGTGTGGCCGGTGGCGGGGAGGACGCCGTCAGGGGCGTGCACATGGGTGAGGCGCGTATTCATGCCCTCATCCTGGCGCACGCCACTGACAACGGGGCGGCCCGGCCGGGGTGCCGGTCAGTTTCTGTGACCGAGCGCCTGGTGCAGCGCGGACCCGGCCCGGGCCGCGTCCGTGGAACCGGGGCGGAGCGACGTCTTGAGCGGCTTCGGCTCCGGCCCCGCCGCGCAGACGGCGTCCGCCTCACCGGCGCCTGCGCGCGGCAGCTTCCCGGTGGCCAGATAGTCCGTCAGATGGCGGTCCAGGCAGGCGTTTCCGCCCAGCGTGATCCCGTGGTTCCCGCCGCCGTCCTCGACCACCAGACGGGAGCCGCGCAGTTTGCGGTGGAGAGCGGCACCGCCCTCGAACGGGGTGGCCGCGTCCTCCGTGGCCTGGAAGATCAGTACCGGCGGCAGTGCATGGTTCGAGACGTCCGTCGGGCGCAGCGGCTCCACGGGCCAGGACGCGCACGGGGCGTTGTACCAGGCGTTGTTCCAGGTGGAGAAGCGTGCCTTGGCGTACACCGTCCAGTTGTCGCCGCGCCAGGTGGCCCAGTCCCGGGGCCAGCCGGCGTCCCGGCACTGCACCGCCGTGTAGACGGAGTAGCCGTTCTCGCCCTCCGCGTCGACCGCGCCGAAGGTCTTGTACGCCTCGACCAGCAGGCGGGGGTCCTTGTCGTTCACGTACGCCGCGAACGCCTCGGCGAGGTACGGCCAGAAGCCGTTGTAGTAGCCGCCCGGCAGGAAGGTGTCCTCGAGTTCGGCGGGACCGACCTTCCTGCCGCCCGGCTGCTTGCGCAGCGCGTCACGCATCGCGTACCACGCGGCCTCGACCCTCGCCGGGTCGCTGCCCAGCCGGTACGTCGCGTGGTGTTTGGCCACCCATGCGGCGAAGGCCTTGTGGCGGGCGTCGAAGCCGTAGTCCTGGCCGAGGTTGGCGTCGTACCAGACGCCGTCCGGGTTCACCACGGAGTCGAACACCGCGCGCCGCACCCGGTGCGGGAAGTACTTGGCGTACACGGCACCGAGATACGTGCCGTACGAGTATCCGAGGTAGTTGATCTGCGTGGCACCGAGGGCGTGCCGGATGAGATCCAGGTCCTTCGCCACGTTCACCGTATGCATATGGGGCAGCACATTGCCGTACTTGGCCGTGCAGGCCCGGGCGAAGGACCGTGCCCTGGCCAGATTCGCCTCCTCGAGCTCCTGGTTCCCCGGCACCGTGTCGGGGCGTACGGGGGCGAAGTGGCCGGGTCTGCAGTTCAGTGCGGGCTTCGAGGCGCCCACACCGCGCGGGTCGAAGCCGACGACGTCGTACTGGGCGGCGACCTTCGCGGGCAGCGAGGCCGCAACGAACCCGGCCAGCTTGCGCCCGCTTCCCCCGGGACCGCCGGGGTTGACCAGCAGCGGCCCCTGGAACGTCCGCGCCGTGTGCCGGACCCGCGAGAGCGCGAGCGAGATCCGCCTGCTGTGCGGATCGGTGTGATCCAGCGGCACCGCCAGCTGGGCACACTCGAGCCTCGGGTATTTCTCGGTGGCGCAGCTGGTCCATTTCAAGGCCCCGCCCTGCGATGCCGCGGGTTCGGCGGGTCCTGCGGACGCGGAGGGCACGGCGGCGACCAGTCCGGTCACCGCCGCTCCGACGGCGACCAGCACTCCTGCGCGTCTGTACATATGGCCTCCCGTGATGGCGGGGGGCGCGGCCGAGTGGCAGAGCCCCGGCGGCAGCGTTCCCCGATATCCGCCCGGAAGGTCATGTTCGTACGGGAAGTGACCCGTTTGGTGAGGTGGAGGGCCCGTGAACAGGCTTCAGAGGAGGGTGAGCTGAGTGGCGGCGGGTTCGGCGAGAGCGGGCTCGGCGGTCACCGGAATCCGGCGCGGTGTGCCCCGCTGGGCAGGTCCGATGCCGAACTCCGAGGCGAGCTCATGGACGTGACGGGTGATCCGCCGCTGGTACCACTTGGGCGCGTAGGCCCCCTCCGCGTAGAGCCGCTCGTAGCGGCGCACCAGATGCGGATGCTCCCGCCCGAGCCACGTCATGAACCATTCGCGCGCCCCCGGCCGCAGATGGAGGACGAGCGGGGTCACGGACGTCGCCCCGGCCGCGGCGATCGCCCGTACCGTCGCGCGCAGCTGATCCGGGTGGTCGCCGAGGAACGGGATCACGGGGGCCATCAGGACCCCGCAGCCGATGCCGTGGTCGGTGAGGGTCCGTACGACGTCGAGGCGGCGCTCCGGCGAGGGGGTGCCCGGCTCGACCGTGCGCCAGAGCTCGCGGTCCGTGAAGCCGACGGAGACGGAGATCCCGACCTCGGTGACCGCGGCGGCCTGTCGCAGCAGGTCCAGGTCCCGCAGGATCAGCGTGCCCTTGGTGAGGATCGAGAAGGGGTTCGCGTAGTCGCGGAGGGCGCCGATGATCCCCGGCATCAGCCGGTAGCGCCCCTCCGCCCGCTGGTAGCAGTCGACATTGGTGCCCATCGCGATGTGTGCGCCCTGCCAGCGGCGGGAGGCCAGCTGGCGGCGGAGCAGCTCGGGCGCGTTGATCTTGACGACGATCTGGCTGTCGAAGCCGAGGCCCGTGTCGAGGTCCAGATAACTGTGGGTCTTGCGGGCGAAGCAGTACACGCATGCGTGGGTGCAGCCGCGGTACGGATTGACCGTCCACTCGAACGGCATCCGTGAGGCGCCGGGGACCTGGTTGAGTATCGAGCGGGCACGGACCTCGTGGAAGGTGATCCCGCGGAACTCCGGGGTGTCGAAGGTGCGTGTGGTCACCGCGTCGGTGCCGAAGAGCGCGATGTCCCCGGCCCCGGCGGGGCTCTCGGGGTCCGTGGCGTGCGGAGTACTGAGGGTGTTCCGGGTGTTCTCGGCGAGATTGTCCCAGCGCATGGGCGCCTCCTCGGTAGCGCTGACCACAGAATAGAACATGTGTTCCCTTGATCGTCGCAACCCCGATTTTGGGCGGCCGTGCGTGTAGTGGTTGGCTGGTCCATCCCAAGAACCGAATGCTGGAGGATGAGGCATGGCGCAGGTCGAGGCCACGACGGAGCGGATCATCGCGGCGGACGCGGAGACCGTGTTCGACACGCTGGCCGACTACAAGGACACCCGCGCGAAGCTCCTGCCCGGGCACTTCAGTGAGTACCAGGTGCGCGAGGGCGGTGACGGCGAGGGCACCCTCGTCCACTGGAAGCTCCAGGCCACCAGCAAGCGCGTCCGCGACTGCCTGCTGGAGGTGACCGAGCCGACCGACGGGCAGCTCGTCGAGAAGGACCGCAACTCCTCCATGGTCACCACCTGGACGGTCACGCCGGCGGGCGAGGGCCGCTCCAAGGTCGTCGTCACCACCGTCTGGAACGGTGCCGGCGGCATCGGCGGCTTCTTCGAGCGGACCTTCGCCCCCAAGGGTCTCGCGCGGATCTACGACGAGCTCCTCGCCAAGCTGGTCGCCGAGGTCGAGAAGTAGTCCCGCCCTTTCGCGGCTCGCTGTAAAGGTCACCGTTTCGAGTGGTTTTCTCCGCGGCTCCGCCGCGCGCCCGGCGCGCCGGAAGCCGCGGGAAAGCTCCTGATGAGCGCCCGGAGCGGCCCCGGCGGCCCGTTCGGCACACCGTCCGCGCCCCCGCTCCCCAGTAACGTCCCGCTTGCTCCGTCTTGGCGCGTAATGCGAAGAATGGCGCCGCGCAGCCGCGACGAGGGGAGCAGTACGTGGGCGGGATCACGCTGGTGAAGGACGAGCAGGCCGCCGGGGAGACGGCCGAAGACCGCCGGGCCCCCGAGCCGCCGACCGCAGGATCCTCCGACGTGGCAACGGGCCTGAGCCCCCGTCGCGTACGCCTCGTCTTCTTCGGCCTGATGCTCGCGCTGCTGCTGGCCGCGCTCGAGCAGATGATCGTGGCCACCGCCCTGCCGAAGATCGTCGGCGAACTCCAGGGCCTGGACCGGATGCCCTGGGCGATCACCGCCTATCTCCTCACCGCCACCATCGGCCTGCCCGTCTACGGAAAGCTCGGCGATCTCTACGGCCGCAAGGGCATCTTCCAGTTCGCGATCGTCGTCTTCGTCATCGGCTCCGCCCTCGCCGGCTGGTCGCGCACCATGGACCAGCTCATCGCCTTCCGCGCCATCCAGGGCATCGGTGCGGGCGGCCTCATGATCGGCGTACAGGCGATCATCGCCGACATCGTCCCGGCCCGGGAGCGCGGGCGTTTCATGGGGCTGATCGGCGCCGCCTTCGGTCTCGCCTCGGTCGCGGGTCCGCTGCTCGGCGGGTTCTTCACCGACCATGTGTCCTGGCGCTGGTGCTTCTACTTCAATGTGCCGTTCGGCCTCGTCACGCTCGCCGTCGTCACCGTCGTCCTCAAACTGCCGAAGCCGGCGGCGCGGGCGCGCTTCGACGTCCTCGGCGCACTCTTCCTCGCGGCCGCCTCCACCTGCCTGGTACTGCTGACCAGTTGGGGAGGCACGGAGTACGCGTGGGACTCACGGGTCATCCTCGGACTCGCCGCCGGGGCAGCCGGAACCGCCCTGCTGTTCCTGGTCGTCGAGCACTACGCACCCGAACCGGTCATCCCCCTGAGGCTGTTCCGCGACTCGGCCGTCACCATCACCAGCCTGGTCGGGGCCGTCGTGGGTGTCGCCCTCTTCGGCGCCGCCAGCTATCTGCCCACCTTCCTGCAGATGGTCGACGGCGCCAGCGCCACCGAGTCGGGGCTGCTGATGCTCCCCATGATGGGCGGCATCGTCGTCGCCTCGGTCGTGTCCGGACAGCTCATCAGCCGCACCGGCAGCTACAAGGTCTACCCGGTGCTGGGCAGTGCCGTCTCGGCCGTCGGGATGTGGCTGCTGTCCAGGCTGGAGGCCGACACCACCCGGCTCCAGTACTCCGTCTGGCAGGCGATCCTCGGCGTCGGCATCGGTCTGGTGATGCCTGTCCTCATCCTGGCCGTGCAGAACGCGGTGCCGCCCGCCGATCTCGGCACCGCCACCAGCGCCAACAACTACTTCCGGCAGATCGGCGGCAGCGTCGGCGCGGCCGTCTTCGGCACCCTCTTCGCCGACCGGCTCACCGACTCCCTCGCCGGCCGGCTCCCGGCCGGCGCCGGACTGCCCGCCCCGGAGTCCATCACTCCGCAGCTCGTCCACGCCATGCCGCCCGCCCTGCGCGACGGCTACATCCAGGCGTACGCGGACGCGATGCCGCGGATCTTCCTCTACCTCGTGCCGGTACTCGTCCTCGGCCTCTTCCTCGCCTTCTTCCTCAAGGAGAAACCGCTGGTGTCCCACTACGCCCCCGCCTCCGCCGAGCCCACCTCCGTACCGCACGCACGCACCGCGCCACCGTCCCCCGCGCCCGCATCGCCGTACCTCGTGGGCGTACCCGTCTGCGGCTCCGTCCAGCACCACGACGGCACCACCGTCCCGCGTGCCGCGCTCACCCTCATCGATGGACGCGGGCAGCAGATCGGGCGCGGCGCCAGCGGGGAGGAGGGGCGCTACGCGCTGAGCGTGCCCGGCCCGGGCTCGTACGTCCTGATCGCGGCGGCCGGCGGGCACCAGCCGCAGGCCGTGTCCGTCACCGTGGGCGAACGGCCGGTGGAACTCGACGTCGTCCTCGGCGGCGCGGGACGGCTCGCCGGGAGCGTCGTCACCGCCGACGGCAGCCCGGTGCGCGACGCCGCGGTGACGCTGACCGACGTACGCGGCGAGGTCGTCGCCACCACCCGCAGCGGACGCGAGGGCGGCTATGTGATCGCGGAGCTGGTGGCGGGGGAGTACACCCTCGCGGCGAGCGCTCCCGCGTTCCGTCCCGCCGCCCTCCCCGTGAGCGTCCAGTCGTCCCGCGAGACCCGGCAGGACATCGAACTCGCGGGCGGCGCGGTCCTGCGCGGCACCGTGCGCGCCGGCGGCGGACGGCCCGTCGAGGACGCGCGGGTGACGCTGCTCGACGCGGCGGGCAATGTCGTCGACACCCTCACCACGGGCCCCGACGGAACCTTCCGCTTCGTCGATCTGTCGTCCGGCGAGTACACCGTGATCGCGGCGGGCTATCCGCCGGTGGCAACAGTGCTGCAGGTCGCCGGCGGCGGACGCACGGAGCGCGATCTCCAACTGGGGCACGAGGACCAGGGTTCCTGACTTCCTGCCGGCGGAGTCATGCGTTCCGCGATTCCGCGCGCGGGCGCACGACCGATTCGGCCGATGCCCGGCGCACGGCGGTCGCATGGGCCTACCGTGGAGTAAGCAGAGCCTTGAGTGGAGTGACCGCCGCAGATCCCGCGCCCGGGGAAGGAGCCTCCCACCGATGGACAGTGGTGTTCCGCCGATGCTGCCACGGCAGTACGCAGCAGCCGGGCGGATTCCGCTCGCCGTGGTCGTCGTGGACGGCGACGGTCTCGTGTCGCACTGGTCGACCGGTGCCCGGCGGCTGTTCGGCCACGCGAAGGAGGCCGCCCTCGGCCAGCCCGCCGTCGAGTTGATGCCGGTCACCGGGGCGCTGACCGAAGAAGGCTCGTACGAGTCGGAGGACAGCTACGGCGGTCTCGGACCGGGCCTCGACGCCTCGTTGAACGGGCAGACGTCCTACCCCGCGGCGGGCCGGGCCCGGCTCACCAGTGGCGGCGTGGCGGAGGCGACGGCGCGGAAGGACCGGGTGGACGTCCTGTGGTGGTCGTATCCGCTCGTCGGCCCCGGGCCGGAAAGGCTGCTCGTCCTCGCCGCCGACGCCGCGCAGTTCGACCCCGGCGAGGACACGCCGGGAGCCGAGGAGAGCGTGGAGCGGATCGCTCCGGGCTTCGCGCTGCACACCGAGTTCCCCGGCTTCGACGAACTGGCCCGGCGGCTCCCGGAGATCCTGCCGAGCATGAGCGTCCAGGAATCCACCCGCATCGTCGCGCAGGTGCTGGAACTGGGCTATCCCGTCATCGAGTTCAGCCACCACGACCGGGTGCCGGTCACCCCCGACTGGGGAGTGCCGAGGCGCGAGAAGCGCCGGGAGCGGCTGCGCGTCGCCCAGGAGGCGGTGGCCGCGGGACGCCACCCGGACGAGGCGGATCAGGAGCTCGACCTCGAGTACGCCGCGGTGCGGGAGCGGCTCGAATTCCTCAACGAGGTGAGCGGCCGCATCGGTTCCTCGCTCGATCTCGCCCGGACGATCCACGAGGTCAGCGCGGCCGTGGTGCCGCGGTTCACCGATGTGGCGGGTACGTATCTGCGCGAGCAGGTCATCGCGGGCGAGGGCTTCCCGGACGGCCCGCCGGACGCCACGACCATGTGGCACCGGGTCGCCGTAGAGCATGTCGACGCCCCGGGACGCTGGGACGATGTCGTGCCCGTCGGCGAATCCATGCCGTTTCCCGTGCACACCCCCTTCTTCCAGTGCATGACCACCGGCGAGCCGGTACTGGTACCGAGGATCAGCGAGGAGCTGGGCACCGCCATCGCCTCCCAGTTCGAAAAGCGCGACATCCGGCCGCTGATCAGCGGCCGGTCGATGCTGGTGGTGCCGCTCAAGGCGCGCAACGTGGTGCTGGGCTTCATGATCCTGCTGCGCCACCCGGCACGCGCCATGTTCGACGACATGGACCGGGTGACCGGCGCCGAGCTCGCCGCCCGCGCGGGTCTCGTTCTCGACAACGCACGTATGTACACGTACCAGGAGACCGTCGCCGAGACCCTTCAGGATTCGATGCTGCCGCAGGTCACGCCCCGTATGGCGGGCTGCGACACGGCGACCCGCTACCTTCCTGGCACCCTGCTCGGACGGGTCGGCGGAGACTGGTTCGACGCCATCAAACTGCCCGGCTCGCGCACCGCACTGGTCGTCGGCGATGTGATGGGCCACGGCCTCAACTCGGCGGCCATGATGGGCCAGTTGCGTACGGCCGTCCAGACGATGGCCGCCCTCGACCTGCCACCGGGGCAGCTCCTGCGCAACCTCGACGATCTGGCCCAGCGGCTCGGCGAGCACTACCTCGCGACCTGTCTCTACGCCGTGTACGACCCGATCGCCGGCGAGCTGCTGCTGGCCAACGCGGGTCATGTCCCGCCCGTCCTCGTCCGTGCGGCGGACGGCCGCAGCGAGCTGCTCGGTCTGCCCACCGGGGCGCCGATCGGCGTCGGCGGAGTCCCCTTCGAGACCGTGCGCGTACCCGTCCAGCCCGGTGACCGGCTCGTCATGTGCACGGACGGGCTGGTCGAGGTACGCGGCGAAGACATCGGCGTCGGTCTGACGACACTCTGCGAGTCCGCGGCGCACCCGGCGGCCTCCATGGACGACGCCTGCGACACCATCATCAGGGCGCTCAACACGCGTGGCGGACGCAAGGACGATGTCGCCCTCCTGATGGCGAGGCTCAACGGCATCGCGGCCGACGACGTCGCCCGGTGGCAGCTGGCGCCCGAGCCGCGCGAGGTCCCGAGGGCCCGCCGGCTGGTGCGCGAACAACTGGCGGCCTGGGGCCTGGTCGAATCGGCCGGCACGCTGGAACTGCTCGTCAGCGAGCTGGTCACCAACGCCGTACGGCACACGGACAGCCGCCGGATCGAGTTGCGGCTCGTCCGCACCGACGCGCTGCTGTGCGAGGTCACGGACGAAGGGCACACCCTGCCCACGCTGCTCAGCGCCGGCCCGGACGACGAGTCCGGGCGCGGACTGCGGGTGGTGAGCACCCTGGCGAGCGAGTGGGGGACGAGCCGGTCCGGTCACGGCACGTCGGTCTGGTGCGAGCTGCCGGTCCCGAGCGGGGCGAGGCGTGCGCGCGTGTCGAACGCCAGATGAACGATGGCGCACGAACCTTGTCGCTCCGACCCGTCGGCGGTAGAACGATCTTGACGCGGCGTCAGGTCACGGTGCCGCGCGGTCCGTTCGTCCTGGGGAGCTGCGTATGAGCGTGACGAGTCGGTACAAGGACGCCTGGGAGGGCTTCTGGCGGGAGGCTCCGGACGAGCCGGGAGCGGTGTTCTGGGACGCCGAGCCGGCGCTGACGGCGAGCCGGCACCTGGCTCTCTTCGAGCCGCATCTCACGGCGCCGGGGCTGCCTCTCGTAGATCTCGGCTGCGGCAACGGAACCCAGACGCGGTACCTCGCGGACCGCTTCCCATGGGTGCTCGGGGTGGACCTGGCAGCGGCCGCGATCATGCACGCCCGCCGGCAGGACAGACAGGGTGAGGTCCGCTTCCGTGAGTTCGACGCGGTGGACGCGACCGCAGTGGGGCAGCTGCACGCCGAGCTGGGCGACACCAACGTCTACATGCGGGGCGTGCTGCACCAGAGCGAGCAGCAGGACCGGGCGGCCCTGGCGGAGTCCATCGCGACTCTCGTGGGGGACGGCGGCCGGGCCTTCGTCGTGGAGCCGGCCGAGGCCGCCGGGCAGGTCCTGATGAGCCTCGCGCAGAGCCCGTCCGGCCCACCTGCGAAGCTCCAGCCGGTCCTGCGGCACGGCATCGCGCCGGGCGCGGTCGCCGACGCAAAGGTCCCGGAATACTTCCGGGCAGCGGGCCTGGACGTGGTGGCGAGCGGCGAACTGCCGCTGGCCACGACCGAGTACGCGGCGGACGGCTCGCGCATCGAACTGCCGTCGACTTGGCTGGTCGTGGGCCGGAACGGGTGACGCCACAGGTCTGAACCCCGGACAGTTATCCACAGGGCTGGTCGGCCCGGCGGGCGACGCGTACGGTTCCAGGCATGAAGATCCTCATCAGTGCCGACATGGAAGGCGCCACCGGTGTCACCTGGCCGGCCGACGTGCTGCCGGGCACGCCACAGTGGGAGCGGTGCCGGTCCCTGTTCACCTCGGATGTGAATGCGGCGGTGCTCGGCTTCTTCGACGGCGGTGCCGACGAGGTGCTCATCAACGAAGCGCACTGGAGCATGCGCAATCTGCTGCTGGAGCAGCTGGACGAGCGTGTCGAGATGCTGACAGGCCGGCACAAATCACTCTCCATGGTCGAAGGTGTGCAGCACGGCGATGTGGACGGCATCGCCTTCGTCGGCTACCACACAGGAGCGGGCGCCGAGGGTGTGCTGGCGCACACGTACTTGGCGAACTCGATCACGGGCGTCTGGCTCAACGGCACACGGGCGAGCGAGGGCCTGCTCAACGCGCACGTGGTCGCGGAGTACGGCGTCCCGGTGATCCTGGTCACCGGCGACGATCTGACCTGCGAGGACGCTCTGGGGTACGCGCCGGAGGCCCGCAAGGTCGCCGTCAAGGACCATGTCTCACGGTACGCGGCGGTGTGCCGCACCCCGGCCCGCACGGCCGCCGACATCCGCGCGGCGGCCAAGGAGGCCACGGCACTGGCCGTCCGCCACGAGCCGGTGCAGGGCGGTCCGTTCACGGTGGAGCTGGAGTTCGACGCGGAGCACCTCGCCGCGGCCGCGACCGTCGTACCGGGCGCGACCCGCAGCGGCGAGCGGCGCACCGTCTACACCAGCGAGACGATGTATGAGGCCATTCGTACCTTCAAGGCGGTCACGACGATCGTCTCAGCCGCGGTGGAGGAGCAGTATGGCTGACGTGACTCGTCCTGAAACGCAGACCGGCACGCCTTCGGCGCCCCCCGCCGGCACGACCGTCGACAGCATCGCCCTCGACGAGGTGGTGGCCTTCACCTCCGAACTGATCCGCATCGACACCACCAACCGCGGCGGCGGGGACTGCCGCGAGAGGCCCGCCGCCGAGTACGTGGCGGAGCGGCTCGCCGGAGCCGGCCTCGAGCCGGTGCTGCTGGAGCGCACCCCCGGCCGCACGAATGTGGTGGCCAGGATCGAAGGCACCGACCCGTCCGCCGACGCCCTGCTCGTCCACGGCCATCTGGACGTGGTCCCCGCCGAGCCCGCCGACTGGTCCGTGCACCCGTTCTCCGGCGAGGTCCGCGACGGCGTCGTCTGGGGCCGCGGAGCCGTCGACATGAAGAACATGGACGCGATGATCCTCGCGGTCGTCCGGGCCTGGAAGCGCGCCGGCGTCCGGCCCCGCAGGGACATCGTCATCGCCTACACGGCGGACGAGGAAGCCAGCGCGGTCGACGGCTCGGGCTTCCTCGCCGACCAGCACGCGGAGTTGTTCGAGGGCTGCACGGAAGGCATCAGCGAATCCGGGGCGTTCACCTTCCACGCCGGGCCCGGAATGGCGCTGTACCCGATCGCGGCGGGAGAGCGGGGAACCGCCTGGCTCAAGCTCACCGCCCACGGCAGGGCCGGGCACGGCTCCAAGGTCAACCGGTCCAATGCGGTGACCAGGCTGGCCGAGGCCATCGGCCGGATCGGCGGGCACGAGTGGCCGGTCCGCCTCACACGCACCGTGCGGGCCGCCCTGTCCGAGCTGGCCGTGCTGTACGGCATCGAGGCCGACGTCGATGCCCCGGACTTCGACGTGGACGCCTTCATGGCGAAGCTCGGCCGGGCCGCGGCACTGGTCGAGCCGGTCGTGCGCAACAGCGCCAACCCGACCATGCTGGACGCCGGCTACAAGGTCAACGTGATCCCGGGGCATGCCACCGCGTATGTCGACGGGCGGATGCTGGCGGGCGGCGAGGAGGAGTTCCGCGAGACCCTGGACCGGCTCACCGGACCCGACGTCGACTGGGAGTTCCACCATCGGGAGGTGGCCCTGGAGGCACCCGTCGACTCCCCGACCTTCGCCAAACTGCGCGCGGCGATCGAGCGCTTCGATCCCGCCGGGCACGTCATCCCGTTCTGCATGTCGGGCGGCACCGACGCCAAGCAGTTCGCCCGCCTCGGGATCACCGGCTACGGCTTCTCGCCGCTGAAGCTGCCCGAAGGCTTCGACTACGCGGCCATGTTTCACGGAGTCGACGAGCGCGTGCCGGTCGAGGCCCTTCACTTCGGTGTCCGGGTTCTCGACCACTATCTGAAGTCCGCATAGGGGAGTTGGCAATGGTACCCACGGGGGCTTACGGCACCTGGCCGTCGCCGATCGACGCCGCGCTGGCCGCATCCCACGACGGCCGTCCCGAGTACGCGGGCGCCGTCGGCGACGAGGTGTGGTGGACCGCGCCACGCCCCACCGAGGGCGGGCGCCGTGCCCTGGTGCGCCGGAGGGCCGGCGGAGCCGAGGAGTCGGTGCTGCCCGCCCCGTGGAATGTGCGCAGCAGAGTCATCGAGTACGGCGGACAGCCGTGGGCCGGAGCCGCCCGGCCCGATGACGGCCCGCTGGTCGTCTTCGTCCACCACCCCGATCAGCGGCTGTATGCGTACGAGCCGGACGGCGGCGGCGAGCCGCGGCCGCTCACCCCGCTGTCCCCCGTGGGCGGCGGGCTGCGTTGGGTGGACCCGGCGATCCACCTCGACCGCGGTGAGGTCTGGTGCGTGCTGGAGGAGTTCACCGGGGACGCCCCCACCGATCTGCGGCGGGTGATCGCGGCGGTGCCGCTGGACGGTTCGGCGGCCGACGACCGCGGCGCCGTCCGGGAGCTGACCGACGACCGGCACCGCTTCGTCACCGGCCCCCGGCTCTCGCCCGACGGGCGGCACGCCGCGTGGATCGCCTGGGACCACCCGAGGATGCCGTGGGACGGCACGGAGGCAATGGTCGCCGAGGTGACGGACGGCGGACCCTTCGCCGCGGTACGGAAGGTCGCCGGCGGGCCCGACGAGTCGGTCGCCCAGGTCGACTGGGCCCGGGACGGCTCGCTGCTGTTCGTCTCCGACCCCGGCAACTGGTGGGAGCTGCGGCGCATCCGGCCCGATGTTCTCGCCGCCGCCGGGGCGACCGCCACCGGACTCTGCGAGGGGCGGGGCGAGGAGTTCGGCGGGCCGCTGTGGAAGATCGGCCTCAAATGGTTCCAGCCGCTGGACAACGGGCTGGTCGCGGTCATTCACGGAAAGGGAACCACAGCCCTCGGCCTACTCGACCCCGAGACGGGGGAGCTCGTGGACGCCGCGGGCCCCTGGACCGAGTGGGCGCCGACGCTGACCGCGCACGGCAGCCGCGTCTTCGGCGTCGCGGCGAGCCCGCGCAGCGCGTACGAAGTGGTGGAGCTCGACACCTGCACGGGCAGGACCCGTGTGATCGGCTCGAAGCACGACGACCCCGTGGACCCCTCGTACTACCCCGAGCCGCAGATCCGCACCTTCACCGGGCCGGACAACCGGGAGATCCACGCCCATGTCTATCCGCCCCACAACCCGGACCGCATCGCGCCCGGCGATGAGCTGCCGCCCTATGTGGTCTGGGCGCACGGCGGACCCACGGGCCATGCCCCGCTCGTCCTGGACCTGGAGATCGCCTACTTCACCTCGCGTGGCATCGGCGTCGCAGAGGTCAACTACGGCGGCTCGACCGGCTATGGCCGCGAGTACCGGAACCGGCTGCGCGAGCAGTGGGGTGTCGTCGATGTCGAGGACTGCGCATCGGTCGCCGAGGCCCTGGCCGCCGAAGGCACGGCCGACCCGGCGCGGCTGGCGATCCGCGGCGGCAGCGCCGGCGGCTGGACCACCGCGGCCTCCCTCACCGCCACCGACGTGTATGCGTGCGGCACGATCATCTATCCGATCCTGGATCTGATGGGCTGGGCCACGGACGAGACCCATGACTTCGAGTCCCAGTACCTGGAGTCGCTGGTCGGATCGCTCGCCGAGGTCCCCGGGCGTTACCGGGAGAGATCGCCCATCGAGCACGTAGAGCGGATCTCCGCCCCGTTCCTGCTGCTCCAGGGGCTGGACGACCCGGTCTGCCCGCCGGTGCAGAGCGAGCGATTCCTGGCCCGGATGGCGGGGCGCGGCATCGCGCACGCGTACATCGCCTTCGAGGGCGAGAGCCATGGATTCCGCCGCGCGGACACCATGATCCGCGCCCTGGAGGCCGAACTGTCCCTGTACGCACAGACCTTCGGCATCACCCGCACCGACATCCCCCAGCTCGAACTGAAGAAGTGAGCGCTGAAGAAGTGAGCGCTGAAGAAGTGAGCGCTGAAGAAGTGAGCGCTGAAGAAGTGAGCGCTGAAGAAGTGAGCGCTGGAGAAGTGAGCGCCGGAGAAGTGATCTGGGAGCCCGCGAAGTGACCCTCACGCCTCTGACCCGGCCCGCGCGCCTCGTGCCGGGCGCCAGGATCGCCGTCGTGGCGTCCAGCGGTCCCGTCCCCGCCGAGCGGCTCGAAGCAGGCCTGGACATTCTGCGCGGCTGGGGCCTGGAGCCGGTCGTGATGCCCCATGTCCTCGACGAGCACCCGCGGCTCGGGTACCTCGCGGGAGAGGACGAGGCCCGTGCCCGGGACCTGCAGGAGGCGTGGTGCGATCCGACCGTCTCCGCAGTGATCTGCGCCCGCGGCGGCTACGGCGCCCAGCGCATGGTGGACCTGCTCGACTGGGAGGCGATACGAGCGGCGGGCCCGAAGGTCTTCATCGGCTACAGCGATGTGACCGCCCTCCACGAGGCCTTCGCCGTCCGGGCCGGACTTTCGACCCTGCACGGCCCGATGGCCGCGGCAGCGACGTTCGTCAAGGACGCCCGCACTCAGGAGTCGCTGCGCGCCACCCTGTTCGAGCCCGAGTCGGTCATGACCCTCGGCCTGGAGACCGCCCGTACCCTCGTGCCGGGGCACGCGAGCGGCATCACGCTGGGCGGCTGCGTCTCTCTGCTCGCCGCCGAGCTCGGCACCCCCCATGCCCGGCCCTCGGCCCGGGGCGGACTGCTGCTGATCGAGGACGTGGGCGAGGAGCCGTACCGGCTGGACCGGATCCTCACCCAGCTGCTCCGCTCCGGACGGCTCGACGGAGTGGCCGGGATAGCGCTCGGCTCCTGGGAGGAGTGCGGGCCGTACGAGGAGGTCCAGGCGCTGATGCGGGACCGGCTGGGCGGACTCGGGGTGCCCGTCGTCGAGGAGCTGGGCTTCGGTCACAGCGCGACGGCGCTGACGATGCCGCTGGGTGTTCCGGCGGTGCTCGACGCGGACGCGTGCGTGCTCAGGCTCGACGTACCCGCGCTGCGCTGAACTCCCGCCCCGCGCCGGGCTGAAGCAAGCCGGTGACCGTCACCAGCGCCCCGGGGGAAACCCGTGTCCTGGAGCTCCCCGTGGTGCGTGGCTCGTTGAGCTGAAGTCCGGTGGATCTTGCTGAGCGCGCTGATCCAGACTGATCCACCGGACAGGCCCCGCCCCCGTCCCTCGGCTACAGCGCCGCGTACCCGGGACGGATCACCTCGTCGATGATGCGGCGACGCTCCGGGAGGGGCAGGAACGCCGACTCGACGGCCGCGACGGTGAACTTCTCGAAGACCTCGGGGCCGTAGCCGAAGGCGTTCGCCATGTGCTGGAACTCGTGGCTCATGGTGGTGCCGGAGACCAGGCGGTTGTCGGTGTTGAGGGTGATCCGGAAGCCGAGGCGGCGCAGCAGGTCGATCGGGTGCGTCGCGTAGTCCTTCGCCGCGCCCGTCTGGAGGTTGGAGGTCGGGCAGACCTCCAGCGCGATCCGGTTGTCACGGACGTACGCGGCGAGGTGGCCGAGCGTCGCCGTGCCGTCGTCGTGGACCTGGATGTCGTCGGTGATGCGCACGCCGTGGCCGATGCGCTCGGCGCCGCAGACCTGGACCGCCTCATGGATGGACTCGGCGCCGACGGCCTCGCCCGCGTGAATCGTGAAGTGGCAGTTGTGGAGCTTCAGGTGCTGGAAAGCGGGGAGGTGGTCGGCCGGCGGGTTGCCGATCTCGCCGCCCGCGATGTCGAAGCCGGCGACCCCGCGGTCCCGGTGGGCGACCGTCAGCTCCGCTATCTCCAGGGAGCGCCGAGTGTGCCGCATGCCCGTGAGCAGCGCTCGGACCGTGATCCGGCCGTCCGTGCGGCGCTCGCCCTCGCGGAAGCCCTCGTTGACGGCGTCCACGACCTCGTCGAGGCTGAGACCGCGCTCCAGATGCTGTTCCGGGGCGTACCGCACCTCGGCGTAGACGACCCCGTCGGCCGCCAGGTCCTCGGCGCACTCCGCGGCGACACGGAAGAGGGCCTCGCGGGTCTGCATCACCGCACAGGTGTGGGCGAAGGTCTCCAGATAGCGCTCCAGCGATCCGGAGTCCGCGGCGTCGCGGAACCAGACGGCGAGCGCCGCGGGGTCCTCGGTGGGCAGATCGCCGTAGCCGCACTCACGGGCCAACTCGATGATCGTGGCGGCGCGCAGGCCGCCGTCCAGGTGGTCGTGGAGGACGGCCTTCGGGGCCCGGCGGATCCAGTCCGCGATGGCGGACGAGGCGGCAGCGGTGTTGTCAGACAAGTGCATGCAGCGGGAGTGTACGGCACGGCGGCGCCGGGCGCTGTGACGCACCCGGGGCCCCGGCATGCCCACGTGGGCTTCGCCCAGGAGTACGCCCGGCGGGCTCAAGGAGAGTTCCCGTCGCCTGCGCCACCCGGAGCCTGTCCGGTGGATCTTGCCGGGCTCGCGGCGTCATGCGACGCCGCTCGCTGATCCAGCCTGATCCACCGGACAGGCTCTAGTTCGACTGCAGCACGGGCAGCGCCGGCGCCCCCGTCGGCAGCATGTGCTTCGCGGCCAGGATCGGCACGTCCCCGGCCCGTACGACCTGCGTGATCAGCACCGCGGGTGTGTCGGCCGGGCGGTCCAGCTGGGCCCCGCGCCGCTGCCCGAGCAGGGTCGCGGTCACCCCCGAGTGCGCGGTCAGCGACACCCCGCGAGAGGCCCCTGCCAGGACCGCCAGCATCGAGGTCCGGTCGGCGTCACGGGCCTCGCGCAGCGCCTGCGCGAACGACGGATGCGCGCGGTCCAGTACGTCGTCGGCCGCGGCCCACTCCTGGCTGAGCGCGGCCGCCGCGCCCTCCCCCGACAGCAGGGACTCCCAGAACCGCAGCTCCGCCCGGGCGGGCGCGAGCAGATGCTGCGTGGTGAAGTCCGTCGGCTCCTCGACGGCCCGCAGTAGTGCCTGTACCCGCAGCGGCGCACCCGCCGAGAGCTGCTCCTCCAGCGGCTGGATGTACTCGAAGCCGCGCCGCGGCGGGCGGTCGTTGACGGTCCTGCCGACCCCGCGCCGTACCGTCAGCAGCCCGTCCTCCTGGAGGAGCAGCAGTGCCTCGCGCAGGGCCGGCCGGCTGACTCCCAGCTCGGTCGCGAGCCGGGGCTCGGACGGCAGGGTGGAGCCGGGCGGGTAGATGCCGTCGTGGATGGCGTCCGCGATGCGCTCGTACAGGACGACCACCGGCCTCCGCTGCTGTCCGCTGACCACCACGACCCCTCCTTGGCTGACTTGTCTGGCTGCTGTCTGCCCTGCTGACGACTGCCTGCCGGCTGACTACTCGTCCCGTCGTACGCCGGGTTGAGGGTTCATTTTCCCGCTCACCGTAATTCACATCCAGAAGGCCTTGACGTTCTACGCACGTAGATTCCACCCTGTCTGAGCGACACTTGTCAGACAACTGACAGCTTCTATCGAGATGATCGATCGGAGAGTCGGTCGTATCGATGAGCACATCGGTGGATTCGAGATCTGACATCCGAGGCAAAGGGGCCGACATGTCATCCACGATCGGCCGGACGCGTTCCGGAGCCGACTCCGACCTGGCGGGCCGCGGCGGCATGCTGCTGGCCATGGTGCTGGCCGTGCTCGGCTACCAGATCAACGCGACGATGCTGAGCCCCGCGCTGCCGGATGTCATCCAGCGCCTCGGCACCACGACCGCGGCCGCAGGCCTCTCCCAGACGCTGTTCTTCCTGATGGCCGCGATCGGCCAGGTCACCCTCGCCCGCCTCAGTGATCGCCGTGGCCGCAAGCCCATGATGATCCTCTGCGCGATCGTGCTCATCGTCGGCGATCTGCTGTGCGTCTTCGCGCCGAACATCGAGATCTTCATCGCGGGCCGGATCCTCCAGGGCGTCTCCGCGGCGATGTTCACGCTGGCCTTCCTCACCCTGAACCAGCTGCTCAGCCCGGCGGGCTTCGGCAAGGCCGCGGGCATCATCACCGCCGTCAACGGCGGTCTCGCGGGCATCGACGCCATCGGCGGCGGCCAGATTGCCGACACCATCGGCTTCCGCGGCATCTTCGTCTGTTCCGCCCTGATCGCCGTCGCGGGCCTGATCGGCGTCCGCAGGTACGTACCCGACGTGCCGCCCACCACCACGGCGGGCCGCTTCGACTCCCGCGGCATCGCCGCGCTCTCCCTCGGGCTCACCGGCATTCTCGTCGGCCTCGCCCAGGGTGCCGCCTGGGGCTGGACCTCCCCGCTCACCCTCGGCTTCCTGCTCGGTGGCGTCGCCGCCCTCGTCTTCTTCGTGATCTCGCAGAAGTCCGCCACCGACCCGGTCATCGACATCGAGGTGCTCGCCTCGCGCCGCGCGTGGCCGCTGCTGATCACCACGATCTGCACCCTCGGCGGAGCCTTCGGCGCGATCGCCCTGACCATCCCGCTGTTCGCCCAGGACGCCCAGGTCGGCCTCGGCCTCTCGGCGGTCACCGCCGCCGTGCTCTTCCTGACGCCCATCCAGCTCATCGGCGTGGTCTCCGCACCGCTGACCGGCCGGCTCGGCCCGAAGCTCGGCTGGCGCAGGATCGTGGTCACCGGCGCCATCGCCAACTTCGCGATCTTCGTCTTCGCCACGTTCTTCCTGCACAACGAGTGGATCCTCGTCGCCTCGCTGGCCGCGCTCGGGGTGACGTACGGCGGCTTCATGCTCACCGGCCTCAACGGCCTGGCCGTCACCACCGCGCCCAAGGACAAGCCCGGCTCGCTCTCCGGACTCAACGGCGCATGCTTCGGCATCGGGGCCTCGCTCGGTATCGCCCTCGCCTCCGCCATGATCACGGCGGGCAGCACTGCGCAGGGCGTGACCGAGGCCGGATACCGGAACGCGATGTTCGTGGCGCTCGCCATGCTCGGCGCGGGCGTCGTCACCGCGCTGCTGATCAAGCGCCCCGACCCGGCCACCACGGCCGATGAGGACGAGCCGCAGCTGGTACTCACCCACCACTGAGGCCCGCGTCCCGCCCGTACGCCCGTAGGCCCCACCCGTACACCCGTAGGTTCTGCCCGTACGCGCCGCCCGTACGTCTCACCCGTACGGCTCGCCCCAACGCCTCATGGGACCAGGATCCGTCCATCCTGGTCCCATGAGCTCCAAGGACGTGAAGGGCAGCACGAAGGGCGGGGCGAAGAGCGGAGACGGCTTCCGCAGCAGGCTCACGCCGTCCAGGATCGCCGTGGTGGTGATCGCGGTCCTCACCCTGATCTTCATCTTCGAGAACACCCGGCGGGTGAGGATCAGAATGCTGATCCCCGAGGTCACGCTGCCGTTGTATCTGGCGCTGTTGGCCACCTGGGTCCTCGGCGGGCTCTGTGGTGGGTACGTCTTCCGGCGCCGCACCAAATAGCGGGCGTTAGCCTGGCGTCATGCCCGCCATGTCTGCCGTACCCGCTGACGCCGACGCCCCGGACCCGGGCTCCGACCCCGCTTCCGGCTCCGAGCGCGACCCCGCTCCCGCCTCCGGGCCAGACCCCGCTTCCGCCTCCGGGCCCGAGTCCGCTCCCGGCTCGGAGTCCGACTCCGCGCTCCGCTCCCACGATGATCCGGACGACGGCTATCTCGCGGTGGGTCCGCGGGTGGGCATACGTCACTACCGCCTCGACGACGCCGAGGAGTTCACCTCACTCGCCCGTGAGAGCAGGCAGTTGCACCGGCCCTGGCTCTTCCCGCCCCAGACGACCGCCGCGTACGCCGCGTTCGCCGGCAAACTCATCGACGATCCGACCAAGGCGGGCTTCCTCGTCTGCGAGCGCCGAAGCGGCCGGATCGCCGGCTTCATCAACATCAACAACATCGTCGAAGGCGGTTTCCGCTGCGGAGCCGTCGGCTACGGCGCCTTCGCGCCCGCCGCGGGCCGCGGCTTGATGACCGAAGGACTCCGCCTCGTCGTACGCCATGCGTTCGGCCCGCTCGGCCTGCACCGCCTCGAAGTCAACATCCAGCCGCGCAACGAGGCGTCCATCGCCCTCGTCCGACGGCTGGGCTTCCGGCTGGAGGGCTTCTCGCCCGACTTCCTCTTCATCGACGGGGCCTGGCGCGATCATGAACGGTGGGCGATGACCGCCGAGATGACGGTCCGCGACGAGGGCCCGTCCTCCTGATCCTGCCGACCGTGGCAGGGCTCAGGATTCCACGGCCGACCGGTGCAGGATCCGTGCCGGCTCAGCGGACGCACGATGCGCCTGTCAGGTAGGGCACGGCTTCAGTCCGCCCCCGCCCGCCTCAGCGGCCGCGCTTCCGGTTGATCTTCATCGCGTCCATGTCGGTCGCCGACGACCTGAGGTCCCGGAAGCCGTACCCCCGCTCCTTGAGCGCGGTCTCCGCACGGTCCTCGGCGATCGCGGCCGCCATCTCCTCACCGTCCGCCGCGTCGGACGCGACGACATAGCGGTACGTGAAGTGCTTGAGCGCACGGTCGTACACGAGCGAGCCCTCCGCGGTGAACTGCATCTGCGCGAGGCCGTGGTCCTCCACGTCCGCGAGAAGCGCCTCACGCGCCGCGTCCGTCAGACCGTCCCAAGTGCCGCGCACGATCACCCGGTAGGTGTGCTGCGTACCCATGCTCTCCCGCCATCCTCTGCCGCCTGCCCGGCGATGAACCGATCGAAGATCGAGAGTACGGCGGTGAGGACGGCCCGTATACGGAATATCCCCCGCTCCCGGCGGACTGCGGCCTTTGCCGAAGACTGACCCACAGAGCCCCTGGTCAGCGCGGAGCGCACCGTGTTCCATGGTCAACGGGTCCGTCGGCCGCGGCAGTTGCCGGCGGCCGCGTGAACGATGCGAACGAAGCGAGGTTGCCTTGGCCACGACCGTGCGACGTGCCGTACTGACCCTGCCCGTGGCACCGCCCGGGCCCGAGAATCCGCTGCCCGCCCTGCGGCCCCTCGACGAGCTGCACGCGCTCGACGAACGTGCGAAGGAGGGGCTGCCCCGCGACATGGCCCGCCAGATCGGGTACGAGCCGCTGCGCACCGTCCTGCCGACGCGTCTGCGCGACGGCTACGGCCGGGAACGCGCCGGGGCGGACCTCGACACCGTCGTCATCGAGAACGACCGGCTGCGGGTCACCGTGCTGCCCGGTCTCGGCGGCCGCGTCCACTCCCTGCACCACAAGCCCACCGGCCGCGAACTCGTGTACCGCAACCCCGTCCTCCAGCCCGCCGGCTTCGCCCTCAACGGCGCCTGGTTCTCCGGTGGAATCGAGTGGAACATCGGGGCGACCGGCCACACCACCCTGGCCTGCGCCCCGCTGCACGCCGCCGTGGTCCCGGCTCCCGACGGGGGCGAGATGGTCAGGCTCTGGGAGTGGGAGCGGCTGCGCGACCTGCCGTTCCAGGTCGACCTGTGGCTGCCCGCCGACTCCGACTTCCTCTACGTCGGCGTGCGGATACGCAACCCCCACGAGCGGCCCGCGCCCGTGTACTGGTGGTCCAACATCGCGGTCGTGGAGGACGAGCGGACCAGGGTCCTGGCACCCGCCGACGAGGCCTGGCGCTTCGGCTACGAACGCACCCTGCGGAAGGTCCCGGTGCCGCGTCACGACTCCACCGACCGTACGTACCCGACCCGCAGCGAGTACCCCGCCGACTACTTCTACGACGTACCGGGGGAATCCCGTAAGTGGATCGCCGCACTCGACGCGCACGGCCACGGGCTGGTGCAGACCTCGACGGACCGGCTGCGCGGACGCAAGGTCTTCCTCTGGGGCTCGGGACGTGGCGGGCGGCGCTGGCAGGAGTGGCTGACGGAGCCCGGCACTCCCGGCTATGCCGAGATCCAGGCCGGACTCGCCCGTACCCAGCTGGAACATCTGCGGCTCGATGCGGAGGAGGAGTTCAGCTGGCTGGAGGCGTACGGACCGCTGTCGGCCGACCCGGCGGCCGTGCACGGCGACGACTGGGCGGAGGCGTGCGCCGAGACGGCCGGACGGCTGGAAGCCGTGCTGCCGCGAGCGGACGTCGACGCCGCGTACGAGGCGTGGCAGCGCTGCGCCGACACCGAGTCGGGGGACACCCTGGCCACCGGCTCCGGCTGGGGCGCGCTGGAAGTGCTGCGCACCGGCGTCAAACTGCCCGGCACGCCCTTCGACGAGGCCACGCTCGGTGACGAACAGGCGCCCTGGCTGGAGCTGCTGCGCACCGGCGTCCTGCCCGCGCCGCGCCGCGTCGCCCCGCCGGGCGCCACGCTGGTCGCCCCGCACTGGCGCGACATGCTCGAGACGGCCCCCGCGGAGCCCCACACCGAGTACCACCTCGGCGTCGCCCAGTGGCACGCCGGCGATTTCGCCCAGGCCGTACGCAGTTGGGAGCGCGGCCTGCGGCTCGCCCCGTCCCGCTGGCCGTTGCTGCGCTGCCTCGCCGTCGCAGAGCTCACCGGTGGCCACCGCGAGCACGCCGCCGAGCTGTACGCGGAGGCCTTCGACGACTTGTGCGCGGAGCGCCGCGACCACGGCGAGAGCTGGACCGCGGCGACGGCGGCGCTCGCCCAGGAGTCGATCGAGGCACTGCTCGCGTCCGGGCGCACCGTGGACGCCCGCACGGTACTGGACCGATTGTGGCCATCCTTGCGCAGCCGGGGGCGCTTCCGTCTGCTGGAAGCCCGGCTCCTGCTCGCCGAGGGCGAGCGCGCCGCAGCCCGCGCCGTCTTCGACGAGGGTTTCGAGGTGGCGGACCTGCGCGAGGGCGCCGAAGACCTGGGCGAGCTGTGGGCGGAGCTGACCGACGATCCACTGCCGGAGCGTTACGAGTTCCGGATGCGGCCGTCCCGTTCGCGGGGCCCGGGCAAGGAATGAGGCCGCCGTCCACGCGTCGACGGGCCCCACGCCTCAGTCCCGCACGCCTCAGTCCCGCACGTCACAGTCCCGCACGACCGCCCGGCGGTCGACGTACTCGAAGACCGACCCGTCCGGGTGGACGGCGATGAGATTGCGGCCCACCGGGGTCGGCACCGGTCCCGCGATGACCCGGGCGCCGACCTCGGTGAGCGTCGCGTGTGCCACGTCCACGTCCTCGACCGCGATGGTCGCCGTGACCTTGCGCAGCACCTCCAGCTCCGACTCACGGCCGCTCATCAGCAGGAAGCAGCCCACCGCCGCGACCGACACCCCGCCGCGCTCGAAGCGGAGCGCGGGGGTCCCGGTGAGGCGTTCGTAGAAGCCGGCGGCGGCCTCAAGATCGTCGACGCAGATGCGCAGCGTGGTTCCGAGGATCTCCATACGGGCGAGGGTAGTTGGCGCAGCAGTGCCACGAGATCGATTCCCGCCGCCGGACCCCGAAGGACCCGCCGGCCCCGTGGCCTGGTCCACGGGACAGGTTCTACGCCCGGCAGATCAGTTCGCCGTGCGGGACCATGAACCAGGCGTCGTCATGGCTGTCCCACTCGCGCCAGGCGTCGGCGATGGCCGCCAGGTCCTCGGTGCGTGCGTGTCCGCCGTCGACGGCCAGTTTCGCGTAGCCCGACGCCGTCGTGCGGTCCGCCCACAGGCTGCTCCACCAGGCGCGCTCCTCGGGCGTCGTGAAACACCAGGCGGATGCGGTCGCCGTGATGCCGGTGAAGCCGGCGCGGCGGGCCCATGAGTACAGCCTGCGTCCCGCGTCCGGTTCGCCGCCGCTCGCCCGGGCCACCCGGTGGTAGAGCTCCCGCCAGCCGTCCAGGTCCGGGACTTCGGGGAACCAGGTGAAGGCCCCGTAGTCGCTGTCGCGGACCGCGACGATTCCGCCGGGACGGCACACCCGCCGCATCTCGCGCAGCGCACGCACCGGGTCGCCGACATGCTGCAGGACCTGGTGGGCGTGGACGGCGTCGAAGGAGTCGTCGGGGAAGTTCAGTGCGTGGACATCGGCGACCGCGAAGCGGACATTGTCCAGGCCGCGGCCGGCCGCCACCTCGCCGGCCTGTTCCAGGACGTCCGCCGCGGCGTCAACGGCCGTGACCGTGCCGGGTGCCACCAGCGAGGCCAGGTCGGCCGTGATCGTGCCGGGTCCGCAGCCGACGTCCAGCACGTCTGCGCCCGGGCGCAGTTCGGGAACGAGATACGCGGCGGAGTTGGCGGCGGTCCGCCAGCGGTGGGAGCGCAGCACGGACTCGTGGTGCCCGTGGGTGTAGACAGCGGTCTCCTTCGGCATGGCCGTACTCCCTCTCGTGAAGTGGTACGAACACGCTACGCCGATGTGTCGAATGATGAGATCGGCGTCTTGCTATATGGACCATGCGCGTCTTGGTCAGATGTGTCTGGACGCGATGACTTCCGGACCACCGCTGCTGGTGCCCGGACCCTGGTGTCCGGACCTGGTGTCCGGAGTCGATGCTGTCCGGATGCGCTTTCAGCTCCCGATGACCGACGGGACCGTCAACGGGCGGTACACGACCAGCGCCTCCAGCGCCTTGTCCACGACCAACTCCGGGGCGGACTCGGCCACTTCGCCGTCGTACGCCAGCGGGGTGCCGGGGGCCAGACCGGAGATCCGCAGCCGCCGGAGCCGCACCGCCGCGTGGAAGGGAGAGCGGCTCAGCGGACCGGCGAGCGCCGCCGCGAGCAGCCGCAGCCCCGGACCCCGGCCACCGTGCACCACCCTGACGTCCAGCAGCCCGTCCGCGAGGTCGTACCGCCGGCCCGGCGTCGGGCCGAAGCGCTGGTAGATGCCGTTCCCGGCGAACAGCAGCCACAACGGGCGCCTGCGCCCCCCGAACTCCGCTTCCAGCGGATGCTCGCCGCGCAGGGTCCGCAGCGCGGCGAGTACGCCGGCCGGCCAGCTGCCGATCCGCGGAGACCAGTGCTCGCGTACCCGAACCAGCTCCGGATAGACGCCGAGGGAGAAGGTGTTGACGAAGTGGCCCTCCGGTGCGCCGCCGGGGCCGGGCGTGAAGCGGCCCAGGTCGACGCGTACGGCGTCACCGGCGGCCAGGGCCCGGCAGGTGTCGTGGACGGTCTCGATGCCCAGGTCGTACGCGAAGTGGTTGAGCGTGCCGCCGGGGAACACGGCAAGCGGCAGCCGGTGGCGGGCGGCGATCGCCGCGGCGCGGCTGACCGTGCCGTCGCCGCCGAGGATCCCCAGCGCCCGGCAGCCGCTCGCCGCCGCTTCCTCCAGCGCGGCGTCGAGCTCCTCCGGCGCACACTCCACCACCGTGGCGAGCGGCAGGGCGTCCCGCACCAGGGCCGCCGCGCCCTGCGAGCCCTGGGTTTCCTCCGCGCCCTCCGCGCCCTCCGCGCCCTGCGTGCCCTGCGTGCCCTCCGTGCCTTCCGCGGCCGCGAGTCCGCCGAGCGCTACCGCGCTGCTTGCGCCCGCCGAGCGGTTGGCGACCACGACCAGGTCCCTGCCGCCCGGCAGGACCGGCGCCTGGGCATGCGGCCGGCCCGGCGGCGGCAGCTGATCGCGGGTGGGTACCAGTCCGCGCACTGCGAACGCCGCACCCACGCCCAGCGCCGCACCCGCCAGCACATCGGCCGGATAGTGCGCCCCCGTGTACACACGGGACAGTGCGACCGCGGCCGCGAGGGGTGCGACCGCCGCGCCCCACGCCTTCGACTCCATCGCCACACCGGTCGCGAAGGCCGCCGCGGAAGCGGAGTGCCCGGAGGGGAAGGAGGTGGTGAACGGCTGCCGCTTCAGCTGCCGGATCAGCGGCACGGCGTCGAGTATCGGCCGGGCCCTGCGCACCGACCGCTTGCCCACGGTGTTGATCGTGGCGGAAGCGAGCGCAAGCGAGGCCACGCCCCGTACGGCCGCACGCCGCGTCCGTAGACCGCGCCCGACGACCGCCATCGCGGCCGCCGTGCCGAACCAGAGGAGCCCGTGGTTGGCGGACCGGCTGAGCCTCGGCAGAAACAGGTCCCCGCCCGGCCAGTGGCGGGACGCCACCGCATGGAAGACGCGCCGGTCCCAGCCGGCCGCGGCCGAGGCGAGGTGCCGGACAGTGCCGGGACGCGAAGTGGTGGCCGGGGAGATCTCCGGGGCGAAGGCTGACATGGAACGCGGGTACCCCGCGTGTCCGCGGCCCAAGCGGCCCTTCGTGCAAGTTCCCCCGCAGCGCCGAGGTGCCCGGGGAGAGTGACCGGACGCCGTCGGAGCGTTCGCGTGGCCATGGGGCGCCGTCGGAGCGCTCGGGTAGGTCGCAAGGGGCGCCGTCGGAGCGCTCGGGTGGGTCCCACGGGCCGCCGTCGGAGCGTTCGCGTGCGTCGCGGCGCCGGAGCAGAGTGGACCGTATGGACAATCGCCTTCTGGACCGGTATGCCCAGGCGCTCGCACTCTTCACCGACCGGGTGCACGCCGTCCGGACCGACCAGTGGGACGCCGCCACGCCCTGCTCCGGATGGTCCGTCCGGGATCTGGTGAACCATGTGACCAGCGAGCAGTTCTGGGTGCCGCCCCTGGTCAGTGAGGGCCGCACCATCGCCGACGTCGGCGACGCCTTCGACGGCGACGTCCTGGGCGACCATCCGGCCGTCACCTGGGACCGCGCCGCCTCCGCGGCCAAGGCGGCCTTCAACGAGCCCGGCGCGCTGGACCGCACGGTGCGGCTGTCGTACGGCGAGAGCAGCGTCGCCGACTACTGCTCGCAGATGGTGGCCGACACGGTGGTGCACACCTGGGACCTGTCGCGCGGCATCGGCGCGGACGAGACGCTGCCCGACGAGCTCGTCGGCTTCACCGAGGAGGAGATCTCCCCGTATGCCGCGGACCTCGTCAAGAGCGGGCTGTTCGCCCCTGCGGTGAAGCCACCGGCGGGAGCGGACGCGCAGACGAAGCTGCTGTGTCTGCTGGGACGCCGTCCCTGACGATGCCCGGAGCAGTCTCCGCAAGGGCCTGGCCCGGCGCGCTGACAGCGACTTTCCGCCTATTTTCCCTTTCTGTGGCCTTTCTTCCTCTCTTCTGGCCTTTTCCTCGTACGTTCTCGCTCCCGTACTCGTTCTCGTAGCCGTACTCGTTTCCGTACTCCGCCACGCCCTTGGAGGAACGCTGTGCCGATTCCGCCTGCCCGCACGCCTGCCCGCACGCCTGCCCGTACGTCGGTCCGCACACCCGCCCGACGTTCCCTGCTCAAACTGCTCGCCGCCGTGCCGGTGGCCGCCGGCTCCCTCGCCACGGCCACCCCGGCCGGCGCCGTCGCTCCCGGCATCGTCAAGCCTCTCCCTCCTGAGCTGTTCACCGTCCGTGGCACCAACGCCGAGGCGAACTTCGCGGCGTTCCGGGACACCGGACCCCTCACACCCCCTGACCGGTTCTTCGTCCGCAACCACACGTCCACGCCCCGGCTGAACGAGACGGACTGGAAGCTCACCCTGTGGGGCACCGGGCTGCACGGCCGCCGTCCGGTCGAGTTCAGCTACGGCCAGTTGCGCTCGATGCCGTCCGTCACCCGCACCGCGTTCCTCGAGTGCGCCGGCAACGGCCGTAGCTTCTACACCAGTCAGCAGGGCGAGGCCGTCAGCGGCACGCCCTGGACACTCGGCGCGATCGGGGCCGCGCGCTGGCGCGGCGTGCGCCTCGCGGAGGTGCTGCGCAGGGCCGGCGTGGCCTCGGACGCGGTGGACGTGATGCCGCGCGGCCTGGACGGCGAGTACGTCTCCGGCGGCGTCGGCCTCGGCCGGGTGCGCCGCCCCCTGCCGCTGGCGAAGGCACTTGACGATGTGATCCTCGCCTACGAGATGAACGGCGAGCCGCTGCCGTACGACCACGGCTACCCCGTCCGGGTGATCGTGCCGTCCTGGGTCGGTATCGCATCGATCAAGTGGGTCGGTGACATCGAGGTGAGCACGACGCCGCTGCGCTCGCCCTGGACCACCGACACCTACCGGCTGCTCGGCGCCGCCTATCCGCCGGAGGGCAGCGCTCCGCTGACCCGGCTGACAGTCAAGAGTGCTTTCGAGCTGCCGCTGGGAGCGACTCTGGCGGCCGGGGAGACCCATCTCCTCACCGGACGTTCCTGGTCGGGTGCGGCGCCCGTGCGCCGGGTCGAGATCAGCGCGGACGGCGGCGCGCGGTGGCACCCGGCGCGGCTTCGGGACACCCCGCGCCGTGACGGCTGGGTACGCTGGTCGGCGCTCTGGCGCCCGCGTCATACGGGTGGGGCCGCGCTGCTGGCCCGTACGACGGACGCGGCGGGCAACACCCAGCCGGTGCGGACCGTCCACAACACCCAGGGCTATCTGTTCGACGCGGTGGTGCACCACGGGGTGACCGTGGTCTGACCCGTGGGCCGGGGCGGGGCGGCTGCCCGTCGCGAAGCCTCGGCCGAACGGCCGTGCGACCCCTCGGCCGAACGGCCCGTCGCGCAGCCCTCAGCCGAACGCCCAGTCCGGTGCGGTGGCGCGGCCGGTCCGAAGCTGCCGAACGGCCCGTTCGAAGCTGCCGAACGGCCCGTCCGGAGCGGCGGAACGGCCTGAATCTTCGTATAAAGGGCACGTGGGCCGGGCAGGGGTTCCCGGGTGGTGAGCACGGGAGGTGGGCGCATGCAGCGGTCGGATCCGGAAGGTCACGGTCCGGTCCGTTACGGTCCGCCCTCACCCGACCCCGGCCTGCCCGTACTGCCGGAGCTCGCCGCCGTCCTCGCTGCCGCCTCCGGGCGCACATCGCCCGAACCGCCGGGCGGCGGACCGGTGCTGCGCGAGGCGGCCGCCGGGTACTGGTGGCGGCGCGGGTTGCGCAGCCGTCCCGAGGACATCGCGGCCGCGCCCGGCGCACAACCCCTGCTGCTCTCCCTGCTGGCCGCGCACGGCGGCGATGTGCTGATGCCGCGGCCCTGCCCCGCCTGGTGGACACCGCAGGCGCGGCTGCTCGGGCGGCCCGCATACCACGTGCCCACCCCGGCGGAGTGCGGTGGCGTGCCCGACCAGTACGCGCTGCTGGAGACCGTGCGCAGGGTGCGGGCGGAGGGCGGTGCGCCGCACGTCCTGCTGCTCTCCGTCGCCGACGACCCCACGGCGACCGTAGCCCCGCCCGAACTGGTCCGCGAGGCCTGTGAGGCAGCGGTCGACGAGGGCATGCACATCATCAGCGACGAGACCTGGCGGGACACACTCCACCAGCCGCACGAACGGGTGCTGCTCAGCCCTGCCGAGATGTGCCCCGACGACGTGACCGTCGTCAGCGACCTGTCGGGCGCGCTGACCCCAGCTGCCTGGCCGGTGGCGGTCGCCCGGTTCCCCGCGACCGAGCGCGCCGTCGGGCGGCGGGCCAGGGTGCTCGACATCCTCACCGCGCTCGGGGCGTTCGTCGCAGGACCGGTCGCGGCCGCCGCCGCGCATGCCCTCGGCGAGCCGGGGCCGGTCAGCACCAGGTCCACGCAGGCCGCCGCGCTGCACGGGCGGGTCGCGGCCGCGGCCCATCACGCGGTCCTCACCGCCGGCGCAGTGGCCCGTCCCCCGCAGGCGGGCCGTCATCTCTATGCCGACCTCGGCCCGCTCCGCGGCCGCCTCGCGGAGCGCGGTGTCAACGACTCGATGGAGCTGGAGGACTATCTCAGCGACCGCCTCGGCACCCAGGTCCCGGGCGGCCACCGCTTCGGCGACGAACTCGGCGCCCTCCGCGCCCGGCTGCCCACCGGCCCGCTCCTCGGAGCGAGCCCCGAGGAGCGGCTGGAAGCCCTCGCCGCACCGGCCCCCCTGGAATTGCCCCACATCGCACAGGCGTTGACCCTCTTTGCATCGGCGTTCGACGAGCTCCGATGACCCGAACCGCGAACCGCGACCCGCGAGCCACCGACCGCGCTGAACGGAGCCGCAGATGACGGACCAGACGGAGCAGCCGCCGCCCCCCTCCCCGCCCACCGTCCCGAAGGCGCCGACGGTGCACACGACGGGGTCGGCCACCCCGGTCGGCACCGGTCGAGCGGCGCGCTCGACGCGACCGAAGCCGCAATCACAGCCGCAGCCGCAACCACAACTGCAGCCGGCTCCGGGAGCAGCAGCTGCCGGGCAGACCGGTCCCGGTCCCGGTACTGGCACTGGCCCGGGCACCCGGCCGAGGCCGGCCGGAGCGACGAGCACCCCCGGCGTCGGCGCCGGTGTCACCACCGGCCTGCGGCCCCTCGGACTCACCCGTCGCTGGCCGAGATCGTTCGCCGACCGGCTCACCGCGCCGCTGCCCGGGGTGCGGGCCATGGCCAGACTGGCCAAGGAGGGCACGCTGCGGCCCGCGGCCGCCGGGCTCAGGGACATCCCGCAACTGCCGTTCGCGCCCGGGCCGCTGCCCGCCGCGGACCCGGGAACAGTCGCCGTCACCTGGGCCGGGCACGCCAGTTGGGTGCTGGCGATCGGTGGGCTGACCGTGCTCACCGACCCCGTCTGGTCCCGCCGGATCCTCGGCACCCCGGCCAGGCTGACCCCGGTGGGCGTCCGCTGGGAGGATCTGCCCACCGTCGACGCCGTCGTCATCAGCCACAACCACTACGACCATCTCGACGCCCCGACCATCGCCCGGCTCCCCAGGCGCACCCCCCTGTTCGTCCCCGCGGGCCTCGGCCGCTGGTTCCGGCACCGGCGGTTCACCCGGGTGACCGAGCTCGACTGGTGGGAGGCGGCCGAGCTCCCCGCCAGGAACGGCTCGGACACGGTCCGCTTCGAGTTCGTACCGGCGCACCACTGGTCCAAGCGCACCCTGACCGACACCTGCCGCTCGCTCTGGGGCGGCTGGATCCTCACCGACCGGCTCGGCCGGCAGGTCTACTTCGCGGGCGACACGGGATACGGCCACTGGTTCAAGGAGATCGGCCGCCGACACCCGGACATCGATCTGGCGCTGCTGCCGATCGGGGCGTACGCGCCGCGCTGGTGGCTCAGCACCGTGCACACCGACCCGGAGGAGGCCGTACAGGCCTTCGAGGACCTCGGCGCGCGCAACATGGCGCCGATGCACTGGGCGACCTTCCTGCTCTCCGCCGAGCCGGTGATGGAGCCACTCACCCGGCTGCTGACCGCCTGGGAGCACACCGGCCGGCCGCGCGACGAACTGTGGGACCTGCCGGTCGGCGCCTCACGTGTGCTGGCCACCGGATGACAGGGTTCCCGCGCGGGCCGGCCACCGGATGACCGCCGTGCTGCGCAGGCCGACCACCGCATGACCGGGACCTCAGGCCTGCTGATCACCGGACGAGCCGGGCGGCCGCCGGACTCTGCGCCACAGCGCCGGCGCCCCGGCCAGCAGTACCGTCAGCGCCACGGCCGCCACCACGCCCTGCCAGGGCTCGGCGAACAGCGACCCGCCGAGAATCCCGATGAGCGCGTACGTCGCCGCCCACGCGAGGCACGCCGGCACATCGCCGCGCGCGAACCACCCCACCGGCATCCGCGCCAGCAGACACGCCAGCATCACCGGAATACGCCCGGCCGGCACCAGCCGGGACAGCACCAGCACGGTCGCACCGTGTTCGTCGAGTCTGCGCTGCGCCTGCGCCAGCCGGTCCGGCGCCGCACGTTCCCTCAGTGCCACCAGCCATTTCGAGCCGTTCTTGGACCCGACCCCGCGCTTCCCCAGCCAGTACAACGAGATGTCCCCGAGGAAGGCCGCGGACGCCGCGACCAGGTACACGAACAGCAGGGAGAACGGCGCCGTCTGATGGAGCGCCACCACGGCCGCCGAGCTCACCACCGCCCCCGTCGGTAGCACCGGCACCAGGGCCCCCAGCGCCACCAGCAGAAAGAGCGACAGATAGCCGACGGCCCGCTGCGTCGACTCCGGCGGCAACTCGGCCACCACGTCCACGATCGTCACCGGGCGACCTCCGGCCGGACGCTCTCGCCGTGCCCCAGCCGGTGCACCGCCACCCTCGGCGCGAGCCGCGCCGCCTTCCGTGCGAATTCGTCCCCCGGCGAGTGGAACTCGTGCGGCCGGATCGCGTCCATCCCGATCGGCCAGTACGTGCCGTAGTGCACGGGCACGGCCGAGCGGGGCGCGAGCGCCGCGAGAGCGCGCGCCGCGCGGTCCGGGTTGAGATGCCCGTGCCCCAGGAACGGTCCCCAGCCGCCGACGGGCAGCAGCGCCACGTCCACCGGCCCGACCGCGTCCGCCATGCTGTCGAACAGCCCGGTGTCCCCGGCGAAGTACGTCCGCGCCGCACCTCGGATCACATAGCCGAGCGCCGGCGAGCGGTGCCGCCCCACCGGATGCCGCCGGCCGTCGTGAGCCGCCGGCACGGCCCGTACGAGCAGTCCTTCCACCGCCACCTCGTCGCCCGGCGCCACCTCGCTGATCCGTAGCCCGTCCAGCCTCCTGAGACCGGGAACCGCGCGCTGAGCGCCGCGCGGCACGATCAGCAGGGTGCCCGGGGCGAGCCGGGCGAGCGACGGCAGATGCAGATGGTCGGAGTGCAGATGCGAGACGACCACGGCCTCGGCGACGGCGGCCTCGGGCGGTGGCAGTTCACCGCGCCGACGGCGCAGATGAGCGAGCCTGCCCACGAACAGCGGGTCGGTCAGCACCCGGACCCCGGAGTCCTCGACCGTGCAGGTGGCGTGACCCCACCAGGTGACCTCCACCGGCACGCGCTGCCTCCTTCTTCGGGGCTCGGTCCACCCGCCTTCTTCGGGGCTCGGTCCACCCGCGGCCTCCGGCGCGGGGACCGGCCGCCGTCTGCGTACGAGCGTAGGCGCTCGCAGGCCCGGCGGTCTTCCGCCAGCCCCCGTTGTGCGCCTCCCTCGCGCGGTCCCGGCCGGAGTAGTGTCGGCCGCGACAGCCGACGCAGGGGGACGGTCCATGGACGACGTACGGGACGACGTGCCGGACGACGCACGAGACGACGTGCGGGTGGCGGCGATCGCCAGCCTGACCCCGCTGGAGGAGCTCGACAGCGACCCCTTTCTCGTCGACACCCGCAGCCAGCACGCCATGTGTGCGCGCTGGGCCGCGGGCAAGGGCTACGTCGTCATCAGGGAACTGCTCTTCTACGGGCTGCGCCCCGACCACTGTGGCCTGTGGGCCGATGTCGAGGCGGGTCTGGTCGACCTCTTCGTCGTCCCCAACGAGCGCGTGCTCGCCCGGGCGCTGAGTTCCGTGCCGGGCTTCTCCGCCGAATGCGAGCGCCGCGGCGTACGGCTGGAGACCGCGGGGCTCGACGAGCCCGCCTACGACGCCGCGATGAAGGCGAGTGTGCACCGGCGCCTGTCGATGCCGACGGCCGGGTACGACGGCTGCTGAGCCTACGGCTCGTCACCGGGCGCATCGCCCGGACCCCGGACCTCAGACGTCAGACCTCGCACTGGACCCCGGGCCTCGAACCCCGGGCCTCGAACCCCGAACCCCGAACTCCGCACCCCGGACCTGGGGCCAGGGCCGGGGGCCGCGGCTTCGACCCCGTTCCTGCCGGCGCTGTGTGCCACGCTGGATCCGAGGCGAGTCGAGAGGCTGTGACGGCGCGTGGGTGAAGGGCGATGGCGGACCGCTGGCAGCGCCCTGTTCCGGGTGATCGTGGTGTGGGCGGTGTCCACCCTGACGCTGCTCGCGCTCGCCGCGGCCCTCCCGGACTTCCAGCTCCAGTCCGACGACGGGGACAGCATCACCAGGACGGCGATCACCGCGGCCTGGGGGGCCGGCGCGTTCGGTCTGCTCAGCGCCCTGGTCTGGCCCGTGGCCGTACGGGCGTTCCTACTGGTCCCGGCCCTGGTACTCGGGCTCCTGGTGTTCTTCCTCAACGGATCGCTGCTGCTGCTCGCCCTCTGGATGATCCCCGACGGACGCGGCGCGGCCGACCCCGAGACCGCCGTCGTGGTCGCTGCCGTCATGTCCGCCGTCGCCTCCACTACCTCCACCGCGCTGGCCGTCCGTGACGACAACGCCTACCGACGGCGCCTCTCCCGCCTCGCCCACCGCCGGCGCCGCAGACGCGGTGAACGGATCGCGGGCAGCGCCCCGCCCGGCACGGTGTTCCTGCAGCTCGACGGGGTCGGCCACGCCGTGCTCGTACAGGCGGTCAAGGACGGGCTGATGCCGACCGTGGCGCGCTGGCTCGACGAGTCGCACCGGCTCACCCGCTGGCGTACGGACTGGTCCAGCCAGACCGGCGCCAGCCAGCTCGGCATCCTGCACGGCTCGAACCACGACGTCCCGGGATTCCGTTGGTACGAGAAGGACACCGGCCGGATCATGGTCAGCAACCGCCCGGCGAGCGCCGTCGAACTCCAGCGGCGCGCGGTGACCAGGACCCGCGACGCCGGACTGCTCCGCCTCGACGGGGCCAGCCGCGGCAATCTGTTCAGCGGCGGCGCCGACCAGCTCGCGCTGGTGCTCTCCGTGGCTGCCCGCCGCGGCCGTGCCAACCGCTCCCGGGCCGGCTACTTCGCCTATTTCTCCGACCCCGCCAACGCCGTCCGTACCGCCGTGTCGTTCGTCGCCGAAGTCGTCCGCGAGATCGGTCAGTCGATCCGCTCCCGGCTGCGCGGCGACGCGCCGCGGATCGGCCGCGGCGGCCTCTACCCCTTCATCCGGGCCTTCGCGACCGTCGTCGAGCGGGACGTGGTGGTCGCCGCGGTGATCGGCGACATGCTGGCCGGACGTACCGCCGTGTACGCCGACCTCGTCGGCTACGACGAGGTCGCCCACCACTCCGGACCGCACAGCCGGGACGCGGCGAAGGTCCTCCAGCGGATCGACCGTGCCGTCGCCCTGATCGCGAAGGCCGCCGAGCACGCCCCCCGCGGCTACCGGATCGTGCTGCTTTCCGACCACGGCCAGAGCCCCGGCGAGACGTTCCAGGGCGTGTACGGGCTGACCCTGAAGGATCTCGTCCGGGCGGGGTGCGGGCTGCCGGTGTCGCGTCGCGCCGGTCGCACCAGGAGCGGCGCGGAGGCCCGTGACGCGGCCCGCGACGCGCTGCGCAGCGCACTGCACCGGCCGGTGGGGGAGGAGGACGCCGGGGAACGGCCGGCGTCCGGCTCGGACCCCGTCGTCCTCGCCTCCGGGAATCTGGGCCTGATCTTCTTCCCCGGCGTCCCGGGACGGCTCAGCCGGGAGCAGATCGACCGCCGCCACCCCGCCCTGCTGCACACCCTCGCCAACCATCCCGGCATCGGCTTCCTGCTGGTGCGCAGCGAGCGGCACGGCTCGGTGGTGCTCGGCAAGGACGGGGTGGGGACGGTGGAGCTGCCGGTGGACACGCTCGACGGCTCGGGGCCGATGGCCACCTTCGGGCCCGGCGCGGCCGACGCCGTCCGCCGCACCGACTCGTTCCCGCACGTCGCGGACATCATGGTCAACTCCGTGTACGACCCCGGGACGGGCCGGGTGCACGCCTTCGAGGAGCAGATCGGCTCGCACGGCGGGCTCGGCGGCGAGCAGTCGTACCCCTTCCTCCTCTCACCGTGCGAGCTCTCCGAGCCGGTCGCGGGCGGCGGGGAACTGGTGGGAGCGGAGCAGGTGCACCAGGTGCTGCGGCGGTGGCTGGACGAGTGCCGGGGCGAGCTGCCGGGCCCGCAGGTGCCGCTCGGAGCCGTGGAGGATCGCCGGTCGCCGCGCCCGGCAGACGGAGCATTTCCGGCGGCCGGCGGGGCCGTGCAGGACAAAAGTGAGTGATTTGGTGCAGCGTTCACCGTCCCTGACCATGGTCGGGTTTGCACGGAGAAAGGCGTACCACCCTCATGACCAGCACTGTTCCTCAGCACGACTCGACCACGGCCACCGCCGGGGAACAGAGCAAAGAGCAGCGCAGAGAGCAGAGCGCAGAGCAGGCCGCAGAGCAGGGCAGTGAGCCGAGCAGGCACGCCCGGCGCTTCGGACTTCCCGTCGCCACCGCTCTGGTCATGGGCAACATCATCGGCGGCGGGATCTTCCTGCTCCCGGCGTCCGTCGCGCCGTACGGGACCATCAGCCTCCTGGCCTTCGCCGTTCTGACCGTCGGCGCGATCGCGCTCGCCCTCGTCTTCGGGCGGCTCGCCGAGCGCCATCCGCGCACCGGCGGTCCCTACGTCTACGCCCGCGAGGCGTTCGGCGACTTCGCCGGCTTCCTGGCCGCGTGGTCGTACTGGATCACGGCCTGGGTGTCGAACGCGGCACTCGCCGTGGCCGCTGTCGGCTACCTCGACGTCCTCGTACCGCTCGATGACTCCACGCCCGCGACGATCGGGGCGGCCCTGCTCCTGCAATGGCTGCCCGCCGCCGCCAACCTGGCGGGTACGCGGTACGTCGGCGCCGTCCAGCTCGTCGCGACCGTCATGAAGTTCGTACCGCTGCTGCTCGTCGCCGTCGGCGGCCTGTTCTTCTTCGACGCGGACAACCTCGGCCCGTTCGAGGCGAGCAGCTCCGGCACGGTCGGCGCGCTCTCCGCCTCCGCCGCGATCCTCCTCTTCAGCTACCTCGGCGTGGAGTCCGCGGCGGTGAGCGCCGGCGAGGTCCGCGATCCGCAGCGCAATGTCGGCCGGGCCACCATCCTCGGCACCGTGGGCGCCGCGGTCCTCTATCTGCTCGGCACGCTCGCGGTGTTCGGCACCGTCGCCCATGACAAGCTCACCGAATCCACCGCGCCCTTCTCCGATGCCGTCAACGCGATGTTCGGCGGGGCGTGGGGCGGTACGGCCGTGGCCTGCATGGCGCTCGTGTCGATGGCCGGTGCACTGAACGGGTGGACGCTGCTCAGCGCCCAGACGCCGTACGCGGCCGCCCGCGACGGGCTGTTCCCGGCCGTCTTCGCCCGGAAGCGGCGCGGCGTGCCGACGGCCGGGGTGCTCGCGACCGTCGTGCTGGCCTCGCTGCTGACGGTCTACAACTACACGGTGGGCTCGGACGGCGTGTTCGAGATCCTGGTCCTCGTCACCACGTTCACGGCGACCGTGCCGTATCTGCTGTCCACGGCCGCGCAGATCTACTACCTGGCATCGGGCCGGTCGCACCGCGTCAGCCGGACCCGGCTCGTACGTGACGGGGTCCTCGCGGCGGTCGCCGCCGGCTTCTCGGTGTGGCTGGTCGCCGGGTCGGGTTACGCGGCCGTCTACCAGGGTGTGCTGTTCCTGTTCGCCGGAGTGCTCGTCTTCGCGTGGATGTCGGCGCGCAACCACCGGGCGGCGGCGCGGGCAGGGGATTCGGCCTAACGGACGTCCCCCGGAAGAGCGCATTACCGGCCGCGGACGGCGAGCCGGGGGTGGATCGCGGGCACAGGTGGCATGTCCAGGAGGTTGTGCCCCGTGAACCGTCCCGTGCGCTGTGCCGATCGTGTCGTGCTCGCCGTCCTGATGGCGCTCGTCGCCGTACTCGGTACGAAGGCGGGCGCCGCGGCCGTCCCCCAGCTCGGCGCGGAACACACGTCGCCGGCGTCCTCACCCGCCGATCCCGCGGGTGAGGGACCACAGGACACGTCCGAGACGGAGCAGCCCCCACCCGGCCGGGCGGAACAGCGACGCGCACCGGCCTGCGGGCGGGACACCGCCGTCACCACGGACGCCGCCGCGCCCGGCGCGTATCCGCGCGCCTCGGCCCCGGCCGGGGCGCCGCCGCCCGCGCCGCCCGCCATGAGGTTCGTGGTCCTGCGTTGCTGAGGAGCCGTACGGGGCGGGCACCCGAGGTGCCCTGTCCCGCTCCGGACGCTCATCCCCCAGCACACGCAAGGAGACAGCCATGCCCATCGACCCCTACGCAGCCCTGAACGCCATGATCCGTGCCGAGGTCGCCCGCACGGGCCCCGCGGTGCACGGCGCCCCCGGTTCAGTGGCCCGAGAACCGGAGCCTCCTGAGCCCGCCGAAGTGGACGACGGGCCCGAGCCCGGGACCGACAGGGCCCGCTGACCTGGCACCGCCGACGCAACCGCCGCCGAGGCCCCGCCGCCGGGCCCCGCGGCCGGGTCCGCCTCGCCGCCGGGCCTCCGCCGCGTTCGCCGCATCCGCCGGACCGTCCGGCGGATGCGGCGACGGCCGACCGGGCCCCGTCCGCCGACGCGACAGCCGGCATGGCACCATCGGCTCATGACTGCCTATCAGGAACGCCTCGTCGTACCTGTGCGCTGGTGGCTGCTGGCCTGTGCGGCCTGCCTCGCCGTCGCTCTGACGGTCGCCCCGCTCGGCACCGGACCCGCACTGGCGGCCGGCGCGGCGAGCGCCGTGCTCCTCACGGCGGGACTCGTGAGCTACGGCGCGGCACGCCTGCGCGTCCAGGACGGCGTTCTGATCACCGACGGTCTGGCCGTGCGGGTGGAGCGCCTCGGCTGGGTCGAGATCCTCGACGAGGACGAGGCGCTGGAGTGGCGTACCTTCCGGGCCGGCCCGCATGCCCGTTTCGCGCTGCGGGCCTACATCCCGACAGCGGTCAGGGTCGAGGTCGCCGATCCGACGGTGCCCTTCCGCTATCTGTATGTGTCCACCCGGCACCCCCTGCAGGTCGTGCGGGCGATCAACGCCGCCAGACCGGGTGTGCGCTGAGCCGCTCGCGGCGGGCGGCGACGGAACCCCGAATCCCCGGCCGGCCGACGGAAATTCCGGACCGTCCGGCCATCGGCATGCGGAACGCCCCGCGTCCCCCTCGGTCTGTCCCGACGCTTTCATGTCATATACATGAATAAGGTCGCCGATTATCCTGTTGGTGACGCTAGCGGAGGATCGATGGCTGGTTTCACGATCCACGACGACCCCGGCATCACCCCCGGCACTCACGCGCTGGTCATCGGTGTCGGCACGTACCCGCACCTCGCCGGTGGCGAGAAGCCGGTGGCCAATCCGGACGGGATGAGGCAGCTGTCCTCCCCTCCCGTCTCGGCTCGTGCCTTCGCGACCTGGCTGCGCGCCGATTACCACCATCCCCGCAAGCCCCTGGCCAGCCTCGCCCTTCTGCTGAGCGAGGAGTCTCCCGCCCCGTTCACCGATCCGGAGACGGGTACGGACCACGCCGTCGCATTCGCCGGCATCGCCAACATCGTTGAAGCGGTCAAGGAATGGAAGGGGCGCGGCGAGAGCCACGAGGACAATCGTCTCGTTTTCTACTTCTGTGGCCACGGCGTCTCGCAGGGCGACGACATGTCCCTCCTCGCCGCCGATGTCTTCGCGGACGAGGACAATCCGCTCAACGGCGCGCTGGACTTCAAGAACCTGATGAACGGGCTCAAGAATTGCCGGGCCAGTCAGCAGGTGTTCTTCGTGGACGCCTGCCGCGCGAGTTCCGATGTGCTCATCGAGCAGAGCGGCGGTTTCGCGGGCCTGGTGCCGCTCGGGCCCGGGAGCCGTCCGGCGAACCTGCCGAGGCGGCTGCACATCCCCTACTACGCCACCCTGGCGGGGGACCGGTCACATGCCCGCCCCGGCCAGGTCAGCCTGTTCACCCAGGCGCTGCTGAAAGGTCTCGGCGGCGTCGGCAGCGACGATCCCGAAGGCGACTGGCGCGTCACCACGGCCGGTCTGCACGTGGCCATCGACCACTACATGAAGCAGCCGGTGTTCGCCGACGCGCTCACGGGCGTTCAGGTGCCGACGGTCGGCGAGTTGCCCGTGTTCGACCTGCACGAGCTGCGCGGCCTCCCGGTCGTTCCGGTCTACGTCACCTGCGTACCGCCCGAGCAGAACGCGATCGCCGACTTCACCTGCCGTCGGGCGGGGCGGGAACACCTGCGGCGTACGGCGGCCGAGGCCGATGACGAGCACCCCGACGGAGAGTGGGCGATCGATCTGGTACCCGGCGACTACGAGTTCGAGGCGCGCCTCGGCGCCCAGGACGTGCGGAAACTGGCGAGAGCCGTACGCCCGCCGTTCCGCCGTGTGCCCCTGGCGGCGCCGGCCGAGGCGGTCCCGCCATGACCGCAACCGCGATTCTCAGCGTGAGCGTCACCGTGCTCACCTACGAGCACGACCTCGCCGGCGGGGCACGGATCGTCGGCAACATCTACCCGGCCGACGCCTCGGGAGCCGGGCTGCGCAATGTCCTCCTCCCCTGCGGGCCCGGAGTCGGGCCGGCCCGGTACGAGGTCGAGCCCGGCCGCTATGTCGTGTCGGCGACGCTGCCCTCCGGCGTCGTCCTCAGCGAGGACGCCGAAGCACGGGAGGGCGAGGAGACAGTCGTCGTTCTCGACGCCTCCGAATCGCCGTACGAGACGCACGCCTGGCAGTACCTCATGGGCAACATCGAGTCCCGTCCCGTCTACCACGGCCCGGCGACGGCCCCCGTCCCGCGCTCGACGGGGTCGCGCTACGCCGACACCGGCCCTCAGCAGGAGGCCGCCCCGGCCCCGGGCGGGTCCGTCAAGGCCACCTGGATCAGTGACGCCACACCGGAGAGCTGGACCTTCGAGGCGATGAACGCGCTGATCGCCGAACCGGCGGACGCCTCGATCGCGGACGAGGTCGCGGCGGCGCCGCACTACGTCCTCCCTCGCCCCGACGAGACCGACGGCACCTCGCATCTGTTCCGCTTCGGCGGGACCAAGCTGACCGGCCCGGTCGGCTGGCCCACCGGTCGGCGGCAGTTCCTGCTCGTCGAGATGGCTGACACCGCCCACCTCGCGACCCTGCCGGTGCCGTGGGGCTCCGCGAGGGTCGAGATCCTGGTCAACGCGCGCCAGAGCCCGACCGGCAGCCCCGTCGCCGTGACGGTCCGCGACCGAGCCGTGGGGGCGGGCCTGGCCTATATGGCCCGGGGGGCCCTCGACCTGGCGGCGGCGCTCTTCACCGATGTCGAGGCGATGCTCTTCGGGGAGCGACGCAACCGGCTCGCGGCCACCGCGGGCGCCTACGTGCTGGTCGGCACAGACCTGGCGGACGGACCGAGGCCCTGGGATCCCTTGCTGGTCAGTCTGCGCGAACGGTACCCCTGGATGAGCGACGGCTCGGTGCTGCGGGCGGTGCGGCAGCTCCGCCGGGCACGGACGCAGGCCGACAGGGACACGGCCAGGGCGGGGCTCATCGAGGCGTACGACCGCGGTGTGCCCCTCTACACCCTCGGCCTGAGCTGGCTCATCGACGGCCTGTCCGAGTTCCCGGACGACCCGGAGTGCGTACGCCGGCTCGGCCGGGCGCGGCAGTTGTCCTGGCGGGTGGACATGCGGGAACCGTTCGTCATCGTCAATGTGCGAAGGGGCCTCGTTGATACCGCTCAGAATGCTGCCTGGTGAGGACGGCGACCGTCTGCTCCTGGAGTACGGAGACGGTGACTTCACCCGGCGCGTACTCGTCGACGGCGGGCGCGCGGGTACGTACCCGCTGATCAACCGGCTTTCGCCGGGAACGGCGATCTGATCGACGACCTCGTGGTCTTCCTCAACTACCGCAAACTGGCGGCGCTCTGGACCGGCGCGCGATGATCCCGCCGGCCTCGGCCGGCGGGAACCGCGTGCCGGTGATTGCCCAGCATCCGCTGGGGCGGGCGGCCCCTGCGAGTGGCGGCGTGACCTGGCAGGAAGGTGAGTCACCGAGATTGCGGGGCGAGCGGGGCTTCTCGCATGAGGCGGCAATGGGTGGCTCCAACAGGGGCTCAGGGTTCGATGACGAGGCGTTCGATGAGGTCGTCGCGGAGTGTGAACTGGTAGCGCAGATCGATGGTCCCGCCGGGGAAGTTGCCTTCGAGGTGGTGGGTGGCGATGTAGCGGGTTGCGTCGGTCTGCTGGGCGCCGGTGAGGTGGATGGTGTAGGCGAATTCGGTGGTGGATCGGTCGAGCCACTCCCTGATCGCCTCGGTGCTCTCGTAGGTGTTGCCGTCGTCGATCACTGTGGCTTCGCGGGTGAACGCCGTGATTGCGGTGGCGGTGTCGTGGGCGCGGTGCGCTGCCAGGTAGCGGGTGATCACCTCGGGCAGGGTGTCCGGGATGCTGGTTCGGGGCTGATCGTCGTGCATGACGCTCCTTGGGGTGGGGGCGGGTTCAGACGGTGGGGGTGCCGCCGTCGATGACGTGTTCGGCGCCGACGATGGCCGAGGCGCGGTCGGAAACGAGGAAGGTGACGAGCCCGGCTACTTCCTCGGGCCGGCTGGGACGGCCCAGCGGGATGCCGCCCAGGGAGTCCATGAGCCGGCCCGGCGCCGCTTCCTGGGTGATGTCCGCGTCGCGGGCGATCCGGGCGACGAGGTTGTCGGCGGCCGAGGTCTGCACGAAACCGGGCGAGACGGTGTTGACGCGGACACCGTGCGGGGCGACCTCGTTGGCCAGGCCTTTGCTGTAGGTGGTCAGGGCGGCCTTGGCGGCTGCGTAGGCCAGGGTTCCGTTCCACAGCGGCATGCGGCGCTGGATAGAGGTGACATGCACGATCACGCCCTTACCTGTGGCGATCATGTGCGGCAGGAGTGCGCGGTCCAGGCGGACGGCGGCCAGCAGGTTCGTGTTCAGCTCCCTGGCCCAGTCGTCCTCGCCGAGCGCTGCGAACCCTCCAGCCGGCGCCTCTGACCCGCCGAGGGTGTTGACCAGGATGTCGACGCCTCCCACGCGGGCGTCCGCCTCGGCGGCAACGTGGGCCGCGCCCTGGGCGCTGGACAGGTCAGCGGTGATGAACGCCTTCTCCTCGACGTCGCCGGGGCGGCTGCGGGCGGTGACCAGTACGGTTGCGCCGGCCTGGGTGAGACGTCGGGCGATGGCGGCTCCGGTGCCCTTGGTGCCGCCGGTGACCAGAGTTTCAGGAGAGTCTGGGCATCTCCTCCAGCATGCTCACCACCCGGCTGAAAACCCTCGTCGCCGACGGACTGCTGGAGCGCCGGCCCTACCAGACCAACCCCATACGCCACGAGTACGTCCTCACCGAACTCGGGCGGTCCCTCCGACCGGCGGTCGTCGCCCTGGCCGCCTGGGGCAACTCCCGCCTCACACCGGCCGAACCCAGCATGATCCTCATCGACGCGCACAGCGGCGAGGAGGTCGAGCCCGTCGTCGTTGACGCCAAGACGGGCCGCCGGCTCGACGACAGCGACACCTACGTCTTCACCGCAGGTCCTGCAGCCGGCGACGCCATGCGCCACCGATACGCGACACGACCGACCACCCCTTCCGATCCCTGCTGAAGGCAGCTGGAATCGAGAACCCGAAAGACTGGACGACCCGGGAGCTGCGGACATGCTTCGTCTCCCTCCCTTGCCAGGGTCTCTGTGCAGAGTCACCCTGACCTGCGCAGAGACTCCATCGCTGCCATTACCTCAGCGGTAAGAGAGGGGCTCAGGGACGCTGCGGAGCGTGGGTGCGTGACCCCCGTGAATCGGCATGGAGCCATCCGTGGTTGTCCATGGGGAGCCGCCTCGTGTCGCCCCCGGTGGCTCCCCATGTGGCTCCCCATGACTTCCTCTCAGGGGATAGAGCAGCGGCTCCGGAGGGCGGCTGCCTTTGCGGCGTTCTCGCAGGTCAGAGGACCCTAGAGCGTCGACCTGCTTCTTCCTGTCCGCGTATGGTCCACCGTCCGCCGCCGACCCTGCTACCACTCTCTTCACCCGAAGTGACGCGTCCAAGTCAATCGCTGGTCCATGGCTCTCGCTGGCGGGCTTCTTGTCGAAGAACAGCACGTTCGCCAGTCGGCAGGCGCAGCAGCGTGTGCAGGTCGAAGTCGTGCGGCAGACGGCGGCGAAGGGTCTCGACGGCTCCGGCCTCGAACAGCACACTGTCGGGCAGCACCACGTCACCGGGCCTGCCCCAGACCCAGGGGACGCGCATACCTCTGCCTCCGGCACCGCCGTTCAGTCGGCGATGTCGACCCCGTATCCGCGTGCCAGGACATCGAGGCCATGGTCGTAGCCCTGGCCGACGGCGCGTAGGCGCCAGACCGGACCCCTGCGGTAGATCTCCGCGAGCAGCATGGTGCGCTCGGTGGTGGCGGCATCCAGGGTGGCCCGGGCAAGAGGGGCCCCGCTGCTGCCGGGGGCCGCCCCGATCTGGATCGCACCGACCGTCCCGAAGGTGGCGGCGCCGTCGATGGCCGCAGCGACGACGACCTTGCGCGTCGCGGGCGGCAGGGAAGCCAGGTCTAGGGCGATGGTCTGTTCGGCCGGGCCGCCGGTCAGCAGCCGCACCGTCCCGGCCGGGCTCTCTGGAGCTCCGTAGAAGATGAAGTCCCCGTCGAAGGTGACCTGTTCGTCCTCGTCGAGGAGGAAAGCGACGATGTCGATTTCGAAGCCGGACTGCGGGGCCCAGCCGGCGGTGACGTACCACTCTGGCGCGGGTCTGCCGTGCGGCATCGGCAGGTCGATGACCCCGCCTCTCGGCATCACGTGCGGCTCCTGAAGCCGGAGAGCCGCCTCGGCCGGGGAAGCGGCGGTTGGGGCGGTGAGCCAGTGGAGGTCGTGCACGGGGAGTCCGAGGGCGGCGATGCGGCTCATGCGCCGGTCGCCCTCCCCTCCCGGCAGGAGCATGACGTCGGTGACGCTGGCGGACAGGTTGACCGCCGCGGACCCGCCCAGCCCGACGATGTGGGTACGAGTCGCCACGGCATCGGCATGGGCACCACCGAGCACCAGCACGCGACGCCCCGCCAGAGGGTTGTCCAAGGTGCCAACGGAGGGCTCCGGTTGGCGCGGAGCGGGTACTGGCACATCGGGGGCGACCGTAGGGAGGGCTGCTGCTTCCGGAGCGGGTGCGGCAGAGGTTGTGGTCGGCACCGGCTCCACGGGTCCGACGACTGGTTCTGCTTCCGGCTCAGCCACCGGGACGACAGCGACGGCCGCTGCCTCATGCGCTGTTCCCGGCCGTACGTCGGCCAACAACCGTAGGAAGGTTTGCTCGTCGATGACCGGTACGCCTTCGGCGAGCGCGCGTCGGGCCTTCGCTGAATCGGACGCCGGTTCATTGGTGACCAGCACGCTGGTGTGCCGGCTTACGGAGGTCATCATGTTCAGCCCAGAGGCAACCGCCCGCCCGACCAGCTCCGCTCGGGCATGGGCGGTCTCACCGGTGATCGCGACCTTCATTCCCTGCTGGAGAGGCCCGCCGGGAGTCAGCCGTCCCGGATTGCGGTACGCGCAGGGAGTCTTCGGCGGCTTCGGCGTGAACTGGGACTCTGCCCGGGGCGGGCAGGTCACCAGCGGTAGGGGCAGATCGAGCCGCGCTGCCTCGCGCAGTGACGCCCACAGGATCCCGGCCAGCACACGGGTGTCGTCCAGCGCATCGTGAGCACGCTGCTGGGGGATGCCGTAATGGGCGGCGAGGGTGCTGAGCTTCATGTCGTCCGTCGGCGGATCCACCTGGCGATTCAAAGCCAGGGTGCACAGCCGCTGCGACACCGGCAGCCACATCCGCGCACGGGCGAACTCGTAGGCCAGGAAGTCGTAGTCGAACTGGGCGTTGTGGGCGACCAGGACCCGGTCCTGGAGCATCGCTCCGATCCTGCCGGCGACCTGGTCGAAGGTCGGCGCCCCATGCAGTCGCTCGACGGTCAGGCCGTGCACCTCCACTGGCCCCGGATCGCACCCCGGATTGAGCAGCGTCGAGAACTCCCCGGTCTGCTCGCCGTCCGGACCGATCGTGATCACCGCTACGGACAGTACGCGGTCTCGCCGAGCTATGAGCCCCGAGGTCTCCACATCGACCAGGGCCCAGTCGTAGGCGTAGTCGCCCATGGTGGGCACGTCCAAGGAGGTGGAGACGAGACTCATGGTGGCAAGGATGATGTGATATGCGGCTCTCCTTCAACCTGCATGACGATTTGCCCTCATCTGGTCGGTCGTGGCGAGGTGGTCGTCTCACGCCGACCGCAGAGAGACCGCACCGAAATCGGCGCATCGTCGGACGGCCGAGGCCGAGTACCCGAAGGACGTGGGTGGGCCAGCCAGGACTCGACGGCCTGCGGCAGAATGGAGGACCGTCATCTATCGCGTCGGCAGACCACTGCTTTGTAAGTTCGACCAACCAAGCACGGCGGCAGGGCAGTGACCCACCTTGCTAAAGGAGGGCGCACCGCCGCGGCCAGTGCGGATCCGCTGATGTGCGTTGGCGCTGCCGTCAGCGGTTGCCGTCACCCACGGCGAGGCCCTCACGCCCCCACGCTGCCCGACGCAGCCTTGAGCTAGGCCAGGCTCGCGACCCCGAGAAACCCCGACATCCGTCCGGGGCTTCTTTGCACGCGGCTGTGCAATAGATGGCTGGAAACAATCTAGCTATCTGAACGGCCTTCAAGTAGTGGCGCTCGCGGAGATCCGCCACGTCAGACGCGGCGGATCTCAGGGTGAACGTCACCCCACTCGACTGATGCCCCAAAGCGGTGGTTCGCCTGCGCTCCACAGGCAGGGACAGCTACTCTCCTCCACACAACAGCGGTACGAATTGCGCGGGAGTACAAGTGGTTTCTGGTGTGGAGCTCGCGATCCTGGCTAGTGCAAAGCCTGTTCTCGAACGGGCCGCCGGCACCGCGCTCGGGAAGATGATTCCTTCCCCGACAGGAGCGATCCAAGGACGTCTCAGGAACCGCGCCACCCGAAAACTTATTTCCGAAGAAAGTGGCATCACGCACGGGTATCCTGAGGTTTCAGCGGAATTCTCCCATGCTCTGATCGACTACCTTGACTCGCCCGACTTCGCCGCCCTTGCCATGTCCGTAGCAGTACAAAAGTTCGCCGAGACACGCAAAAAGAAGCAAACCACTGAACTTGCCGGCGCCAAGGATAGCCTTCAAAGTGCAGTGGCTACACTTCAGGGTTCCGCCGAGGTCGACGTTCCGTTGATCGCGAATACGCTGTGGCAGTCCATGGTCGACGCGATTTCGCTTCGCACGGAAGGCATCAAAGCATCAGAATCCCTTCCAGCAGAGACCCGGGCCTCCGTCGTACGCATGGCAGCGAATTTCGCTCGGGCCGACGTGAGCCGCTCGACTTTTGTTGCTGATGCCGGCAGGCTGGCCGAGTATCATGAGTTTGAAGACTCCCTGAAAGAGCAGGCTCGAAGCCTGCACGCAACAATGAAGCTGCCTCACGCGGGGACAACTCGGAGAGTCGCATATAGTCGCCTTTTCGTCGAGCCGCATTTCACCAGGCCCGAGCACAAAGACCAGAGGATTAACTCATCCCACTCTAACGGACTGGCAGATGTCCTTGCAGCATCTCACAGAACAGTGATCTTGGGGGATCCTGGCGGCGGCAAATCAACGCTTTCGCTAAAGCTTACCTACGATATCGCCCGCGACGGTTTCCCTGCAACGTCTGCCCGGATCCCCTTCCTGGTTGTCCTTCGCGAATACACCAAAGATTTCGAGGCCGGCAAGACCACCATGCTTGAGTACCTCGAAGCCCTTTGCAAGTCGCCTTACAACCTAGATCCACCCAACGGCTTCGTGGATCACGCATTGAATTCAGGGCGCGCATTCGTAATCTTCGATGGACTTGACGAACTCATCGACACTTCCCTGCGCCGGAAGGTTGTCGATCTAGTCGAAGGATTTGCCTATCTGTACCCCATGACCCCGATACTGGTGACAACTCGCAAGGTTGGTTACGAAGAAGCACCCTTGGATTCGAGCTTGTTCAGCGCGGTTCAGCTTGCCCAACTCAACGATGACGGGGTGCGCTCCTACGCCGACAAATGGTTTGGGTTGGATAGCACGCTGGAGCGAACCCGTCGCACCGAGCTATCGAGGAGCTTCTACCAAGACAGCCGGTTCGTCGCGGACCTCACGCGCAATCCCTTGATGCTATCCCTTATGTGCGGCATCTACGCGAGCGAAAATTACATTCCTGCGAATCGGCCAGAGGTTTACAAGAAATGTACCGAACTTCTATTCGATAAGTGGGACAAGCAGCGCGGAATCCTCACGCCGTTGCCATTTGATGCGCACGTCAAGCACGCAATAAATGCACTTGCCTATTCGATCTACACCAATTCAAGCAGCCAAGTAGGCCTCACACGTGACCAGCTCATCGGGTTCGTGAAGTCATTCCTCCTTGCGAAGCGATTCGAGGACGAAGACGAGGCTGAGAATGCAGCAGCCGAGTTTGTTGATTTCTGCACGGGGCGCGCTTGGGTGCTCTCGAATGTTGGATCTGACGATACTCAGGAGCTGTACGGCTTCACCCACAGAACCTTCCTGGAGTACTTTGCCGCAAATCAACTGGTTCGCCTGAATCCCACAGCGGCGCAGCTCTTCTCACGGCTACGCAAAAAGATCGCCCATGCAGAGTGGGACGTTGTTTCTCAACTAGCGCTTCAGATCATTGGGAACAACGCCGAAGACGGGATGGACAATTTCCTTGAGCGAGTCATTCAGGATTCCAATTCCGCCCCGCTTGATGAGCAGGCGAATTTGATCGCATTCGCTGGCCGCTCTTTGAGCTTCGCTGTCCCAAATCCAAGTCTCGTGCGCTCAATCTGTCAGGCCAGTGTCGACCTAGCCCTTAGGATGACAGAGGCGCAATCTTCGTCCCACAGGCTGAGCTACGTGCCGCTCCGTGGAGTCCAGGCGCTACTCTACGCAAACGCAGAGAATCTTCCTTCGGTGGCGAAGAATCTCCGCAGCAGTTTGGTCGCTGCCAACTCGACGGAATCTGAGCGTGAAATCGCGCTGAGTCTTGCACTCTGCATTTCATTTATCGCCTATACCGGCTTTGAAGACCCGTCTTTCATGACCAGAAAAGCCCATATGTTCTGGCGTGAGTTCGAGAACGACAACTTGGAGCACTTTGCTGACAGCCTTCGCATTCTAGCTTCCAGTAAGGGGTGGGTAGCGCTTCAGGGGGCCACAGCTGGACTTTGGTCTATCCGTGAGACGGTAGATCGCTTCGGCCCGGAAATCTTGTTTAAATACCACATGGGGCCTCTTACGCTCCGGGCTCCGTTCGTTATGCGTCTCTATGAGACGGCTGGCCAAAACTCCACGATGGGGGATAGCGCCATCCCGGAGTGCATCGTCGAGCTGTCCAAGATGCTGCCGGGTTGCTCAATGCCGTGGTTTAAGTCCGAATATAATTACGGCGCACTCGGGGATGTCGGGGATGGGTACCGTACATATGAGGCGACATTGGCGAGCGTGCGACCAGAGCATAGAGATGCTCTAATCCTTATCGCCGCCGCATGGACTGAGATCGCGGACGACGGTAAAGGGGCAATCTTTGAGGGTCGTTCTGAGGGGCGAATTGTGCGACTTGCGCGAAAGTGGAACTGCGCAAGAAACGGCCTGACTTCAATTCCCCACGCCTTGCGCTCGATTCGATCCCACAACCTCTCAAACGCGACAGTTGATCTGCTTGAATCTTGGGTCCAAGGCAAGGTGCGTTTTCGTGCGGCGGGAGAGTAACTAAGTAGGCCCCCTCTGGGCCGGGGCGGCGAGAAGTGCTCCTGCTGCGCTCATGGGGGCCTGCACGCGTCTCAGTCCATGCGCTCGCCCCGGCTCCCATCCCATCTGCCACAATGCGACTGGCACCCGCATAACGGGCCCTCCATCCCGGAGCCTGAGCGCCCCCGCAGGAGGCATCGCCTTGAGCCGCATTCGCGTACCCCTCGGCCGCATCGTGGGTTCGTCACCCATCAACCCTCGCTGTTAGGCGTGCGCCTGGCGGCCGGAGCGGGGCGGAGACAGGAGCGCAGACACCACCCACAGCCCTGTGGAAGCCCCGCACCAGCCCCAGGAGGGCACCGACAGGCCCGGGTTGAACCTGTCGGCGTTCCGCACCACCCAGCCGCCCGCCAGCCCGTCGCGGGCGGAGGAGGACGCGCTCGCCGAGAAGTTCATGGAGCAGATCGACGCCCAGTTCGCCACCGCCCCCGAACCCGGGGCGGGCAAGCCCGAGCAGACCTCCGCAGCGCGGGGGCTGAACCTGTCCGCGCTGCGCGGCGACGCGGACAGCGGCCCGGCGTGGCTGCCGGACGCCATCGCGGCGATCCGGGACGCGGGGCCGGCGGGCATGAAACCGTCCGCGGTCGCCGACCTGGTGGGCCGCAGCCGGCAGGCCGTGCGCGACGCGCTCAAGGCCGCGGCCGAGCGCGGCGAGCTGGTCTACCGGGACAACGGACCGCACTCGGTCTACGTCCACCCCGACCACGCCTGAGCGGCTCACAGAGCGCTACCGGCTACTGGCTACCGGCAACTTGCCACTAACCAGTAGAACGCCCCTCTACCGGCCACCAGGGGCCCTCACCGGCCCTTTCTCCACTAGGCAGTAGCCAGTAGGCACTAGCCACTACGACCACACACCGTCACCAGCGCATCGGGCAGCACCCCACCCGCGGGGTGCTGCCCGACGCATCTTCCGCCGCGCCACATCCACCAGGAGGCACACCATGCGCCGCCGTGAACCCACCGGAACCATCCCCGGGTTACGCGCCCCGCACATCCCCGCCGACATCTACCGGCAGGCCGAACGCGAGGGACGCCCCATCGTCATCGTCACCCCCGCCGCAGTCCGCGCACGGCGCCCGGCCCGGGACTACCTGATGCCGATCGCCGTCGTCCTCGCCGCAGCGATCGGCGTCATGGGCGTCATCGCCGCCGCCCTCGCCCTGTACGAGATCGCCCTCACCTTCGCGGCCGGGCCCATCGGGCTCGGCATCACCTACAAACTCACCCGCCCGCAGAAGCGCTGACCGCCGCAGACAACCGTCACCCAGCACCGAAGGAGAACGTCCATGACGACCACCCAGGTGTGGTTCGAATCGCTCACCGACAGCGTGTTCGCGCTGGGCGCCGCCGCCCGCGAGACGCAGCGCGCGCACCAGGCCGCGCAGATCAGCACCGCCCACTACGACCTTGACCGGCTGCGGCACGTCGACGGCGAGATCACCATCACCGGCCGCCCGTCCTTCCCGACCCGTCCCCACGACCGGGCCCTGATGGCCATCGGCGACTCCCACCACCAGCACGAGGGACGCATGGCGAGCCTGTACGCCAACGCCGCCCTCGCCTATGCCTACGGCACCGCCTGGGCCATTCTGCGCGTCCTGGATGGCCAGGAACCCCCGGTCGTCGAACTCCAGTGGACAGGAGACGGCGAGTACGTCATCCCGCACGAGCTGTGCCCGGTCCCGGGCATCACGCGCGGCCTGGAGCGGTGGAACGGCTACGGCCAGTTCGTGAAGGCCCAGGCCCGCATGCTGCTGTGCGAGGAAGCGGGCAACTTCGCCGACTACCTCGACGAAGGGCCCCAGCTCACCGATCACGAGGCCGGTGAGCTGACCGATGCGCTGGACATGGCGTCCGGTCTGCCGGATGCGGCCTACGCCTACGGGCAGCTCGCCGAGTCCGCCCTGCACTTCGCCCTGCTGGAGCCCCGCGCCCAGCACGCCCAGGCCGGCCGATAGCTGTGCCGAGGGCGGCCCCCTCTCACGCCAATGAAGTCGGGCCGCCCTCGTCTACCAGCAATCCTCAAGAGAACTGGAGACATCCAGCATGACCCATGACCGCAAGACCGTGCTGCTCGCTGCAGCGTTAGCCGCTGCCGAGCGCGTGTGGCACGTCCATCCGCTGCGTCCCGGTGCCAAGTTCCCCGCCTTGCATGGTGAGGACGCCTGCCCCGGGACCGGCGACTGTACAGGCGGGCACCTGAAGTGGGAGCAGCGCGCCACCACCGACCCCGGCCGGATCCGGGCCGCGTGGCAGGTGCGGCCGTTCAACGTCGGGGTGGCCACGGGCCCGTCCGGGCTGCTGGTGGTGGACCTGGACACGCTCAAGCCGAAGGACCCGAAAGGAACGCCTGACGGCGTCGCTTCCTTTCAGGCGCTCTGCGAGCGCGCCGGGCAGGACATCCCGACCACGCTCACGGTGCGGACTGCGGGCAGCGGGGGCGAGCACCTGTACTTCCGCATGCCGGACGGCATCCGCTTGGGGTCCACGAAGGGCAGCCTGGCGAAGAAGATCGACACCCGGGGGTGGGGCGGGTACGTCCTCGCCCCCGGCAGCATCATCGGCCGCACCACCTACGAGATCACCCGCGACATGCCGCCGGCCGAGCTGCCCGCCTGGCTGATCCGGCTGCTCCAAGCCCCGCCCAAGCCCGCCGGGCCGGTGCCGATCACCCGCGCGCGCAGCGGCACCCGCGTGGCCAAGGTCGCGCTGGAACGGGAGTGCGCGGTGGTCACTGCCGCCGTGGAAGGCGAGCGCAGCAACAAGCTCTACGCCTCCGCGATCAAGGTGGGGCGGTTCGTCGCGTGGGGCGACATCCCCCGCGAGGAGGTCGAGGAGGCATTCCAGATGGCGGGGGAGTCGACCGGACTCACCGCTGCCGAGTGCCGCGCCACGATCCGCAGCGCCCTGAACTGGCGCATCCGCACCTCCCGTCCCCGGGAGACGGCATGAGCCCCCGTCCACCTCCCCCTCTGGCATGCCCCACGGATACCCCCGACCAGCCGCCGGCCGCCGCACCGGGCCTGCCCCCGGCTGGCGTGGGCGGCCCGAAAGGCGTCGCCGAAGGCGTCCTTTCTGCTGGACCGCAGTGCCGTGGGCCATAGCCGGGTCCGCGCCCTGATCGACGACCACACCGCCCACCGAGACCTCTGCCCACTCCGAGCCACTTCCCCGGAAGGGAGGACCGCCGCATGACCAGCACCAACAACCCCGCGCCGTCCATCGACGGAGCGGCCCTGCTCGACGATGTGGAAGCCTTCCACCGCCGGTTCAACGTCTTTCCGACAGAGGCCGCCTACGTCGCCGTCGCGCTGTGGGACGCCCACGCGTATCTGCTGGACTGCTTCGACTCCACCCCGCGCCTGGCGTGTCTGTCCCCGGAGCCGGGGTCGGGCAAGTCCCGCGCGCTGGAGATCGTGGAGACCCTGGTCCCACACCCGATGGTGGCCGTCAACGCGTCCGCCGCAGCCCTCTTCCGCGCCGTCTCCGGCACGGAGGGACGACCCACGATCCTCTTCGACGAGATCGACACCGTGTTCGGCCCCAAGGCCGGAGACAACGAAGAGCTGCGTGGCTTCCTCAACGCCGGTCACCGGCGCTCCGGTGTCACCTACCGGTGCGTTGGTGACGGCTCCAGCCAGAGCGTGCAGCCCTTCCCCTCGTACTGCGCGGTCGCCATGGCCGGACTCGGCTCGCTGCCGGACACGATCCTGACCCGCTCGGTCATCATCCGCATGCGTCGGCGGGCCACGAACGAACGCGTCGACCCGTTCCGGCAGCGCATCCACGAGAAGGAGGGGCATGCTCTGCGCGACCAGCTCGCGCGTTGGGCCGACACGGCTCGCACAACGGTGGAAGGGTCCTGGCCGACCATGCCGGAGGGCATCACGGACCGACCCGCGGACGTGTGGGAGCCGCTGCTCGCGGTCGCCGACGCAGCGGGCGGGGCCTGGCCCGCGCGGGCTGCCTGTGTCGAGCTGGTGGCCGCCGCCGCGCAGGACGATGAAGCCTCCCTGGGCATCCGGTTGCTGACCGACCTGCGCGACACCGTGTTCTGTGGCATCGACCGCATGCCCACCGCGGCCATCCTGGAGTGCCTGACCGCCATGGACGACGCTCCGTGGGTCGACATGGGTGGCAAGCCGCTGACGCCGCGCGGGCTGGCCCGCCTGCTCAGCGGATACGTGACCGGGGCCAACAAGCCCATCAAGCCCCGCCCGATCCGCACCGCCGCCGGCACGGTCCCGCGCGGCTACTACGCCGAGGATCTCGCGGACGCATGGGCCCGCTACTGCCCCCCGCCCCCTCCAAAGTCCGCTACATCCGCTACGCCCCAGGTCAGCGGGGGCGAATCCGTAGCGGATGAGCTTCCCGGTATCCGCTGCACCCCCGCGGGGGCCGCTACAGCGCCCCTCGCCGCCCGCACCGCGTAGCGGCACCAATCCGCTACATCTCGCGCATCCGCTACAGAAGGCAGGCCCCTGACCTGCGCTGTAGCGGATGTAGCGGATGTAGCGGACCTGAGAGAAGGGGCCTCCGAGGCCCCGACCCCGTCGGATCACGAAGGAGAGACCGACACATGGACACGGCACCCGCCGCATCCACCCCACAGCGCCGCCTCCACCGCGTCGAAGCCGCCGCCGAACTCATCGGAGTGGGGCGCTCCACCGCCCACGAAGAGATCCGCCTCGGACGGCTCCAGACCGTCCAGATCGGCCGCCGACGCCTCGTCCCGACCGAGTACATCGACAACTACGTCGAACTGCTCAAGCGCGAGGCCGCATCGGCCGCCTGACTTCTCTGACAACCCTACGAGGCCACGCCGTCGACTGGCGTGGCCTCGCCCGTTCCATGGAGTGCACACATGACCGAGGCGTCCAGCCGTGCCCGCAGAGCGGGCAACGGGGAAGACTCGATCTACTGGGACAAGTCCAAGAACCGGTACATCGGTGCCGTGTCGCTCGGCTACACCCCTGCTGGGAAGCGCAACCGCCCGAAGGTGTCGGGAGCAACCAAGACCGAAGTGCGTCGGAAGCTGCGAGACCTCAAGAAGGAGCTCGAAGCCGGGGTCAAGACACCGGCCAACTACACCGTGGCAAAGGCCGTGGAGGACTGGCTTTCACAGGGGCTCAAGGGGCGAGAGAAGACCAGCGTCGCCACGTACCGCAGCCTTGCGGACAACCACATCACGCCGGACCTGGGAAAGGCGAAGCTGCGCGACCTGGAGGCGGATGACGTCGACGAGTGGATGGAAGTCAAGGCGGAGACGCTCTCGCACCAGTCTCTGAAGATGGTGCGCTCGATCCTGCGCCGCTCGATCAGCCACGCACAACGGCGAGGCCGGGCAGTGCGCAACGTTGCCGCGCTCGTAGACCTCCCCGACGGGCAGCCGGGACGCCCGAGCAAGTCCCTCACCCTGGAACAGGCGGAAGCGGTCCTCTGCGCCAAGGAGGGCACGTGGATCCACGCCTACGTGGTGCTGGCCCTGCTTGTTGGCGTCAGAACGGAGGAAGAACGCGCCCTCACATGGCTACACGTCCACACGGAACAGCAGGGCGACGCGAGACCGCATGTGGACGTGTGGCGTTCCGTCCGGCGAACGGGGGACACAAAGACGAAGAAGAGCCGTCGCTCGCTCGCGATGCCGAAGCAGGCTGCCTCTGTGATGGAAGCGCATTGGACGCAGCAGCAGAAGGAGCGCAAGGCGGCCGGCATGGAGTGGCGGGAGGACGGGCTTGTCTTCCCCGATGAATCCGGCGAGCAGCGATCCTCGACGAATGTCCTGCGTAACTTCCGATCCCTGCTGAAGGCGGCCGGATTCGAGAACCCGAAAGGCTGGACGACCCGGGAGCTGCGGACAAGCTTCGTCTCCCTGCTGTCGGACCACGGCATCCCGATCGAGGTCATCGCCCGCGTGGTCGGCCACAGCGGCAGCCAGACCACGGAACAGGTCTACCGCAAGCAACTACGCCCCGTGATCACGGAGGGAGCCGAGGCGATGGACGACATCTTCGGATAGAGCAGTACGACGGACGGCGAGTCCGATCCGAGCGCGTGAGTTCTCGGCCGTGGCTCCCTGTTTGGCTCCCTCCCTTGCCAGGGTCTCTGTGCAGAGTCACCCTGACCTGCGCAGAGACTCCATCGGTGCCATTACCTCTGCGGTAATCGACCCCTCCGCCGCCCCCGGGCATCGTGGTGGTCACCAGGACCCGGGCGGCGCACTCCGGCCGGGTCCCGGTTCCACGACCAGCCAGTACGACCTCGATGGAGGCTGATCCGTCATGTCCCAGGCCCTGCTCGCCGGCATCTCCCGCACCACCGAACCGCAGACGATGCTGCGCCGCTTCCTCGCTCTCGACGCCGTCGTCACCGGCGCCAACGGACTGGCCTATCTCGCGGCCTCCGGACCGCTCGGGCGGCTGCTCGGCGTCGACGCGACCCTGCTGCTGGAACTGGGTGTCTTCCTCACGCTGTTCGCGGCGGGCGTCGGCTTCCTCGCCTCGCGGCCGCAGCCGCCCGTCGTCCCCGTCAAGCTCGTCGTCGACGCCAACGTGGCCTGGGCGGCGCTGAGCATCGTCGCGCTCCTGCTGTGGCTGGAGCCCGGTGCCGCGGGGACCATGTGGATCCCGATGCAGGCCATGACCGTCGCCGGGTTCGCGGCACTGCAGTGGTCCGCGCTGCGTGCCGCGGCTACGGCGTGAGGGACTGCAGGTACTTCACCGTCGCGGGGTCGGCCGGGAGGAACGTCTCGATGGCCAGCTCGGCGACGGTGACATCCATCGGGGTGTTGAAGGTGGAGATCGACGACACGAAGGACAGCACCTGGCCTTCGTGTTCGATCTGCAGCGGAAGCGCGAAGTAGGGGCACGGAACCGGGTCCTCCCGGTCGTCGGTGCCGCCGCCCGTCTCCGGGCGGGGATACGCGGCCACCTCCTCGTACAGGTCACGCAGCGTCTCGGAGCGCGCCAGGGCGATCTGGCGCTCCATCTGGGCCAGCAGATGCCCGCGCCACTCCCGCAGATTGCGGATCCGCGGAGCGAGGCCCTCAGGGTGCAGCGTGATCCGCATCGCGTTCAGCGGGGGAGTGAGCAGATGTTCCGGGAGGCCCTCCAGGAGCATCGCGATCCCCCGATTGGCCGCCACCACCGTGTACGTGCCGTCGACCACGAGCGCCGGGTACGGCTCGTACCCGTGGAGCAGCCGCTCCATGCCCGCGCGCAAGGACTCCAGCGACGGGTCGTCCAGCGGCGTCTGTGCGTATCGCGGTGCGTAACCGGCCGCCAGCAGCAGCGCGTTCCGGTCGCGGACCGGCACGTCCAGATGCTCCGCGAGCCGCAGGATCATCTCCTCGCTCGGTCGGGACCGGCCCGTCTCGACGAAGCTGATGTGGCGGGCGGAGGAGTCGGCGCGCAGAGCCAGTTCCAGCTGACTCAGCCTGCGCCGCTCCCGCCAGCCGCGCAGCAGTGGCCCTACTCCCGTGTCGGGCGCGACAGTTGTCATACGGAAACCGTAACGTCGCACGGAGACAACCCGGAGGGAGCCTCGCTCATGGCCACAGAGCCGCTGTCGCAGAAGGAGATCGAGGACAGACTGCGTGAACTGCCCGGCTGGTCCCAGGAGGGCGACCGGATCGCCCGTACGTACCGGCTCGGCACGCATTTCGCCGCAACCGCGCTGGTCGTCCATGTCGCACAGATCCAGGACGAGCTGAACCACCACTCGGATCTCACCCTGGGCTACAACACGGTCAACCTCACCGTGAACACGCACGACGCGGGCGGCGCGATCACCGAACGCGATTTCGAACTGGCGCGCCGCGTGGAAGCCGCCGCCCCGAACCATGGTGTGAGCTGACCGTGCTGCACGACGACGAGACCCGCGAGACGGCGGGAGCAGTGGGCGCCGGCCGTGACACGCTGCTCGACTACGACGTGGAGGCCGCCGTCTACGACGCCTCCCGCGGCGGCGTGCCCCGGGCCGCGGCCGCCGCCGCGGCCGTACTGTCCCTCGTCCCGGAGGCCGCCCGCGCGCTCCTCGACATCGGCTGCGGTACCGGGCTGGTGACCGAGCGGCTGACCCGGCCGGGGCTGCGGGTACTGGGCGCGGACTCCTCGCCCGGCATGGCCAGAATGGCCGCGGGCCGGGTCGCGGGTGTCGTCCTCGCAGATGTCCGCAGGCTGCCGCTGCCCGACGCCTCGGTGGACGCGGTCAGCGCGGTGTGGCTGCTCCATCTGGTCCGGGACGCCAGGGCCGTCGTGGCCGAGGCGGCGCGTGTGCTGCGCCCCGGCGGGGTGTTCGTCACCACCGTCGACAAGGACGCCGGGCACGACGTGAGCAGCGACATCGACGCCGTCCTCGCCCCCTACCGGACTCCCGAGGCGTACGACCGCGCCGACCGCATCGAGGCGTTCGGCGCGGCGCACGGTCTCGGCCCGGCAGGCGAGACCCGCTTCACGGGCCATGGTCAGGGCCGGTCGCCGCGCCGCACCGCCCAGGCGCTGCTGCGCGGCGAGTACGCGTCCCGGCTCACGGCCCGTGGTCCGCTCGCCGAGAAACTCGCCGCGGAGCTGTCCGCCCTGCCCGATCCCGACGAGCCGCGCCCCGACCCCCGCTTCCGGCTCATGGCGCTGCGCCGTCCCGGCCCGTCCTCGTGAAGTCCATGACCCAGTTCGTCACCCACGTCCCGCCGTCGTCCACCGAGAACGCCTGCTCCCAGCGGGCCGTCGTGTCCGTGATGCCCGACCACACGAAGCGGACCATGACGTCCTTGCCCGCGTAACCGTCCCGGCCGTGGAAGACGCCGGTGCCGTCCGGCCCGAACCGCCCCACCACGGGCGGGTCGAGCCGCCCGGTCCTGCTGCTCGACCAGTTCAGCGACCACTCCTCGCGCTCGGGGTCGTACAGCCTGAGCGTCAGCCCGGAGAAGCCCTTGGCGGGAAAGGCGATCTCGTCGAAGTGGGCGGCACCACCGAAGTGGGTGCGGCCCTCGGTGGTGCCGTCGAACTCCTCCCAGCCGCTGTCCGGGTCGAGGAAGTCGAGGAGACGGCGGTTGCGGACGTCCCACCGGCCGGTGAGGAAGTCGAAGCCGTGCGTGTCGTCGTTCATGTGCGGTCTCCGGTGGTGCCGTCGGGCAGTGAGTCGGCGAGATAGGCGTCGAGGTCCAGGCGGCCGGGCGCCAGCATGTGGCGGACCCAGGCGTCCCGCTCGTGGAGGATCGGCGGCAGCTCCCAGACACAGCCGATCCACGGTTGGCCGGTCACCTTGATGAAGTGAGCGGGATCGCGGTCGGGGCAGCCGAGGACCGGCTGGCCCGCCGCCGCGCCGCCGAAGTGCAGGACGTTGTCCCAGACCCAGCTGTATGCGTTGAGGTAGGCGCCGTCGTCGGCGCCGCGGTGCAGCACGACGAAGGTCGCGGGCGGGGTGCCGTCCGGAGCGGGGAGCAGCTCGGGGAGGATCTCGTACGCCGCCTGCTCGACCCGGGGATCGATCCCGGCCGGGTCGGCGGTGACGTGGTAGCGCTTGACGCTGCGGCCGGCCGCCTCGACGGGCGGCAGAACCCGCAGCAGTTTCTCTGCGAAAGCCATGGCTGGACGTTAAGGGCGCTTCACTGACACCCTGTGTCAGTGAAGGCCGGCCGACTTCTCTCGATCCTGCTGCTGGTCCAGACCAGGGGCCGGATGACCGCGGCCCAGCTCTCCGAGGAGCTGGAGGTGTCCGTACGCACCATCTACCGCGACGTCGAGTCGCTGCACCTGGCAGGTGTGCCGCTGTACGGGGACGCCGGCCACGCGGGCGGATACCGGCTGCTCGCCGGCTACCGCACCCGGCTCACCGGTCTGAGCGCCGGTGAGGCGGAGGCGCTGTCGTTCTCCGGAATCCCCGGGCCGGCGGCCGAGCTGGGACTCGGCGCCGAACTGGCCGCCGCGCAGCTCAAGCTGCGGGCCGCCCTGCCCGACGGCCTGCGCGCCCAGGCGGACCGGATGCGCGCACGGTTCCACCTCGACGCGCCCGGCTGGTACGCCGAGGACGACGAAGTCCCGTATCTGCCGCAGGTCGCGGACGCGGTCTGGCACAGCAGGGTGCTCGACGTCCGCTACCGCCGCTGGAAGGAGCCGACGGATGTGGACCGGCGGCTGGAACCGTACGGTCTCGTGCTCAAGGCGGGGCGCTGGTACGTGGTCGCCGGGCCGGGGCCGCGTACGTACCGCGTGGACCAGATCCTCGGACTCACGGAGACCGGCGAGGAGTCCGCCCCGCCCGAGGGTTTCGACCTGGCCGGGTACTGGCAGCGCTACCAGGACGAATTCCACGCCCGGCTGCACCGCGACGAGGCGGTCGTCCGGCTGTCCCCGCGCGCCGCGGCCCGCCTCGGCGGGGCGGCGGCGCGAGCCCTCGTCGCGACCGGCACGCCCGAGCCGGACGGCTGGACCCGGGCGGTCCTGCCCATCGAGTCCCTCGACCGCGCGCACGGTGAGTTCCTGGCACTCGGCGCGGAAGCGGAGGTCCTGGCCCCGCCGGAACTCCGCGACCGGCTGGCCCGGACGGCCCGTGACCTCGTGGCCAGATACGGCGCCGCTGGTGAGGGTGGCGGGGACCGTTCGTCCGCCGTGGCCGCTCCGGCGGGTGACCCGGTGGACCGGTCCGGCCCCGCTTGCGACGATCCCGGCATGACTCACGACGACGCCCCGGACCTCCCGGCCACCCTCGCCGCTCCTGCCCGCCGCGCCCTCCTCCAGGCGGGCCACACCCGCCTGGACGACCTCGCCGGCGCCGACCCCGCCGCGCTCGCCGCCCTCCACGGCATGGGCCCCAAGGCCCTCGCCCGGCTCCGCGAGGCCCTCGCGGAGCGGGGTCTCGAGCTCGCGGACCAGTGATCCCGCCCGGGCAGGCGACTGACCGGTCCAGGGCGCCGGCGGCGGGCTCTGTCGCTCCGCCCTTTCGCGCTGTGTCGATGTGCGGCTCCGCCGCGTGCGGGGGGCAAAGCCCCCTCCGCCTCGTGGGGGCAAAGCCCCCGACCCCGTACGCCCTCGGGCGTGTCCTCGAACTCCCCCGGAACCGCCCGGGGGTGACCCCAATGGGCTGGACTGAGCCCCGCCGGGGGTTCCCCCACGCCCGCAGGGCGCAGGGGAGACCGAGGAGCGGGGGGCAACGGGGGCGGAGCCCCCGTCAGGCCGACCACGCTCCCGACGCCGCCGCGTCCTTCGCATACGCCGTGAAGTCCCTCGGCGCCCGGCCCAGGACGCGTTCGACACCGTCCGTCACATGCGCGTTGTGGCCGTCCAGGAGCATCACGAACAGGTCCGTGAGCCACTGCGCGTCCGCGGCCGGGAAGCCGAACTCCCGCAGCATGCTCACGTACTCGGGGCCGGAGACCGGGACGTAGCGGATCGGGCGCCCCGTGGCGCCGGAGAGTTCCTCGGCGACGTCGTCGAACGTCAGCAGCCGAGGCCCCGTCAGCTCGTAGGTCTCGCCCTCGTGGCCGTCCCCCAGGAGCGCCGCGACCATCACGTCCGCGAGGTCGTCGAGGTCGAGGAAAGGCTCTGCCGTCGAGCCCGCCGGGAAGGGGATCTCCCCGGCGAGGACGCCGGGCACCAGCGCGCCCTCGCTGAAGTTCTGCGCGAAGAACGCCGCCCGCACCACCGTCAGCGGCACCCCGGCCGCCCGCAGCGCGTCCTCCGCGTGCACCGCCTCCGGCTCGCCGCGGCCGGAGAGCAGCACCAGCCGGCGCAGGCCGTGCTCCGCCGCCAGCCGCCCGAAGTTCCGCATCGCGTCCTGCGCGCCCGGAGCCGCCAGGTCCGGGTAGTACGCCACATACGCGGCGTCCGCGCCCCGCAGCGCGGGACCCCACGTCGCCTCGTCCTCCCAGTCGAACGGGACCGCGCCCTTGCGCGAACCGGCCCGCACGGTCACTGCCCGCTCCGTGAGCCGCTGTGCCACCCTGTGGCCGGTCTTGCCGGTCGCCGCCGTCACCAGCACCGTCATCTGCAGCTTGTCCTGCTTCAGGTTCTCCGTCATGGCTCCACCTTTGCGGCTGCGGCCTGGACGCTCCATGCGGCAGAGGCTCGATTCCATACGCGTGCGTCTACGCCGACCGCCTACGCTCGACACCGTGGACGCACTCGCCGGACTGCTCGACGGGCCCCGGGCCAGAGGGGCCTTTCTGCTCCGCATGGTGATGGAGCCGCCCTGGTCCGTACGCGTCGAGGACCACGCCCCGCTCTGCCTGATGTGCGTCACCCGCGGCGAGGCATGGATCGTCCCCGACAACGGCGACCCGGTACTGCTGCGCCCAGGTGATGTCGCCATCGCCCGCGGACCCGAGCCGTATCTCGCCGCCGACACCCCGGCCACGCCGCCGTACGCGCTGATCGGCCCCGGCGGCACCTGCACGACCCTCCAGGGCGAACCGCTCGCCGAGTCCATGGGCCTCGGCGTACGCACCTGGGGGAATGCCCCCGACGGCGCCACCACCATGCTCATCGGCACCTACCAGATGGACGGGGAGGTCAGCCGGCGGCTGCTGGACGTCCTGCCCGGGCTGCTGCACCTCCCCGCCGACGTGTGGAACTGCCCGCTGATGCCGGTGCTCGACGAGGAGATCACCCGCGACGAGCCGGGCCAGAGCGTGGTCCTCGACCGGGTGCTCGACCTGCTGCTGATCGCGGTGCTGCGGGCATGGTTCTCCCGGCCCGGTGCCGAGGCGCCCGCCTGGTACCGCGCGATGGGAGACCCGGTCGTCGGATCCGCGCTGCGGCTGATGCAGAACGATCCGGCGCACCCCTGGACCGTCGCCTCGCTCGCCGCGAAATGCGGGGTCTCCCGGGCCGGCCTCGCGCGACGCTTCACCGAACTGGTGGGGGAGCCGCCGATGGCGTACCTCACGGGCTGGCGGCTCGCCCTCGCAGCCGATCTCCTCCGGCAGACGGACGCGACCGTCGAGGCCGTGGCCCGGAAGGTCGGCTACAGCGGCTCGTTCGCGCTGAGCGCCGCGTTCAAGCGGGTGCGCGGCATCAGCCCACAGGAACACCGCACCGGCGCCCGCACCGCAGCCGCTTTGCCGGAACAGCAACAGATCTTGCCCTGACGTGCGCCGCGCGCGCACCCTGACGCCATGAGCCCACACCAGCACCGTCACGACGGCACCGACACCACCGACATCGAATGGGACGCATTCGTCCCGCTCCTCGAACACGGCGCCGAGCTGCAACGCCCGCTTTACAACGAGGCCGCGGCCTGGGTCCGGGAGCAGCTCCCCGCCGCAGCGGTACGCCGCGTACTCGACATCGGCAGCGGGCCGGGCGTGATCACCTGCCTGCTCGCCGAGATGTTCCCGTACGCGGAGGTCGTCGCCGTGGACTCCACGCCCGCGCTCCTCGAGCTGGCCCGGGCCCGTGCCGAGCGCACCGGTCTCGGCGACCGCGTCCGTACCCTCTGTGCCGAACTCCCCGGCGGTATGGAAGAGCTGGGGGAGGCGGATCTCGTCTGGGCGGGTAACTCGCTGCACCATCTCGGTGATCAGCGCGCCGCCCTCAGCGGCTTCGCGCGTCTGCTGCGCCCCGGCGGACTGCTCGCCCTCGTCGAGGGCGGACTGCAGCCGCGTCATCTGCCCCGCGACATCGGCATCGGCCGCCCCGGACTGGAAGCCCGTATCGACGCGGCCAGCAGCGCCTGGTACGAGGAGATGCGCGCCGGGCTGCCGGACAGCAGGGCGGAGATCGAGGACTGGCGCGCCCTGCTCGCCGCCGCCGGTCTCACCCCCACCGTCAACCGCACCTTCCTCCTGGACATCCCGGCGCCGGTGACCGATGCCGTCCGCGAACACCTGGTCTCCACGTTGAGCTGGCAGCGTCAGGCGCTGGAGGGGTGGCTGGATGCCGAAGACGTCGCCGTGATGGACCGACTGCTGGACCCGGACGACAAGGAGGGGCTGCTGAGCCGCCCGGACTGTTTCCTGCTGGCAGCCCGTACGGTGCACACGGCCCGCCGCAATTAGGTCCTGTCCGGGTGGCCCGGAGCCCGGGGGGGGGGGGGGGGGGGGGGGGGGGGGAGGGGAGGGGGGGGGAGGGGGGGGGGGGGGGGGGGGGGGGTGGGGGGGTGGGGGGGGGGGGGGGGGGGGGGGGCCGGGGGGGGCCACCCCCCCCCCCCCACGACGCTCGGACCTTCTC
>NZ_JBWKDT010000037.1:0-76190 GCF_056435785.1 Streptomyces sp. NPDC043870
GTCGGTTCGCGACTCCCCCGTGTGGGGGAAAAGCCCCAAGCCCCCCGGTACGCCCTCCGGCCGTTCCCTCGCTCGCCGGACGGGCTCCGAATGGGACCCCCGCCGGCGATCGAGGACAGGGGTCTGGGGCAGAGCCCCGGTTACGGGAACGCGCGGGGTGGGGAAAGATCGGCTCGGGACCGGCACGCGAGAAGGAGACCACCCCGGTGAAGCTCACAAAGAAGTCGCACGCCTGCATCCGGCTCGAAAAGGGCGGGCAGACGCTCGTCATCGATCCCGGCGTCTTCAGCGAGGCGGACGCGGCGGCCGGCGCCGACGCCGTGCTCGTCACGCACGAGCACCCCGACCACTTCAGCGAGGAGCGGCTGCGCGTCGCCCTGGACGCGAATCCGGCGGCCGAGATCTGGACGCTGCGCAGCGTCGCCGATCAGCTGTCGGCCGCTTTTCCCGGCCGGGTGCACACCGTCGGGAACGGCGACGCCTTCACCGCCGCCGGTTTCGACGTCCAGGTCCACGGCGAGCTGCACGCCGTGATCCACCCGGACCTGCCGCGCATCACCAATGTCGGCTTCCTCGTGGACGGTTCGGTGTTCCATCCCGGTGACGCGCTGACCGTTCCCGACCAGCAGGTGGAGACACTGATGCTCCCCGTGATGGCGCCCTGGAGCAAGGTGTCCGAGGTCATCGACTACGTACGCGCGGTCAAGCCGCAGCGCGCGATCGACATCCACGACGCCCTGCTGACCGAGCTCGCGCGCCCCCTCTACGACACGCACATCGGCAACCTGGGCGGCGCCGAGCACAGCAGGCTCTCCTCCGGAGGATCCGTGGACCTGTGACGCGCCGCTGACTGTCACACCCCGCGGTTACGCTTTCGGCATGCGCATCGCCACGTTCAACGTCAATTCGATCACCGCCCGGCTGCCGCGGCTGCTCGCCTGGCTGGAGAGCAGCGGCACCGACGTGCTGTGCATCCAGGAGACCAAGTGCACCGCGGAGCAGTTCCCCGCCGACGCCCTGAAGGAGCTCGGCTACGAGTCCGCGGTCAACGCCGACGGCAGGTGGAACGGCGTGGCGGTGGTCTCCCGGGTGGGCCTTGAGGACGTCGTCAAGGGTCTGCCCGGCGGCCCCGAGTACGGCGGCGTGCAGGAGCCGCGCGCACTGAGCGCGACCTGTGGCCCGGTCCGCGTCTGGTCGGTGTATGTGCCGAACGGGCGGGAGGTCGCCCACGAGCACTATGTGTACAAGCTGGCCTGGCTGGAGGCGCTGAAGGGGGCCGTGGCCGAGGACGCCGCCGGTGACCGGCCGTTCGCCGTGCTCGGTGACTACAACATCGCGCCGACCGATGCCGATGTGTGGGATCCGTCCTTCTTCGAGGGTATGACCCATGTGACCGCGCCCGAGCGGGCCGCGCTGGAGCACCTGCGCGAGGCCGGGCTCGCCGATGTGGTGCCCCGCCCGCTCAAGTACGACCACCCGTTCACGTACTGGGACTACCGCCAGCTGTGCTTCCCCAAGAACCGGGGGATGCGCATCGACCTGGTGTACGGCAACGAGCCGTTCACGCAGGCAGTCAAGGACAGCTACGTCGACCGCGAGGAGCGCAAGGGCAAGGGCGGCTCGGACCACGCCCCGGTCGTGGTCGATCTCGATCTCTGAGCCGCCGGCCCCGGAGGCGCAGGCTTCCGGGCACCTCCCGCGCGCCCAGTGGTGCGTCCGTCCATGGGAATGCGAGGCTGATCGGTATGAACATCCCTTTCTTGGACAACTGGCGCAAACGGCATGGGGGTGAGCGGGGGCAGACGCTGGCCTCCGCCGTCGGAGGCGATCCGGAGGGTGTGGCCGAGCTGCTCTCCGAGTGCGAGCTGCTGCGGGTCCGGGTGGGACAGCAGGGGCTTGAACTGGATGACACTCCGGCCTCTTTGGAGGCTCTGGACCAGTTGCCGCCGCGCTGGCGGGATGATCCGGAGGAGCTGCCCTGGCTGGGCAACGACGCGGGCCTCTATCTCGGCACGGTCATCGTCCGGACCGTGCGGGGTGCCGGCTGGCATGTCTGGCCGGGCGGTCATCCCGTGGTCCGCCTCGCCTCGGGACGCGAGATCAATGTGGTGGAGGCGGGGCTGGACTGGGCCGTGCACGGCTCGCCCGAGCTGTCGCAGGTGTATGCGGAGGCGGCCGAGGCCTGATGCACACCGCCTCCTCCGGGTGGTAAATGCGGCTTATGGCCTATTTGTGCGTGTCAGGCGTGGAGTCCCTTGCCGGGCTGGATAGTTTGCGCTGACCGCGACACCGCTGAGATTGGGGCAGGGCAGCGTATGGCCGTCGATCTGTTGATCGAGCTGAGTGACGTCGACAAGTGCGCTGACAAGTACGACGCGGGGGATGCACCTTCTCCGGGGCCGGGCAGCAGCTCGTAGAGCCGTGCCCGGCCCGGCAGCGGCCGGAGATCACTTCTCGCTCAGGGGGACCGACACGTACGAGGGGTCGGCCGTGGGCGAGGAGAAGGTCAGCTGTGCGCCGGACGGGTTGTGCTCGATGTAGAGCGGGTCGACGGTGTCGACGACCAGGGCGAGCCGGTGGCCGGCCGGCACGTCGTAGGCGGTGGAGAACAGCTCCAGGTCCACGGTGAACGGCTTGCCCGGGGTCCGGTCGTGGAAGGTGTACGGCGCATTGCTCACCAGCTTGCCGAGGCCGAGCGGGCCCACGTCGTAGAGGTACGCGACGAGGGTGCCGCTCTCCTTGGTGCTGGTGACCGTGGTGTGAAGCTTCGCCGTCCCCCTGATCCGCTGCGCCGACGTGCCGCGCTCGGACTGCCAGACGGCGGCGAACGACCGCGGCAGCAGCGGGATCGAGGCCATCGGGGGTAGCTTCAGGAACTGGTCCAGGACGCTGGACAGCATCACGATGCCGCCGTTGGCGCCCGAGTCGATGTTCGCGTGGATCTTCTTGGTCCCGCCCAGCGCGAACTTCCGGGCGTCCGCGCCCACCGACTTCCAGTCCGGATAGGTCTCGTAGCCCCCGGTCGAGCGGGACTTGATCCGGACGGGCTGCTCGCGGTCCACGCCGTTGTCGACGCCCTTGAGGTAGTGGTCGAACCAGCGGTGGGTGCTGGTCCAGGTGTCGTTGGGCAGACCGAGCAGACCCGTGCCCTCGGCGGTCGCATGGTCGCCGGGGCGGAACTCGAGCCGCTTGGGAACGGTGAGCCGCTCGTAGAACTCGGCGTACTGATTGGGCGGGAAGATGGTGTCGCCCCAGGCGTTGCCGAGCATCACGGCGGCGCCGTTCCGGTTGATCCGGTCGATGTAGGTGGCGGGGGAGCGCTTCTTCCCCCAGGCGATCATCTCGTCCTCCTTGGTCAGGTTCGAGCCGAGGAAGTCCTTGGTGAACTGCTGGAGTTCGGCACTGGGGCGGCCGGTGAGATTTCCCGCGCCGACGAGCAGCGCGGTGGCCTGGACGTGCTGGGTGCGGCCGCTGTAGATGGAGCCGGTGAGGTCGGCCCAGCCGCTGAGTGCCGCGACCGCCTTGACCCGCTTGTCGTGCGCGGCGGTGAGCAGACTGATCCCGGCGGCGTACGACATACCGGCCATGCCGACCTTGGACGGGTCGGCAGGGGTGTTCGCGAGCGTCCAGTCGATGACCTTCGACGCGTCGGCGATGTCCGGCGGCCCCGCCACCTCGATCTCTCCACCGGACTGCCAGAAGCCGCGCACGTTGTAACTGACCACCACATAGCCCGAATCGGCGAGCTTCTTCGCTTGTACGAGGTACTCGACCTGCGGTGTGGCCCAGCTGGTGGGCAGCACGATCACGGGGTACGTGCGCGAACCGTCGGCGCCCGCCGGGGTGACGACATTGGCCTTGAGCACGGTGCCGCCGTCGCCGCGGATGTCGACGAACCGGATACCGGGGGCGCCCGCGGCCTCGGTGGCCGCTGCCGGAGCGGCCGGGGCCAGCCCGAAGGCGGCCCCGGCCAGCAGCGCGGCCGAGACCGTCGCGGTCGTCGAGGTGCGCAGGGCCTTGTGGGGGTGTCCCATCGCTCACTCCTGACTCATACCAGTCCTAAAGTGACCCGACGGTAACCTGTCAGGCTTACTTGAGGTAACTGGTCGGTAAGTTACGCGACGGTAACGATATTGGACGTGCTGTCAGCAGGAGTTCGGCCGGAGTTCGGCCGGAGTTGGGCGGAAGGCCGACGGGAGGTGGGAAGGGGACTGGCCGGAAACCGGCGGGAGTTCAGCGCAGGGCGCTCTTCGCCTGCCATTCGGCCCAGCTCAGATTCCACTCGCCGTAGCCGTTGTTGAGGGCGACCGTGCCCTTGGCGCCGCCGCCGGTGATCTCGAACGGGTCGCCGACCTGGACCTCGCCGTAGACCGCCGACGCGTCCGCGTCGCTCATCCCCACGCAGCCCGAACTCCGGTTGGCGCTGCCGAAGTACGCGCTGTTCCACGGCGCGGCGTGCGCGTACATCCCCGACCAGGTCAGCCGCATCGAGTAGTCGACCATCTTGTCGTAGGCGTCGCCGAGCCCGACCGTCTCGGAGTTCATGTTGATCGTGCCCTCCTTCGCCATCAGCACGGCCGTGCCGCGCCAGGAGGCCTTCTCACCGCCGGGAGTTCCGGCCGACATCGGGACGTCCTTGATCTGCGCTCCGTCCCGGTAGAGCTTCAGCCGGTGATTGTCGAGGTCGACCTTCACCACCTGCTGCTTGCCGACCGTGAAACCGGTGGTGTAGTCGCGGACGAACCAGCCGCCGCCCTTGCCCGAGTCGATGCCGTTCAGCTCGGCGTCCAGCGTGACCTTGGTGCCCGGCTTCCAGTAGTCCTTCGGCCGCCAGTCCGCCCGGGACTTGCCCGACCAGTCCTCCATCCAGCCCCACGAACCCTGGGTGTCGTCCGACGTGGTCACCTTGAGGTGCTTCTCGACCTCCGCCTTGTTCTTCACCGGGTGGTCGAAGACGATCGACAGCGGCTGGGCGATCCCGACGGTGGAGTTCTTGCCCGGCACCAGTGTCAGCTTGTTGACCTTGTCCGCGGCGGCGGTGGCGAAGTCCGCGGTCGCCGTGCCGCCCTTGTCGTCCCGCGCCTCGACCGTGTAGGCGGTGCCCGGGGCGGCCTTACGGGCCGAGGTCCAGGTGCGGCCGTCGGCAGCGACCGTGCCCTCGAGCTTGCCGCCCTTGGAGTCGGTGACCGTGACGTCCTTCAGCTTCCCCGCCGCGAGCGTCACCCGTACCGGCTCACCCGCTTTGGCCTGCTTGCCCTGCAGATTCACCGTGATGGCGGTGCGCGGCTTCCCTTCACCGTCCCCGGCCTTCGCGTCCGAGGTGGAAGCCCCGGAACACCCGGCGAGAGCCACTGCCAGGGCCGTGACTCCGGCTGCTGCGGCGGCGGCGCGGGCAGGGCGGGCGAGCGGGGTGCGCGGGTGCATACGGACGCGGCTGCGGCTCAACTCAAAACCTCCGTGACGATCTCTCTCGCAGGTGGAGAGGGGGAAGTGAGGACCCAGGTTGCGCATATGCCGGGAATCTCTGCCGTTGAGGGACGTGACATGTCCGACAGTGCGCCGGTTCTGCACCCTGGCGATTCCGCCGGCTCCGGTACACCGTGGTGGCGTACGACCGCAGTCCCTTCACTCCGCTGCCCCGCGAACGGAGAAGACGTGACCCCCTTCGTGCTCCCGCACACGGTGCTCGGTGACGGCCCGCACCACGTCGTCGCCGTCCACGGCTGGCTCGCCGACCGCGACGCCTACGCCTCCCTGCGACCCGACCTCGACCTGGAGTCGTTCACGTACGCCTTCGTCGACCTGCGTGGCTACGGGGAGGCCAGGGGCACGCCCGGCGCCTACACCACGAAGGAGGGCGCCCAGGACGTGCTCGCGCTCGCCGGGCACCTCGGCTGGGACCGCTTCTCGCTCATCGGCCACTCCATGGGCGGGGCCGTCGTCCAGCGCGTGCCCGTCCTCGCACGCGGCCGGGTACGGCGACTCGTCGGGATCTCGCCCGTACCGGCCCACGGGCTGCCGATGCCGCCCGACCAGTGGGGGCTCTTCGCGGACGCCGCCGACCGTCCGGCCAACCGCCGCACCATCATCGACGTCACCACCGGCTCGGGACGGCCCGCCGCCTGGCTCGACCGCATGATGCGGCACTCCGTGGAGCGCAGTGATCCCAAGGCGTTCCGCGCCTGGCTCGACTCCTGGGCCGTGGAGGACTTCCATACCGACATCGAGGGCTCGACGGTCCCGGCACTCGCCGTCGTCGGAGCTCTCGATCCGGCCATCAGCGCCGACCTGATGCGGGAGACCTGGCTGCGGTCGTACCTGCGGGGCGAACTCGCCGAGCTGGCCGCCGCGGGACACCACGCCATGGACGAGACACCGCTCCAGCTGATCCGTACCGTCGAGGACTTCCTGCGGGCCGACGTATGAGCACGCCGGCCGTCCCCGACGTCTTCGACCCGCGGCGCTACGCCGCCGGGCTGCCCCACGACGCGTTCCGCGAGCTGCGCGCCCATCATCCGGTGGCCTGGCAGGAGGAGTACGAGCTGCTGGGCTGGCCCGCGGGGCCCGGCTTCTGGGCGGTCACCCGGCACGGCGGTGTCGTCCGCGTGCTCAGGGACTCGGCGAACTTCTCGTCCTGGCTCGGCGCGACCCAGATCCGCGATCCCGACCCGGCGGACCTGCCCTTCATCCGCCGCATGATGCTCAACCAGGACCCGCCCGGCCACGGCCGGCTGCGGCGTCTCGTCAGCCGCGCCTTCACCCCCGCCCGTATCGACCGCTTCGCCGCCGCTGCCCGCGACCGCGCCCGCGAACTGCTCGGAACCGCCCGCGCGGCGGGCCCCGTCGTCGACCTCGTCGCCACCGTCACCGACGACTACGCCCTGCTCAACCTCGCCGACCTGCTCGGCGTACCGGAGAGCGACCGGGCCCTGCTGCTGAAGTGGACCGAACGCGTCATCGCCTACCAGGACCCGGACGAACCGCCCGTACTGGGTGCGGACGGGCGACCGGTCAATCCGCGCTCACCCGCGATGCTGCGGGAGATGTTCGACTACGCCCAGGAGCTCGCGGCGTACAAGCGCCGCAACCCCGCCGACGACGTCATGACGTCGATCGCCGCTTCCGGACTCTCCGACGCCGAACTGGAGATGTTCTTCTTCCTGCTCACCGTCGCCGGGAACGACACCGTTCGCAGCGCCGCGCCCGGCGGTCTCCTGGCGCTCGCCGAGCACCCGGACGAGCAGCGGCGGCTGCGGGCGGGGGAGGTGGCGGTGGACACCGCCGTGGACGAACTGCTGCGCTGGCACCCGCCCGTGCTGTCGTTCCGCCGCACGGCGACCCGTGACCTCACGCTCGGCGGGCAGGACGTGTGCCGAGGCGACAAGGTCGTCGTCTTCCACGCCTCGGCCAACTACGACGAGCGTGCCTTCGCCGACCCGCACCGCCTCGATCTGTCCCGCTCGCCGAACCCCCATGTCTCCTTCGGGGACGGGCCGCACGTCTGCCTCGGAGCGCACTTCGCCCGCCTTCAGCTGCGCGTGCTGCACGAGGAGGTGCGCGAGCTGCTGCCGTTCGTGACCCTCGCGGAGCCGCCCAGGCGCCTGGTGTCCAACTTCATCAACGGGATCAAGTCCCTGCCGGTGGCACTGGGCCGGGTTCCGGCGAGGAGCCGGCCGTCGCACGGTCCAGGTGCGGAAGATGATGGCCGAAGCGCTCCCGCTTGGTCCGCAGGTAGGAGATGTTCTCCTCGCGGGGAGGGGTCAGCAGAGAAACCTGTTCCGTGACCTCGACGCCGTGCTGGAGCAGCGCGTCGCGTTTGCGCGGGTTGTTCGACAGCAGGCGTACGGACCGCACTCCGAGGTCGTGGAGCATGTCCGCCGCCACCCGGTAGTCACGGGCATCGGCCGGGAAACCGAGAGCGAGATTCGCCTCGACGGTGTCCAGCCCCTCCGCCTGGAGCTGCATCGCCTGGAGCTTCGCCAACAGGCCGATGCCCCGGCCCTCGTGCCCCTGGAGGTAGACGAGCACGCCACGCCCTTCGCTCGCGATGGCACGCAGCGCCGCGTCCAGCTGGTCCCCGCACTCGCAGTGCCGGGACCCGAAGGCATCCCCGGTCAGGCACTCCGAGTGCACGCGGGCCAGTACGTCGTCGCCTTCGACGTCGCCGAGCACCAACGCCATTTGTTCGTCCCCGCGGCTGAGGTCCAGGTAGCCGACGGCGAGGAAAACGCCGTAACGGGTGGACAGTTGGACTGTTGCCCGGCGTTCGGCATCCAGGGAACGAACCTCTTTGTGCGGGGCGACATCTGTGTCTGTCATGGGCAGATCCTGTCGGGTAGTCTCTGGCAGGGACATGAAATCAATCGGAATATCTCAACTGGTCCGTCTATTCAAGAGTGTTCGAGCAGTAAATCTCGGGACACGAGCAATAGAGCAGAGCAAGAAAGGGTCGGGGACATGAGTGGCCCGTATGCGCGACCGCCGGAGTGGGGACTTCTGCCGCTGGAGACGACGGAGGACGCGGGGGCGGCGCGGGCCCGGGTCGCCGTCCTTCCCATCGGCAGCTTTGAGCAGCACGGACCGTACCTCCCGCTGATGACCGACACGGTCATCGCCTGCGCCGTGGCCAGGGAGATCGCCGCCGCGTATCCGGTCCTCCGGCTTCCTCCACTGACCGTCTCCTGCTCGCACGAGCACGCCGACTGGCCAGGAACCGTCAGCATTTCCGCCGTGACCCTGCACGCCGTCGTCCGGGACATCGCGGAATCGCTCCGCCGCTCCGGTGTCGCCGGACTGGTTCTGGTCAACGGGCACGGCGGGAACTACGTCCTGCGCAACGTGGTGCAGGAGTCCGCGGGCAATGGCACGCGCATGGCGCTTTTCCCCGGCCCGGACGACTGGAATGCGGCGAGGGACCGGGCCGGCGTACGGACGCCGTCGCACAGCGATATGCATGCGGGCGAAGTCGAGACCTCCATCCTGTTGCACGAGCATCCGGAACTTGTCCGGCCCGGACATATGACCTCCGATTTCGTCGCCGACGACCGACGGCATTTGCTCACTCTCGGCATGCGGGCCTACACCGCGACCGGAGTTGTCGGCCGTCCGTCCCTGGCATCGGCCGAGAAGGGCAAGGAATTGCTGGCCGGCCTCGTCGATTCCTTCGCCGGATACCTCTCGCTCCTGACCCCGGACGAATCCCCGGACCCGGCTTCCGGGGGGACACGATGAGCGGGGCGGCCGCGGGGCGGCGCGCCCGCACCCTCGACGCGCCGGGAGCCTGGGACCTGCTGCTCGGACTGCGGACCGAGGCGGAGGCCGAGGCCGTCGGACTGCTGCGCGACGCCGACGGCCGGCGCCGCTGGCGGGACGCGTCGCACGAGGCGGACGTCCTCGCCGACCTGTACCTCCCCCTGTGCCTGGCCGGCCCCCGGTTCACCTTCGCCCAACTGGGCCAGAGTCTCGACGGTTTCATCGCGACCCGGAAGGGCGACGCCGACTACGTCACCGGAGCGCAGGACCGTGAGCACCTGCACCGCCTGCGCGCACTGTCCGACGCGGTGGTCGTCGGCGCCGGCACCGCCGTCGCGGACGATCCCCGGCTGACCGTCCGGGCCTGTGCCGGGCCCAACCCGGTGCGTGTCGTCCTCGACCCGCACCGCCGGGTGCCGACGCGACGCCAGGTGTTCACCGACGGGGCGGCGCCGACCCTCTGGGTGGTGAGCGCCGACAGCGAGTGCGGGCGCGCCGCTGTGGACACCGAGGGCATGAACGGCGTCGACGTACTGGTCCTCCCCGACAGCGCGGCGTTCGCCCCCCGGCGCCTGGTGCACGAGCTCGGGCGCCGCGGCCTGGGCCGGGTGATGGTCGAGGGCGGCGGCGTCACCGTGTCGCGCTTCCTGCACGACGGTGCGCTGCACCGGCTCTACGTCACCGTGGCACCGGTCCTGATAGGCGACGGCGTCCCAGGGCTCGGCTTCCCCGGCCCCGACCTGATGCGGGACGCGCTGCGGCCGCCGGTGCGACGGGCCGCCCTCGGCGAGGACACCCTCTTCGAACTCGACCTGCGCACGCCGCATTCCGCGGATCCACTCGACGGCGAGCACGACGACTCCGGGCAGGGCCGCGGCGAACGCGAGCAGTCCGTAGGCCACGGCGACGGCGAGCCCCTGGGCGGAGCCCAGGCCGGCGGCCCCGAACGCCCAGGCGGTGACTCCCTCCCGTGGGCCCCAGCCGCCGATGTTCAGCGGTAGCGCCATGGCGAGCAGCGCGAGCACCATCAGCGGCAGCAACTGGGCGGCCGGCGCCGTCGATCCCGCAGCTCGGGCGGCGAGGAGGAACAGGCCGAGGTGCCCCGCGAGCACGGCGACCGACGAGACCAGCACGCCCGGCCAGCTGCCCCGGGCGAGGAGCCCGAGGCGCGCCTCGGCGAGCGTGGTCCGGGCCGCGCGGCGCCACCGCGACGTGCCCGGCTTGTCCCGGAGCCTCGCCACGCCCACGCCCACGACCACCAGCCCGCAGACCGCGGCGAGGGCAGCGGCGGTTCCCGTCGTCGCGGTGAGCCGGACCGCCTCCGCGGGGGCGGGGGCGACATGCGCGATCAGGAGCGTCGCACCGGCGGCGACGAGAACGGCCTGCCCCGCGATCCGTTCGAGCAGGACCGCTCGGACGCCCCGGCCGACGGCACCGGCGTTCCGTCCGTGCCGTACCGCGCGGTGGACGTCTCCGAGGACACCACCGGGCAGTGCCGCATTCAGGAACAGCGCGCGGTAGTAGTCCGCCACGGCCCGGCCGAGCGGCAGCCTGATGTCCAGACCACGGGACACCAGGCACCAGCGCCACGCACTGAGCACGGTGGTGAACAGGCCGAGGCCGAGGGCGGCCAGCAGAGTGGAGCCGTCGATCCCGTGCAGCCCGTCCCGCAAGCCGCCGGTGCCCTGCCACCACAGCACCGCCGCGAGGATGCCCGCTCCGGCGAGCATGCCGAGGCGGGCCCGGACCGCGCGGATCACGAGGCGCCGCCCGTCCGCCCGGGCAGGGCGAGTACGTCACTGTGGTGCACCACCACAGCCAACTCGCCCGCCTCGCACGCCGCCAGACGCCGTCGCAGATAGGCGTCGGCGCGGGATGCGAGCTCCGGCCGCTGGTCCCGCGCGGCGCCGACCCAGCCCCGCAGCCACTCGGCGGTCAGGTCCGTCATCAGCGCCGCGTCGCGGGCGCCCGGGGCCGCGTCCTGCGGGCCGGCGGCCGCCCGGGAAGCGGCACCGAGCCGCCACGGGCTGGTGTGCACCCGTACGGTCATGCCCTGACGGGCGAAGGCCACGGAGGCCGCCGCGACGGCGTCGGGCCCGAGCAGCCGGCGGCCGTGGTCCACCCGGCGCTGGTGGGCGTTGAACGCGTCGGTGATCTCGGCGTCCATCGGATCGGCCGGGGTGAGGTCGACCCGGCCCAGCACGGACAGCGCCAGCAGTGCCGGGCAGCCGGCACCGGCGCAGGCCGCGACCAGCCCGTCCAACTCCTCGCGGGTGAGCAGGTCCAGCAGTGCCGAGGCCGTCACCAGCGAGGTGCCGGCGAGGCCGTCCGCCGTCAGCCGGGCGATGTCACCGCGCTCCGTCGTGACCGTGACCGGGCTGCCGTCCGCCGCCGTACGGGGCAGCCGGCCGGCGGCGAGGTCGAGCAGCTCGGGGTCGTGGTCGTGCAGGATCCAGTGCTGCGGCCCGTTCAGTCGAGGGGCCAGCCAGCGTCCCATGGACCCGGTGCCGCAGCCGAGGTCGCGGATCACCAGCGGCGTGTCCCGGCCCGGCCGGTGCCCCGGGAAGGCGGCGCTCGGCAGATGGTGGCGCAGCGGGTCGAGGAGTTCGGGCGCGCGGGACGCGGCGTCGGCCGCCTCCCGCAGTGCCAGCCACTCCGGTGCGTAGCGCGTGACGTCGATCGCCCTCATGCCGCCTCCAGGGGGTGTTCCTGCCGGATCTGTTCCAGCGCCTTGGCCAGGCTCCGTGAGGTGGTCTCCCAGCCTGCCAGCGCCGTGCGCCGCCGCCGCGCGGCCGCCTTCGAGCGATGGCGTTCGCCGGGGTCGCCGAGCCAGCGACGCAGCGCCGCGGCGAATGCCGCCGGATCGTCGGGCGGTACGAGGACGCCCGGCACGGTGCCATCGGGTGTGTGCCCCATCGCCTCCGGCACTCCGCCGACGGCCGTCGCCAGCACGGGAACGCCGCGCGCGAGCGCCTCGGTCACGGCCATGCCGTACGTCTCGGCGCGCGAGGCGAGCACGAGGAGGTCGGCGGCGGCGTAACTCGCGTTCAGCCCGGGGCCCTTCCGTGGGCCGGTGAGGTGCACCCGGTCGCCGAGACCGAGTTCGCGGATCAGCTCCCGTACCCGGCCGACGTAGCCGGGACTCTGGCCCAGCCCGCCGACGCACTCACAGGTCCACGACAGGTCGGCGACCGACGCCAGGGCCCGCACCAGCAGGTGCTGCCCCTTGCGGGGGGTCACCGACGCGACACACAGCAGGCGCGGGGGCCCGCCGGCGCCGGTGCCGGATGCGGCAGCGGTCCCGGCACCGGTCGCCAGGGGCGCGATGTCCGCTCCCGGGGCGGCGACATGGACCCGGTCGGGGCTGAGGCCGTGGTGGTCCACGAGCCGGTCCGCCGCCCAGTCGCTGGTCGCCACGACCGCTGCCACGGCCCGCAGTGTCCGGCGCTCGCCCTCGTCCAGCGCCGCGGCCACGTCGGGGGCGAGGCCGGTCTCGTCGCCCAGCGGCAGGTGCACCAGCACCGCCAGGCGCAGCCGTTCGGCTTCGGGGACGACGACCTCCGGGACACCGCAGGCGACGAGTCCGTCGAGGAGGACGAGGGAGCCGTCCGGCCAGGCGCGCAGCGTCCGGGCCAGTTCCTCGCGCGCCTCGGCCGAGGGGTTCGGCCAGTCGCCCGCGACGGTGTGCTCGTGCACCTGCCAGCCGACCTGCGGCAGTTCCCGGCACACCCGGCGGTCGTAGGTGTTGCCCCCGCTCGGTGACGCCGGATCGTCGACGCCTGCCGGCATCACGACCCGGACAGAGCGGCCGGGCGGGGCGGAGCCGGCCGCGCCGTTCGCTGCCCGGCTCACACGGCCCGCTCGTAACTCGCCCACGCGATATGTGACTCGTGCAGGGTGACGGTGATGCCGGTCAGGCCCCGGGCGCCCTCGCCCAGCGCTCCGGCGTGCACCTGGTCGGCGAGGCGGTCGGCGATGACCTTGGCCAGGTACTCCGTCGAGGTGTTGATGCCGGCGAACTCGGACTCGTCGTCGAGGTTGCGGTAGTTGAACTCACCCACGACGGCGTTCAGTTCGCGGGTGGCCAGACCGATGTCGACGACGATGTTGTCGGCGTCCAGCTCGGGACGCCGGAAGGTGGCGTCCACCAGATAGGTGGCTCCGTGCAGACGCTGGGCGGGTCCGAAGACCTCGCCGCGGAAGCTGTGCGCGATCATCAGGTGCTCGCGGACGGTGACGCTGAACAAGTGCGGTGACCTCCCGGTCGACGGTTCCGGCAGCCGACGGCTCTGCCTGCCCTTCACTACGTCCGCAGTGTCTCGTGCGTTCAGAGGACCAGGTCATCGGGTACCCGGGTCGCTCGGAACCGGGCCGTCCGGGATCCGTGCCGGGTCGCCGGGTTGCTCGGAACCGGGCCGTCCGGGACCCGTGCCGGGTTGCCGCGCCGCCGAGTTGCCGCGCCGCCGAGTTGCCGCGCCGCCGGGTTGCTGGTCGCCGGTCGCCGGTCGCCGGTCGCCGGTCGCCGGTCGCCGGTCGTCAGGGCTCGACGGTGCGGGCGGCCCCGGGCCGGGCACGATCGGCGGCCGTGTCCGCGTCGTACCGGACGCGGTGGCACAGCCCCGGAAGGTCCCCCGCGGCGATCCTGGACATCACGGACGGCAGCTCGTCGAACGCGCATTCGCCGGTGATCAGTGCGTCGAAGGCCGGGTCGGCGAGCAGGCCGAGCGAGAGCGCGAGCCGGTCGGCGAAGGTCCTGCGAGAGCGCCGCGCCTCCGCGACCCTGCCGACCTGACTGCCGCGCAGGACCAGACGGCCGGAGTGGAACGCCTCTCCCAGCGGCAGGCTGATCCGCCGGTCGCCGTACCAGCTCAGCTCCAGGACCGTGCCCTCCGGCGCGAGCAGTTCCAGCGCGCGGGTGAGTCCCGCCTCGGTCGCGCTGGCGTGGACGGCCAGGTCGCAGTCCCCCAGGGCGTCCTCGGGGAGCGCGAAGTCGACACCCAGCGCCCCGGCCACCTTGGCGCGGGCGGGATCGGCGTCGACCAACTGGACGCGGACACCGGGGTACCGCGAGACGAGAGCCGCGACGGAGCAGCCGATCATGCCGGCGCCGACCACGGCGATCCGGTCGCCGACCATCGGCGCGGCGTCCCACAACGCGTTCACCGCGGTCTCCACCGTGCCGGCCAGCACCGCCCGTCCGGCCGGGACGGTGTCCGGCACGGGGGTCACGGCACTCGCCGGGACGACGTAGCGGCTCTGGTGCGGGTGGAGACAGAAGACCGTGCGCCCGACGAGGTGCCGCGGCCCCTCCTCGACCAGGCCGACGCTGAGATAGCCGTACTTCACGGGCCCGGGGAACTCGCCGTCCTGGAACGGCGCCCGCATCGCGGAGTACTGGCTCTCCGGTACGCCCCCGCGGAAGACCAGGCTCTCGGTCCCCCGGCTCACCCCGGAACAGAGCGCGCGCACCACGACGTCGTCGGCGCCCGGCTCGGGCAGCGCCACGTCCCGGATCTCGCCGTTACCGGGGGAGCGGAGCCAGAAAGCACGTGCGGCGCGCTCCATCGACGTCCTCCTGCTGAACGCTCGCGAGCTGATTTACGTTCTGACAATCATGACGGCGCGCACACAGTACGCGGCGGGCATCGACTCTGTCACACGTCCGGAGGTACGCAGTGGCCCTGATCGGCACGAACAGCACGAAGGCGCTGCACCCGGAGACGGTCGTGGGAGCGGGCGCGCAGATCCTGCTGCTGGCCGTGCTCGGCACGGCGACCGGATTCGGCCCCGCCGGATGGCTGACGGGCCTGGCCTTCACGGTCGTCACCTGGGCCCTGCTCACGCGTGCCCTGCGCCGTTCGCGGGGCGCACCGTTCGGTCCGGCCAACAGCGTGACCCTGGCCAGGACGACGCTCGTGGGAGGTGTGACGGCGCTGGTCGCCGAGTCCTTCGTGAACCGGCCGCCGACCGTGCTCCTCGCCGTCCTCACCACGGTGGCGCTGGTCCTCGACGCGGTCGACGGCCAGGTCGCACGGCGCACCGGGACGGAGTCGTGCTTCGGAGCACGCTTCGACATGGAGGTCGACGCGTTCCTCATCATGGTGCTCAGCGTCCATGTCGCCATGCCGATGGGCGCCTGGGTGCTGGTCATCGGAGCGATGCGCTACGCCTTCGTCGCGGCGGCCCGGGTGCTGCCGTGGCTGCACGGGCCGCTGCCCCCGAGCCTGGCCCGCAAGACGGTGGCCGCCCTGCAGGGGATCGTCCTCCTCGTGGCCGCCGCCGGGATCGTCCCGCGCCCGGCCGCGTCCGTGGCCGTCCTCGCGGCGCTGGCGTCGCTCGTCTGGTCCTTCGGACGGGACATCAGGTGGCTGTGGGTCGTCAGGATCCGGGACGGCGCAGCGGTGTCCCGGGGGGCGGCGCACGCGAGGACGTGACGTGAACTGCCCCGCGCCCCGGGCGGTTACGGGGACGGCGCGGACGGAGCGGACGGGGCGGCGCCGGGCTGCGGACCGTAGGCGGTCAGGAAGCGGTCCCGGAACGTGTCCATCCGCCAGACCGGAGCCCCGGGGCCCGGCGCCAGGCCCTCCTGCCAGCCCCATCCGGAGATCCGCCGCAGCACGGCCGGGTCGCGGGCGACGATGCTGATCGGTACGTCCCGGCCGAGTTCGCCGTCGGTCACCGTCCCGACGGGCTGGTGGTCGCCGAGGAAGACGACCACGGTGTCGTCGTCGCCGTACTTCTCCACGTAGGAGATCAGGCTGGTGAGCGAGTACGTGATGGCCCGCCGGTACTCGGTACGCACCTGGTCGGGGTCCTTCCACACGTCCTCGGGATCCTTGCCCGCCTTCTTGACGGAGTGGTAGATCGAGCCGTCGCCGATCTCCTCCCAGCCGAGCGCTCTGGGTATCGGTGCCCAGGGGTTGTGGCTGGAAGCGAGAACGATCTCCGCCATCAGCGGCTCGTGGTCCCGTTTGCCGTGCTCCAGGCGTTCGAAGGCCGCCAGGCTGAACTGGTCGGGTACGGGCGTCCAGCTGAAATTCGGTCCCTGGTAGCCGAGGTTCCGGGAGTCGTAGACGTGGTCGAGACCGTAGAACCTCCCCTCCGGCCAGGACCGGGTGACGCCCGGCATGATGCCGACCGTCCGCCAGGCGCCCGCGTTCCGGAAGGCGCCCGTGAGGGTCAGCCGGTCGCTCGAGGTGAGGCTGCGGTAGCGCTGCTGATTCTTGATCCACAGGCCTGACATGAAGGTGGAGTGGGCGAGCCAGCTGCCGCCGCCCGACGTCGGGGAGGTGAGGAAGGCGCTCCGCGAGAGGAAGCCGTCCGCGCGCAGCCGCCGGGTCCCGTCCGCGAGCACCGCCCTGGTCTGCGGCGCCATCCGGGGATCCTGGACCGCGCTGCGGCCGTAGCTCTCGATGAAGACGAAGAGGACGTCCTTGCCGCGCAGCCCGGTCAGCAACTGGTCGGCCGGGGTGCCGCGGAAGGCGTCGACGCCGGCTTCCTCGGAGAACGCCTGCCGGTCCTTCAGGCCCGCGCGCACCTGGAGCGCGTGCTCCTGGGCGAACTCGGCCGTGGAGCGGGAGGCGAGCGGCACGGCGGCGATCTGCACGCCGAACGCCGCGCAGGTGACCCAGGCGGTCCCGAGCAGGAGCGCCCCACGGCCGGCCGTGGCGCTGTGCCGGACGACGACGCGGCTCAGCCGGACGACGGCCAGGGCCATGAGGACGAGCAGGGCGAGCACCAGGACCACGGCCCCGGTCACGGCGGCGATCGCCCCGGTCGTCCCGGCGGAGTCCCTGAGGAACGCCTCGGCGTCGTCGAGCAGAATCCAGTCGAGCACCGGGTCGAACGGGCGGTCGAGCACCGAGTGGAAGCCCATGTCGAGCAGCTTCAGGACGGTCAGCAGGCCCAGCCCCGTCCCGGCGACCACGGCGGCCGCCCGCCTCCATTTCGGCCGGAGGGCGAGCAGTACGGCCGTGCCGAACACGGCTTCCACCGGTATGCGGACGAACGCGGCGGGTGTGAGGCGGGGGAGTTCGTCCGGCAGCAGGAGGGCGACGTGCACGAGCATGGCGGCCAGGACGGTGGTGCCCCGTGTCACGGCCTGTGCGGTGCGCGGGTACTTCTTCCGCCGGCCGTCGGGGACGGACCCGCCGGGGTCGTCGCCGTGGCCCGCGGCGCCGTCGTCCGCCGGCTGTTCCGGCGAGCCGCGCCGTGGCGAGTCCTCCTCCGTGACGACGGCGTCCTGGTCCGGCAGTTTTCGAGAGTGTGTCCAGAGCGACACCCGAAGGTCCTTCCGTGCGGATCGCGTTGACGGCACGGCGAACCTGACCCGTGGGCCCGGGGCCGCGGTTACCCGTACGGTCTGCCGACGGCATCCGTTCAAGTACGGGCGACGACGGGCGACGACGGGCGACGCCCGGGCCCGGGCGTCGCACACCACGCCGTTCCCCCGAGAGACCTCAGGCCTTGGCGCGGTGCGAGTTCCGGGCAGCGGGCAGCGGCTCCTGCGCTGCACGGGTCACGTCGGCGACGAGCTCGACGACATCGGGCCCGTACGCCTGGGTGTTGACGACCTTCAGCAGCAGGACGAAGGAGCTGCTGCCGTGCTTGCGGGCCAGCTTCTGGTGGTGGCGGGCCAGATAGCGGGTGGCCGCCTGATTCGTTATCGCGCGCTGCCCGCAGAAGAGGAAGACCGGTCTGCCGGCCTCGCCGGCGGTCAGGCGCGCCAGGATGACGTACTCCGTGGTGCCCGCCTCCAGGCGGTAACGCTCGGAGCCGATCTGGAAGGCGCCCCGGTCGGGGCCCGGCTCCACATCCGTGTTGATCTTCACGCCGGGGAGGAGGGAGGAGAGATGGGCGGCCATCCGGCGGTTGGAGTACGGGCCGCCGACGCAGAACTCCGTGCGCTCGCCGAAGCCCTGCTGAGCGACATCGTGCTGGATGATCTGGGCGTTCGCCCCGCAGTCCTTGATCAGGGCGGAGAGTTCGAGCAGGGCGAACACGTCGAAGCGGTGCACCGCGCCCTCGCTGCCGGCCTCGCGGTTGACGACGAGCAGACACTCGGAATTGCCGGGCAGACCGAAGAAGGCCTGCTTGCGGCGGAGCTTACGGCGCCACAGATAGGTCCGGGCGAGCCAGCCGAGCGAGGCACTGATACCGGCGGCCACCACACCGAGCACGATGTTGCGCAGGTCTTCATTCATGGGCGCGCATGCTAGCGGGCCGTGCGGAACAGTGTTCGAGGCGGTCCTGACGAGCGGAGTACGGTGAAGTTACGCTGCGCCGACGTTCGCTGACCGGAGGTACGGATGCGTAGGAGTGCCGCTCGTCTCGTCACGATACCCACCGTCGCGCTGGCGGTGCTGTCCGCAGGCGCGGCCGCGCCACCGACGCCTACGCCGGCACCGGCTCCGACGCCGGCACCGGCTCCTTCACCGGGCGTCCCGGTGAAGGAGCCCGTGGCCGTCGGCCACGGGGGAGCGGTCGCGAGCGTCGACGCGGACGCCTCGGCCGCGGGTATCGAGGTGCTCAGGCGCGGTGGCAACGCGGTGGACGCGGCGGTAGCGACGGCCGCGGCGCTCGGCGTCACCGAGCCGTACTCGGCGGGAATCGGCGGGGGCGGCTTCTTCGTCTACTACGACGCGAAGACGCGCACCGTCCACACGATCGACGGGCGGGAGACCGCGCCGCGCTCGGCGGACGCCTCGCTGTTCGTGGAGAACGGCAAGCCCATTCCCTTCGAGGAGGGCATGACCAGCGGCCTCGGTGTCGGCACCCCCGGCACACCCGCGACCTGGGACGCGGCGCTCGACGCATGGGGAAGCCGGCCGCTCGGTCAGCTGCTGAAGCCGGCGGAGCGGCTCGCGAAGGACGGCTTCACCGTCGACGCGACCTTCCGCTCCCAGACCCAGGCGAACGAGGCGCGGTTCCGGGACTTCCCGGCCACGGCCGAGGTGTTCCTGCCCGGTGGGCAGCTGCCGGTGGTCGGGTCCGTGTTCAAGAACCCGGATCTCGCGCGTACCTACGAGGAGATCAGGCGTGAGGGCACCGGGGCGTTGTACCGGGGCCCGATCGCCCGGGACATCGTCAGCACCGTACGAAAGCCCGGCGTACGGGAAGGCGCGACGCGCATCGTGCGGCCCGGTGACCTGACCCTGCGGGACCTGGCGGCGTACGAGACGCAACAGCGGCGGCCCACGAAGGTGTCGTACCGGGGACTGGACGTGTACGGCATGGGTCCGGCGTCCTCGGGCGGTACGAGCGTGGGCGAGGCCCTGAACATCCTGGAGCGGACGGATCTGTCGGGCCTCTCGGAGGCGAAGTACCTGCACCGCTTCGTCGAGGCGAGCCGCATCGCGTTCGCGGACCGCGGGCGGTGGGTCGGCGACCCGGCGTTCGAGGACGTTCCGGTCCGGGAGCTGCTGTCGCAGCGCTTCGCCGACTCGCGCGAGTGCCTGATCCGCGACGACGCCGTGCTCACGAGCCCGCTCGCCCCCGGTGACCCGCGGAACCCGGCGGCGTGCGCGAGCGGCGGTACGGCGGCGCCGACGACGTACGAGGGCGAGAACACGACGCACCTGACCGCGTCCGACAAGTGGGGCAACGTCGTCGCGTACACACTGACGATCGAGTCGACGGGCGGCAGTGCCATCACCGTCCCCGGGCGGGGCTTCCTGCTCAACAACGAGCTGACGGACTTCTCCTTCGCCCCGGCCGATCCGGCGGTCCACGACCCGAACCTGCCGGGGCCCGGCAAGCGCCCCCGCTCCTCCATCTCCCCGACGATCGTCCTGGACGACCGCGACCGGCCGGTGCTGGCCCTCGGCTCCCCGGGCGGCGCGACGATCATCACCACGGTGCTCCAGACGCTGACGGGCGTCGTCGACCGCGGGCTTCCCCTGGTCGACGCGATCGCCGCCCCGCGCGCCAGCCAGCGCAACCAGCCGACGACGGAGCTGGAACCGGCGCTGTGGAACAGCCCGTTGCGGGCGGAGCTGGCGGCACTGGGCCACGCGTTCCGCCAGAACCCGGAGATCGGCGCGGCGACGGGCATCCAGCGCCTGCCCGACGGCCGCTGGCTCGCGGCGGCGGAGAAGGTGCGACGGGGCGGCGGCTCCGCGATGGTGGTCCGCCCGGCAGGCACACCGTAGGACCCGGCGCCGGGAAAGGCACCGCGGGCCGGACCGGTCGGACACCGGTTCCGGCCCGCTGCGCCGTCACCCGCACGGGCGGTCCCGGTGGCGCCGCCTGGGGCGAAGCCGCTTGCTGGTGAGGGGGGAGAAAGCGAGCGGCCCCGTGGACCCGAACGAACAGCGGCTGGTGACGCCCCGGGCTGCGGGCCTGGCCGGGATCATCTTCGCTCTGCTGCTCGCGGCGGCGATCGTGCTGGTCCGGCTGGCGTTTCCCGAAGGGGCCGAACAGGCCGACGCCGGTGCGTTCGACGACGCGTCGAGCCGCAAGGCGGTGCACACGGCGCTCGGGCTCGTCCCGTTCGCCGGCATCTCCTTCCTCTGGTTCATCGGCGCCGTGCGCGCGCGAGTCGGAGACGTGGAGGACAGATTCATCGCCACCGCGTTCCTGGGCAGTGGCCTGATCTTCGTGGCCACACTCTTCGTCGCCGCCGCTGCCGCCGGCAGTGCGCTGGCCACAGGAACCGCCACCACGGGGCCGAACCCACCGCATGTGGGGTTCGGACGGGACTTCGCGTACACCCTGATGACGACCTATGCGATGCGGATGGCAGCGGTGTTCATCTTCACGGCCTCGGCCATGGGGCGTCGCCTCGGCGCCCTTCCGCGCCCGCTCACGATCCTGGGTTATCTCTGCGGTCTGACGCTGCTCCTCGCGGCGCCGGGCCTCCCCTGGTCCGAACTGGTCTTCCCGTTCTGGGCCCTGATCATCAGTGTCCACATTCTCCGGACCGGGCTGCGGTCCCGGCCCGCCCCCGTCGGTGTTCCGTGACCGTCACTCCTCCGGCCCGCCACGGCGAGCGGGGACACGCCCCCAATCTCATGCTGATGTCGAGGAAAGACCAGTCCAGGAAGGACGGATCCCGGTGAGGCTTGTCGTCGATCTCAACCGATGCCAGGGATACGCGCAGTGCGCGTTCCTCGCTCCCGACGTGTTCGCCATGCACGGCGAAGAGGCGCTGCTCTACAACCCGCACGCAGACGAGGAACAGCAGGAGCACGTCGAACAAGCCGTCGCCGCGTGCCCGGTCCAGGCCATTCGCGTCGACAAGCTCGACGGGGACACGCCGGCGGAGGAGGCGTCACATGCACAGTGACGGATTCCTGGCATGGCTCAAGCGCGAAGGGCGCATCGTGATCGTCGGCGCTTCCCTCGCCGGACTCCGTGCCGGGGAAACCCTGCGGGACGAGGGCTTCGCCGGTTCGCTCACACTGATCGGCGACGAGCCGTACGAGCCCTACGACCGGCCCCCGCTGTCCAAGCAGGTCCTACTGGACGTGGCGACCCCCGAACAGACCGCCCTGCCCCGGCGCCGGAAACTGGACGCGCACTGGCGGCTCGGCGTCCCCGCCGCCGGGCTGGACATGACGTCCAAGCGGGTGCGGCTGGCCGACGGCGACGAAGTGAAGTACGACCGGCTGCTCATCGCCACCGGCGTACGCGCGCGCCCGTGGCCGAAGGAGATGGAAGCCGGGCTCGACGGCGTCTTCGTCCTTCGTACCCGCGACGACGCGGCCGCGCTGCACCGACGGCTCGCGGCAGGACCCCGCCGGGTGTTCGTGATCGGCGCCGGCTTCACCGGTTCGGAGATCGCCTCCGCCTGCCGTGAGCGCGGCCTGCCCGTCACCGTCGCCGAACGCGGAGCCGCGCCTCTCGTCGGCGCGCTCGGCGGCGTCGTCGGCGAGGTCGCCGCCGAGCTGCAGCGCGAGAACGGAGTGGACCTGCGCTGCGGTGTCATGGTCACCGCCCTGGAGGGCGACGCGGCGGGACGGGTGCGAGCGGCCCACCTCTCCGACGGTTCCACCGTGGAGACCGATGTCGTCGTCGTCTCGCTCGGCGCGACCCGCAACACCGAATGGCTCGCCGGCTCCGGACTCGGCGCCGGCCCTCGCGGAATCGCCTGCGACGCGGGCTGCCGCGCCTTCGACATCCGCGGCATCGTCACGGACGACATCTTCGTGGCCGGTGATGTCGCACGCTCCCCGCACCCGCTCTTCGGCTATCAGTTCCTGTCCCTGGAGCACTGGGGCAATGCCGTCGCCCAGGCCGAGACAGCGGCGCACAACATGGTCAGCGACAGCGTCGACCGACGCCCGCACATGTGGGTGCCCGCCTTCTGGTCCACCCAGTTCGGGGTGAACATCAAATCGGTCGGTGTGCCGTCCATGGGCGAGGAGATCCTCATCGCGCAGGGCTCGCTCGCGGAGCACAGATTCGTCGGCGTGTACGGATACCAGGACCGCGTCATCGGCGCCGTCACCTTCGACCAGACGCGGTGGCTGCAGTTCTACGAGGAACTGATCGAGCGGACCGCGCCGTTCCCGCCGCCGTTCCCCACCGTGGACCGCCGGACCGAGGGCAAGCGTCCGCAGCCGGCCGATTTCCCCGACCCCTCCATTCCCACGCACGGTCCGACCGTCACCGTCAGCGGCTACTCGCCGACCGACCGGCGGATCACCTTCACCCCCGGCCGGCACTGACCCGCGAGCGACCACGAGGACTCGTCATGACCCAAGCCACGCTCCTGCGGCAGATCATCGACTACAAGAACCGTTCGAACCCGTATCCCCTGTACTCGGAGCTCCGCAAGACGCCGGTGGTCGACGAGGGCGACGGTGCGTACGTCGTGAGCACCTACTACGAGATCCGGAGTCTGCTCCACGATCCGCGGGTCAGTTCCGACGCGCGCAATCTGGCCTCGCCGGCCCCCAACGACCTGACCCCGCAGGAGGAGGAGTCGGCCCTGCCGCCGAGCTTCATCCGGCTCGACCCTCCGGAGCACGACCGGCTGCGGCGCATGACGAACCGCTCGTTCGGGCCGCCGCACTCGCCGCGTCGCATCCACGAGATGCGCGGCGAACTCGCCGGGATCGTCTCCGGCCTCATCGACGGCATCGGCGACCCGGGGCGCATCGATCTGGTCGAGCAGTTCTCCTACCCCTTCCCCGTGACCGTGATCTGCCGGCTGCTCGGTGTGCCACGAGAGGACGAGTCGCGCTTCCACACCTGGGCCGACACCCTCGCCGCCAGCCTGGATCCCACGCCTGGGCAGGACCCGACCGAGCGGAACCGGATCGCCCACGAGGCCCGCACGCAGCTGGGCATGTACCTGGCCGGGCTGATCGAGGAGCGCCGCAAGAATCCCGGCCACGACATGCTCTCCGAGCTGGCGACCGGCACCCACGGACCGGACGGAACAATGACGATGATGGAGGTGCTCAGCACCGCGGCCCTGCTGCTGATCGCCGGCCACGAGACGACGGTCAACCTGATCACCAACGGCATGCTCACCCTGCTGCGCCACCCGGAGGTGCTCCAGCGGCTGCGGGACGACCCGGGGCTGGCCGTCCCCATCGTGGAGGAGCTGCTGCGCTACGAACCGCCCGTACAGCTGGTGCCGAACCGCACCACCCTCACGGACATCGAGGTCTGCGGCGTCACCATCCCGAAGGGCGCCTCGCTCTGGCTCGTCGTGGCTTCGGGCAACCGCGACCCGCAGCGGTTCAACGACCCCGAACGGTTCGACCCGGACCGGAAGGACATCCAGCATCTCGGCTTCGGCAGCGGTATCCACAGCTGCTTCGGCGCGCCGCTGGCCCGGCTGGAGGCGCAGCTCGCGCTGAGCGAGCTGGCGCGCAGGCTCGACAACCCCCGTCTGGTCGAGGATCCACCGGAGTACCGGCAGAACGCGGTGCTGCGCGGCCCCCGCCACCTGAACATCGTGTGCGACGGCATCCGCCCGTAGGCCCTGTCTTCGAAGTCCCGTCCGCCCGGCGGCGTCCGGCCCTGGCAGGCGCGGTCAGAGGGCGGTGAGGATCCGCGGGCCGTCGTCCGTGATCGCCACCGTGTGCTCGGCGTGCGACGCACGGGAGCCGTCCGACGTACGGAGCGTCCAGCCGTCGCGGTCGGTGCGGTGGCCGTCGCCGCCGCCCCCGATCAGCATCGGCTCGATGGCGAGCACCATCCCGTGGCGCAGCGGCATTCCGCGGCCCGGGCGGCCCTCGTTCGGCACGCCCGGATCCTCGTGCATCGTGCGGCCCACGCCATGGCCGCCGTAGCCGGACAGAATCCCGTAACCAGCGGCGCGGCACACGCGGCCGATCGCATGGGAGATGTCCCCGATGCGGTTGCCGACGACCGCCGCCGCGATGCCCGCCTCCAGGGCCTCGTACGCGGTGTCGATGAGTCGTACGTCCGCGGGGCGGGGGCGGCCGACGGTGAAGCTGATGGCCGAGTCGCCGACCCAGCCGTCCAGCACGGCGCCGCAGTCGATGCTCACGAGGTCGCCGTCGCGGAGCCGGTAGCCGCCCGGGACGCCGTGCACGATCGCGTCGTTGACGGAGGCGCAGATGACGGCGGGGAAGGGCGTGGGGGCCCAGTCGGGCCGGTAGTTCAGGAAGGGCGAGCCCGCACCCGCCTCGCGCAGCACCGCGCGGGCGGCTTCGTCCAGGGCCCGGAGCGTGACGCCCACGGCGGCCTTGTCCCGTACCGCGGCCAGCGCCTGGGCGACGACCCGGCCGGCCGCTCGCATGGCGTCCACGGATGCGTCTGTCTTGATCTCCACCATGCCAATTACTATACCGGTTGAGGCGGTATTAGAATGACGCCATGGTGCGCACCCCCCTGACCCCCGAAGAGCGCGAACGAGGCGAGCGGCTCGGCCGGCTGCTCCGTGAGGCGCGCGGCTCGCGGAGCATGGTGGACGTCGCGGCGGCCGCCGGACTCTCCGCCGAGACCCTGCGCAAGATCGAGACCGGCCGCGCCCCGACCCCCGCCTTCTTCACCGTCGCGGCCCTCGCCGGGACGCTGGGCCTGTCCATGGACGAGCTCGTCGCCCGCTGCGCGCTCGTGCCCGCGTAGAGGTCGTCCTGCGCGGCGACCGCCGGCTGTACCCGGCTGTGGCGCGGCGACCCGGCCTCGGCCGGCGGCGCGATCGCCGGATTCCGCGTGCGGGAGCTCACGAGGACCGCGTGCGACGAGAAACCGCCACGCGTCGCATACGAACGCCCCCCGCTCGGCTGCTCACTCCTCGGACCGCTCACTGCTCGGCCGCTCACTGCTCGGACCGCCCGACGCCGGCGGCGCCTGATTACGGGCCCAGGTGGCCGAGACGGCCGAGGCCTGCCGGTGCGGCGCGGCGGGGCGTAGTCTCGCGCCGTGGACCTCCAGGAGCTCAACCGTGCGAAGTACATCAGCCTCACCACTTTCCGCAAGGACGGAACGGGCGTCGCGACACCCGTGTGGTTCGCCGTCGAGGGCGGTGAGCTGTACGTCTGGACCCGCTCCGACTCATGGAAAGTGAAGCGGCTGCGCAGGGACAGCCGCGTCACCGTGAGCGCGTGTGACGTGCGAGGCCGGGTCGTGGAGGGTGCGCCGTCCGCGCAGGGCACGGCGCGGCTGCTGGGCGACGCCGACATGAAGCGGGTCAGGAAGGCCCTCGCCGGCAAGTACACCTGGCAGTTCTGGCTCGTCGACCTGCCGGCCGCCGCCGTACGGCTCGGCAAGCGCCCGCACACCGGCATCGCAGTGACGCTCGGGTCGTTTTGAGCTGTCCGCCCCGCCGACGAAAACTACGCGTAGCCGAGCCGTAACACGACTGAGGTCGAATGCCTACGGACCGTAGGCGGAGGGCGGGCAGACGTCATGGTGCATCAACTCCCCGTGGAAGCAGGGGTGTTCGCGCAGTACCTGAGAGAGCTGACGGAGCGGCTCGACCGGGGGAGCGGCTGGTACGGGGTGTTCTGGCAGCGCGACCCCGACGGGCTGCTCGCCTGCCTCGACGGCGCCGAGCTCCCTCCGTGGGACGTGGTGGAGTCGCTGCTCCACGACCTCGCGGGCGACGACGGCGAGACCGTGCGCGCCCGGGCGCTGCACACCGCCGCGGCCGCCGCGCACGACCGCCGCGGGGGCGGCCGGGAGGCCCTTCAGGAGCGCCTCGAGGGGATGCTCCGTGAACAACTGCACGCGGCGGACCGCGGTCAGGAGCTCCTGCGCCGACTGGCCGCCCTTCCCGAGGGCACCTCCGAGTACCAGCGCCTCGCCCACGACCTGTCCTGGACCAACGACGACCACACCCGTGCGACGGCTCGCTGCGCGGAACTGTCCGCCCGCCTCGCGGCCCTGGCGCCCGCTGCCACGGCGCCGGAGTGGGCCGACGGGGCACCGCACACCCCGGGCGGCCACGCAGGAGCGGGGCCTGGCGCGCAGCCGGCATCGGCGTTGCCCGGGTCACTGCCCGACTCGTGGTTCCGGCCGGGCGGCGGCGACGAAGACGCTCCGGCGGTGCGCGACGCCGGAACCCCCGACGCCGGACCCCCCGACGCCGCGGACGGCCCGTCGGACGGCGGCCGCGGTGGGGCGCGGAGGTGGCTCGGGGGGAAGCGGCGCCCGCGAGGGGCCCGGTATGCGTGGCTGGACGGGAACAGCGACGCAGGCGAGGGCGACGCCGTCGGCGTCCCCGTGCTGCCCGTTGCCGAAGAGCGGCCGCGGGGGGCGCGGTTCGGCGGAGGCGAGGACCGGAAGGAGGTGCCGCCCCAGCGCGTCGCACGCGGGCACCAGGGCGCGGGGCCGGGCCCAGGCGCGGACGCGGACGCCGAGGCGCGGCGCGCCGCCGGCCGGACCGTCGCCGCTCTCGTGCAGCTGCGCGCCGAGGGGCGCGGCGGTGAGGCGCACGCCGTGCTGTGCGAGGCCGCCATGGGCCCCGCCGCCCGGCTGCCGGTGCTGGCGGCGGAGCTGTACCGCGCGGGACTCGGAGCGGACTGGGCCACGCTGCTCTGGGAGGCCGCGTCGCTGCCGCCCGCGCAGCTCGCCGCCGCCGCCGGGGCGCTCGCCGCGGCCGGGAGGGCCGAGGACTGCGGGCATCTGCTGCGCCAGGGCGTCGCCCGCCCCGCCGCCGAGATCGCCGACGCCGTGCTCCTGCTCGCCGAGGCCGGCGACCGCAGCGAGGCGGACGCCCTGCTCGCCGCCTTCGTCCGGGCCCGTAGCCCGGAGGACGCCGCACAGCTCGCCGCTCCCGACCCCCGCGGACTCGTGCCGCAACTGCTCGTCGCGGCCCGCGGGGTGTCCCCCGACCACGAGCGCGATCTCGTACACGCCCTGCGTGTCGCGGGACTCATCATCGCCTGAAAACATACGGTATACGCTTGTATGTCGACCGCTTGAGTGCGAAACATGATCGACACTGCGGGTTGACGACGATGGTCTTGCCCCCGTGTGTGACGGGGCTTACGTTCTCCTCCTACGTACCGCGTCTACGTGCGTAGAGGCTCTGACGTCTTGTCGAAGGAGCAGCTCATGACCAATGTCGTACGCGCCGCACTCGTCCAGGCGACCTGGACCGGCGACACCGAATCCATGATTGCCAAACACGAGGAGCACGCCCGCGAGGCGGCTCGGCAGGGCGCCAAGGTCATCGGATTCCAGGAGGTCTTCAACGCGCCGTACTTCTGCCAGGTGCAGGAACCGGAGCACTACCGCTGGGCCGAGCCCGTCCCGGACGGCCCCACGGTCCTGCGGATGCGGGACCTCGCCCGGGAGACGGGCATGGTGATCGTCGTCCCCGTCTTCGAGATCGAGGGCACGGGCTTCTACTACAACACCGCCGCGGTGATCGACGCCGACGGCACCTACCTCGGCAAGTACCGCAAGCACCACATCCCGCAGGTCAAGGGATTCTGGGAGAAGTACTACTTCAAGCCGGGCAATGCCGGCTGGCCCGTCTTCGACACCGCCGTCGGCAAGGTCGGTGTCTACATCTGCTACGACCGGCACTTCCCCGAGGGCTGGCGCCAGCTCGGCCTCAACGGCGCCCAGTTGGTGTACAACCCGTCGGCCACCTCACGCGGTCTCTCGTCCTACCTCTGGCAGCTGGAGCAGCCCGCCGCCGCCGTCGCCAACGAGTACTTCATCGCCGCCATCAACCGCGTCGGCCAGGAGGAGTACGGCGACAACGACTTCTACGGCACGAGCTACTTCGTCGACCCGCGCGGCCAGTTCGTCGGCGACGTCGCCAGCGACAAACAGGAAGAACTGATCGTCAGGGACCTGGACTTCGGCCTCATCGAGCAGGTCCGCCAGCAGTGGGCGTTCTACCGGGACCGCAGGCCCGACGCCTACGAGGGGCTGGTGCGGCCATGACGCCTCTGCCCCCACCTGATGCCCGCCAGGCGTTGTACGGCCGGCACCGGGCCGTCATCCCCGACTGGGTCGCCCTCTACTACCGGCAGCCCATCGAGATCAGCCACGGCGAGGGCCGGTACGTCTGGGACACGGCCGGCAACCGCTACCTCGACTTCTTCGGCGGCATCCTCACCACCATGACCGCCCACGCCCTCCCCGAGGTCACCAAGGCGGTGAGCGAGCAGGCCGGGCGGATCATCCACTCCTCGACCCTGTACCTCAACCGGCCCATGGTCGAACTCGCGGAGCGCATCGCCGCCCTCTCCGGCATCCCCGACGCCCGCGTCTTCTTCACCACCTCCGGCACCGAGGCCAACGACACGGCCCTGCTGCTGGCCACCGCGTACCGCAGGTCCGGCCAGATCCTCGCGATGCGCAACAGCTACCATGGCCGTTCTTTCTCGGCCGTCTCCATCACCGGCAACCGCTCCTGGTCGCCCACCGGCCTCTCCCCGGTGCAGACGCTGTACGTGCACGGCGGCGTCCGCACCCGGGGACCGTACGCCCGGCTGTCGGACGCCCAGTTCATCGAGGCCTGTGTCGCCGACCTGGAGGATCTGCTCGGCCACACGCACGACGTCGCCGCGCTGATCGCCGAGCCCGTCCAGGGTGTCGGCGGCTTCACCTCCCCGCCCGACGGGCTGTACGCCGTGTTCCGCGAGGTCCTGGACCGGCACGGCATCCTGTGGATCTCCGACGAGGTGCAGACCGGCTGGGGCAGGAGCGGCGACCACTTCTGGGGCTGGCAGGCCCACGCCGAGAACGGCCCGCCGGACCTTCTCACCTTCGCCAAGGGCATCGGGAACGGCATGTCCGTCGGTGGCGTCGTCGGCCGTGCCGAGGTGATGAACTGCCTCGACGCCAACTCGATCTCCACCTTCGGCGGCTCGCCCGTCACCATGGCCGCCGGCCTGGCGAACCTCTCGTACCTGCTGGAACACGATCTGCAGGGCAACGCGCGCCGCGTCGGCGGACTGCTGATCGAGCGGCTGCGCGCCATCGCCGCCGCCGTGCCCGCCGTCCGTGAAGTGCGCGGCCGCGGACTGATGATCGGCATCGAACTGGTCAGGCCCGGCACGGACGAGGCGTCACCGGAAGCCGCCGCGGCCGTCCTCGAAGCGGCCCGCGAGGACGGACTGCTCATCGGCAAGGGCGGCGCACACGACACCAGCGTGCTGCGGATCGCACCACCGCTGTCGCTCACCGTCGCCGAGGCCGAGGAAGGCGCCGCGATCCTCGAACGGGCCCTGCGCGACCTCTAGTTCACGCGAGGGGAAACCATGACCAACCGCACCCTGATCCGCGGCGGACTCGTCATCACCGCCGCCGACGAGACGCACGCCGACGTACTGATCGAGGACGGCAGGATCGCCGCCCTGGCCGCGCACGGCTCCACCGCGGCCGCGAGCTGGACCGCCGACCGCACCATCGACGCCACCGGAAAGTACGTCATCCCGGGCGGAGTCGACGCACACACCCACATGGAGCTGCCGTTCGGCGGGACCTTCGCCTCCGACACCTTCGAGACCGGCACCCGCGCCGCCGCCTGGGGCGGCACCACCACCATCGTGGACTTCGCCGTCCAGTCGATGGGCCACGCACTGCGCGAAGGGCTGGACGCCTGGTACGCGAAGGCCGACGGCAACTGCGCCGTCGACTACGCCTTCCACATGATCCTCTCCGACGTCAACGAGTCGACGCTCAAGGAGATGGACCTCCTCGTCGAGGAGGGCGTTACCTCCTTCAAGCTCTTCATGGCCTACCCCGGCGTCTTCTACAGCGACGACGGACAGATCCTGCGGGCCATGCAGCGCGGCGCCTCCAACGGCGGGCTCATCATGATGCACGCCGAGAACGGCATCGCGATCGACGTGCTCGTCGAACAGGCCCTGGCGCGCGGCGAGACCGACCCCCGCTACCACGGGGAGGTCCGCAAGGTGCTGCTGGAGGCCGAGGCCACGCACCGCGCGATCCAGCTCGCCCGGGTCGCCGGAGCGCCCCTGTACGTCGTCCATGTCTCCGCCGACGAGGCGGTCGCCGAGCTTGTCGCCGCCCGCGACAAGGGACTTCCCGTCTTCGGCGAGACCTGCCCGCAGTATCTGTTCCTCTCCACCGACAACCTCGCCGAGCCCGGCTTCGAGGGCGCGAAGTACGTCTGCAGCACCCCGCTGCGGCCGAAGGAGCACCAGGCCGCACTGTGGCGGGGGCTGCGCACCAACGATCTCCAGGTCGTCTCCACCGACCACTGCCCGTTCTGCTTCACGGGCCAGAAGGACCTCGGCCGCGGCGACTTCTCCAAGATCCCTAACGGGCTGCCGGGCGTGGAGAACCGGATGGACCTCCTGCACCAGGCGGTCCTCGACGGACATCTCACCCGGCGCCGCTGGATCGAGATCGCCTGCGCCACGCCCGCCCGGATGTTCGGTCTCTACCCGAAGAAGGGCACCATCGCGCCGGGAGCCGACGCCGACGTCGTCGTATACGACCCGCACGCCGAGCAGACCCTGTCGGCCGAGACCCACCACATGAACGTGGACTACTCGGCCTACGAGGGCAAACGGATCACCGGACAGGTCGAGACCGTCCTCTCGCGCGGCGAAGTCGTCATCGACCAGCGGGAGTTCACCGGCCGGGCCGGCCACGGCGTGTACACCCCCCGCTCCACCTGTCAGTACCTGAACTAGGAGGCCCCCGGTGGACTTCGGACTCGTGCTGCAGACCGATCCGCCCGCCTCGGCGGTCGTCGGCCTCATGCGGCGTGCGGAACGCAACGGCTTCCGCTACGGCTGGACCTTCGACTCCGCGGTGCTCTGGCAGGAGCCGTTCGTCATCTACAGCCAGATCCTGGAACACACGCAGAAGATGCACGTCGGCCCCATGGTCACCAACCCCGGGACCCGGACGTGGGAGGTCACCGCCTCCACCTTCGCCACCCTCAACGACATGTACGGCAACCGCACCGTCTGCGGCATCGGACGAGGCGACTCCGCGATGCGGGTCGCCGGCCGCAAACCCAACACCCTGGCGCGTCTCGGTGAGGCGATCGGCGTCATCCGCGATCTCGCCGAAGGCCGGCAGGCCGTCGTCGACGGACAGCCGCTGCGGATCCCCTGGGTCCGGAACGGGAAACTGCCCGTGTGGATGGCGGCGTACGGACCGAAGGCGCTCGCGCTCGCCGGACAGCAGGCCGACGGCTTCATCCTGCAGCTCGCCGACCTGTACCTCACCGAATGGATGGTGAAGGCGGTGCGTGCCGCGGCCGCCGACGCAGGACGCGACCCGGACGCGATCACGATCTGCGTCGCCGCGCCCGCCTACGTCGGCGACGACCTGGCGCACGCACGCGACCAGTGCCGCTGGTTCGGCGGAATGGTCGGCAACCATGTCGCCGACCTGGTGTCCCGCTACGGCGAGCACTCGGACATGGTGCCGGAGGCGCTGACCGCGTACATCAAGGAGCGGCACGGCTACGACTACAGCCATCACGGCCGGGCCGGCAATCCGTCCACGGACTTCGTGCCCGACGAGATCGTGGACAGGTTCTGCCTGCTCGGCCCGGCGTCCGCGCACATCGAGAAGCTGACGGCGCTGCGCGAGCTGGGCGTGGACCAGTTCGCCGTCTACAACATGCACGACGCGAAGGAAGCGACGATCGACGCGTACGGCGCCGAGGTCATCCCTGCGTTCAACCGCTGAAGGGCACCCGCCACTGCTGAAGGGCCAAGGCCATGACCGCGACCGTTCCCCCGGCCCCGTCCGACTCCGACCAGATGATCGACGCACAGGGCCGGGTGGAGCTCGCGCCCGGCGCGGTCCCCGACGAAGGCCGCTTCGTCAACGGCGATCTGCTGCCCGTACCGGTCGTCCGCCGCCACTGGACGACATACAACTTCGCCGCGCTGTGGGTCGGCATGGCCCACAACATCCCGTCCTGGCTGCTCGCCTCCGGGCTCGTCGCGCTCGGCATGGACTGGAAACAGGCCGTCTTCACGATCGCGCTGGCCAATGTGATCGTGCTGTTCCCGATGCTGCTCACCGGGCATGCCGGGCCCAAGTACGGCATTCCCTTCCCGGTGCTCGCGCGCGCCTCGTTCGGACTGCGCGGTGCCAACCTCCCGGCACTCATCAGGGCGGCGGTGGCCTGCGCCTGGTTCGGCATCCAGACCTGGATCGGCGGCCAGGGCATCTTCGTTCTGCTCGGCACGATCTTCGGCGGCTGGACGAAGGCCGCCGAGATCGCCGGCCAGCCCTGGACCCTGTGGCTCTGCTTCATCGTCTTCTGGGCGATCGAACTGGCCATCATCTACCGGGGCATGGAGACCCTGCGCCGGTTCGAGAACTGGGCGGCGCCGTTCGTCATCGTCGGCGCGCTGGTGCTGCTGGTGTGGATCGCGATCAAGGCGGGTGGCTTCGGTCCGCTGCTGGACCAGCCCTCCAAGCTCGGCTGGGGCGAGGACTTCTGGCCCGTCTTCTTCCCCTCCCTCATGGGAATGATCGCTTTCTGGTCCACCCTGTCCCTGAACATCCCGGACTTCACCCGCTTCGGCTCCGGACAGCGCGCCCAGGTCTGGGGCCAGACGCTGGGGCTCCCGACGACGATGACGCTGTTCGCGCTGCTGTCCGTGTTCGTCACCTCCGGCTCCCAGGCCGTGTACGGCGCGCCGGTCTGGGACCCGGTCCAGCTCGCCGCCAAGGCCGACAACGTCTTCGGGCTGCTGTTCGCCCTGGTGACGGTGCTGATCGCGACGATCTCGGTGAACATCGCGGCGAACGTCGTGTCACCCGCGTACGACCTGGCGAATCTCGCGCCGCGTTTCATCAACTTCCGCACCGGTGCACTGATCACGGGAGTCGTCGGCGTCCTCATCATGCCGTGGAAGCTGACCGAGACCCCCGAGCTGTACATCTTCACCTGGCTCGGACTGGTCGGCGGTCTGCTCGGCACGGTCGCGGGCATCCTCATCGCCGACTACTGGATCATCCGCCGCACCCGCCTCGCCCTGGCGGATCTCTACCGGCCGCACGGGCGCTACTGGTACGCCGCAGGCTGGAACTGGCGAGCCGTCTGCTCGTTCGCGGTGGGCGGCGTACTGGCGATCGGCGGCTCCCACTCCGCGCCCGGCAAGGGACCCTTCCCCGAGGAAGGACTCATCCCCGTCCTCAAGCCCCTCGCGAACTACGGCTGGGCGGTGGGGCTCGCGGCCGCGATGCTCCTGTACACCCTGCTGATGCTGCCTCACCGGGCCCGGCACCGCTGAGCAACCGGCTCAGGCGCCCGGACCAGCCGCTCCCGCAGCCGGTCCGGGTCGCCGTGGCAGGACGCGCCGTCGACCCGCCGGATGCGTCTCGAAGTCCCCTGTGAATTCCCGTACTGCGAATATGCGGCCGACCGTAACAGCGGCCACTGACACTCCCGCCCGCCCCGCGGACGAGGCGGTCAGCGGCTGTCGCGCTGCGCCTCCACGATCCGGCGGATGGTGCGGTCCGCGCCGCTCGCGCGCCGCTGGACACGTTCGGAGAAGCCCGGGAACTGGCCGCCGATCGCGGTGAGGACCTTCATCTCGACCGGGGCGACATTCACTTCGGCCCGGTCCTGTTCGATGGAGCGGACGACACCGGCGACGACCTGGCGCGGCGAGACCGTACGCAGTCCGGCCGGTGCCTCGGCGCCGGTCGCCGCGAACATGCCCGCGTCGCGCACGAAGCCGGGCTGGATGAGGGAGACCCCGACACCGTGCTCGTGGAGGTCCTGACGCAGCGCGAGCGCGAAGCCCCGCAGACCGAACTTGGTGGCGTTGTAGAGGGCGGAGCTCTTGGTCGCCGTCTTGCCCGACATCGAGCCGACGAACGCCAGATGGCCCCGGCGAGCCTCGACCATCGCCGGGGCGAGGAGGCGGGCCAGCATCGCCGGAGCACGGAGGTTGACCGCGAGGGCCCGGTCGATCTGGTCGGGGGTGTAGTCGAGAAGCTCGCCGCTGGACGGCAGGGCGGCGTTGGCGATGAGGATCTCGGTACCCGCCGCTTCGCGGGCGAGCCGTTCGACATCGTCGGGGTCAGCCAGATCGGCGACGATTCCGCGGGCGTCGAACGCCTTCACGAGAGGTTCGAGGGCGTCGGCGCGGCGGCCCGTGAGGATCAACCGCGCGCCGCGCGCGGCGAGTTCGGCCGCCAGCGCGGCGCCTATACCGCCGGTGACACCCGTGAGCAGAACGGTTGATCCGGTGATGCGCATCTGGTTACCCTCCAGTTCTGTTCGTTCGAACGAACGATAGGGAGCCGAAGGTGGCCATGTCCACAGCAGATTTCTCAGGACTTGCCGAACAAGCACGGAAGTTGACCGAAGGCCAGGTCACAGCGGTGGAGCTGGTGCAGGCCTCGCTCGAACGCATCGAGGCGAGCCAGCCCACCCTCAACGCCTTCCGGCACGTACGGGCGCAGGAGGCGCTCGCCGAGGCTGAGAACGCCGACCGGCGGCTCGCGGCGGGGGAGAGGCTGCCCCTGCTCGGCGTCCCGCTCGCCGTCAAGGACGACACCGATGTGGCAGGGCTGCCGACCTTGTTCGGCTGCCGCGGCGAGATCGCGCCGGCGACCGCCGACGGCGAAGCCGTACGGCGACTGCGGGCGGCCGGTGCCGTCATCGTCGGCAAGACCAACTCCTGCGAGCTGGGCCAGTGGCCGTTCACCGAGGGCCCCGCCTTCGGCGCCACCCGCAACCCGTGGTCCACGGACCACACTCCGGGCGGGTCCTCCGGCGGCTCCGCGGCCGCCGTCGCCGCCGGACTCGTCCCCGCCGCCCTCGGCTCGGACGGTGCGGGCTCCATCCGGATCCCCGCCGCCTGGACCCATCTCGTCGGCATCAAGCCGCAGCGCGGCCGGGTCTCGCTCTTTCCGCACACCGACGCCTTCCAGGGCCTCGCCGTCAACGGCCCGCTGGCGCGCACCGTCGCCGACGCGGCGCTGCTGCTCGACGTCGTCCAGGGCCCGCACCCGGAGGATCTGCACCGGCCGGAGGCCATCGACGCCTCGGCCGCCGCCCGCCGCGACCCGGGCCGGCTGCGGATCGCCCTCGCCTGGCGCCCCCCGCTCACCCTCACCGGCGCCAAGCCCCACCCCGAGGTCCGCCGCGCCGTGACCGAGCTCGCCGAGGCCCTCGCCCGACTCGGCCACCATGTCGAAGAAGCCCGCCCCCGCTACGGGCTGATCGGCATCGGCTTCGTCCCCCGCGGCACGGCGGGCGTCGCCGAAATCGCCGCCCTGCACCCCGAGCCGGACCTGCTCGATCCGCGCACCCGCACCGCCCTGCGCAACGGCAAGCTGCTCGGCGGCCGGATCGTGCGCGCCGCCCGCGCCCGCGAGGTCCGCCAGCACCGCCGCATCGGCGCCCTGTTCGACACGTACGACGTCATCCTCACCCCGACCACCGCGGCGCCCCCGCCGCGGGTCGGCACCTTCGACGGGCTCAGCACCTGGCGCACCAACGCGACGATGGCCGCGGCCTGTCCCTACGCCTGGCCGTGGAACGTCCTCGGCTGGCCCGGGGTCAACGTCCCCGCCGGATTCACCACCGAGGGCCTGCCCGTCGGCGCCCAGCTGCTCGGTCCCGCGGGCGGGGAGGAGCGGCTCATCTCGCTGGCCGCCCAGCTGGAGGACGAGCGCCGCTGGTACGAGCGCCACCCCGACCCCTTGATCACCTGGAGTGCGCCGGTGGAACAATGACGCGCATGTCCAGCGAGCCCGCCGCGCCAGCCGTCCCGTCCATACCTCCGACGCGCCGGCGCATCATCGGTGCCGTCCTGCGCATCATCGGCCAGGACGGCATCGCCGCGGTCACCAACCGGCGGATCGCCAAGGAGGCCGGCGTATCGCTCGGTTCGGTCACGTACCACTTCACCAGCCAGCACGAGCTGCTGCGTGAGTCGCTGCTGCACTTCGTCCGCGAGGAGACCCGGCGCCTCACGGCACTCGCCGACGCCGGCGAGGCCGACGGTGTCGATCTCGACGGCGCGGCGGCCCTGGCCGGACAGGTCGCGGACGGCACCGTCTTCGACAGCGAGCACATCGCGCCGTTCGAGCTGTACATCCAGGCGGGCCGCGACGAGCGGCTGCGCGAAGCCGCCGCCGAGTGCTTCACCGCCTACGACCGCCTCGCCGCCCAGATCCTCACGGCTCTCGGCGTTCCCGATGCCGAACGCCTCGCTGCGACCACCGTCGCCCTGGTCACCGGCCTCCAGCTGCGTCGCCTGGCCACGGGCTCCCCGGCGGAGGACCTCGCGGACGCGCTGCTCCTCCTGGTGCGGGGCGCGGGCTGAGCACGGGACCGGGCGGGGCGAACGGCGCAACGCCGGCCGGCGGCCGTCCCGAACCATGTCCTTTCGTCAGGTGGTCCACGTAAGGCCGGCGGAGGCGTGCGCCTCGTTCCGGCCACGCTGCCACGCTGCCGAACGGGTCAGTGCCGGGCCGGGTCTCGCCGTCGGATGCATGACCGCGACGTACGTTGTGCTCGGCACGCGTCTCCTCTCGGCGCCCTTCCGGGTGCTTGCGCGCCGTCGCCCGACCTCACGGCCGAAAGAGACACCTGGGATGGCACCTGAGACGGCACCTGCGCCGGCACCTGGGATGGCATTTGGCATGGCATTGGGGATCTTCTGCATGCGTGTGCGGCGCCTGTTCGCGGCCAGGGCCCCCGGCCGGATCGCGGCGGCTGCACTCGCTGCCGCGGGGCTGCTGGCCGTCACGGCGTGCGCCGGCACCTCCACGACGGCCCCGCCGGCCGCGGCGGCTCCGACGCCCTCTCCCGGTGCTTCGGTCCGCGCACTGACTCCGGCCGTGTCGGCGCAGCTCGACAAGGCCGTCACCCGGACGATGCGCCAGGCGGGTGTGCCCGGCGTCATCGTGGGGCTGTGGATCAAGGGAAAGGGCAGCTACGTCCGTGCGTTCGGCGTCGCGGACAAGAGCAGCGGCGCCGCCATGTCGGACGGGCTGCGCATGCGGATCGGCAGCGAGACGAAGACGTTCACCGTGACCGCCCTCTTGCGGTTGGTGGACGAGGGGAAGGCCGGTCTCGACGACCCGGTGTCGAAGTACGTGCAGGACGTCCCGGGCGGCGACCGGATCACCCTGCGCCAGCTGGCCGAGATGCGCAGTGGGCTGTTCTCCTACAGCGAGGACCCCGATTTCGACAAGGCTTTCCTTTCCGACCCCAACCGGCCGTTCACGCCGCGGCAATTGCTCGACTACGCCTTCAGACATCCGCCGAGTGCCGAGCCGGGGAAGAAGTTCGAGTACTCCAACACGAACCTGATCCTGCTCGGCCTGGTGGTGGAGAAGGCGAGCGGCCGGCCCCTCGCCGACTACATCAAGCAGCAGGTGCTGCAACCGAGTCACCTGGACCACACGCTCTTCCCCACCGGGGCCGAGTTCCCGGATCCGCACGCACACGGCTACACCAACCAGACGCTGAACGGCGAAGTCGCGGATGCGACGGACTGGAACCCGTCATGGGGCTGGGCCGCCGGAGCGATGATCTCGGACCTGGCCGACCTCCGCGCATGGGCGCGCATCGTCGCGACGGGCACCCTGCTCCAGCCCGCCACCCAGGCACGGCGACTGCGGACGCTGCCCACCGGCTATCCCGGGACCGGATACGGCCTCGGCATCTTCACCAACCACGGCTGGATCGGGCACAACGGTTCTCTGCCCGGCTACCAGTCCGTGACGGTCTACCTGCCATCGGCGAACGCGACTCTGGTCGTCCTCAGCAACACGGACATCCCTTACCAGGGCAACGAGAACAGCACGCTCTTCGCCAAGGCCATCACCACCGTCGTGACCCCCGGCAACGTCTACGACCTGCCGCCCACACCGCCCACCTCGGCGTCCCCCTCGCGCTGACGGGAACCACCGCTCACGAGAGAAGCACCGTCGACGGGAACCGCCACCGTCTCCTCGTCATCCTCCCGACCGGATGTCGACGGAAGGCGAGGACAGGGCGATGGGCGAGACGGCGCGGCGGGGCAGCGGGGCGGAGACGGGCGCGGGGGCCGCGGGGACCGGCAGGTTCACCCGTCGCGTCCTGCTGGGTGCGGGAGTTGCCGCCGGCGCGGGCGTGGCAGCGGGCGCCTGGGCGGCGACCGCCTCCGCCGGCCAGGCGGCCCAGGCGGCCCGGGCGCCCCGTCCGCCTCGGGCCGGTGACTGGGCCGCGCTGGCCCGCGGGCTGGACGGAACGCTCGTGCGGCCCGGCGACCGCGACTACGACACCGCGCGCAAGCTGTTCAATCCCCGGTTCGACGGGGTGCGGCCGACCGGGATCGCGTACTGCGCACGGCCCGAGGACGTCCGCAGCTGCCTGGAGTTCGCCCGCCGCCACCAGGTGCCCGTCGCGGTGCGCAGCGGCGGCCACTCGTACGCCGGCTGGTCTTCCGGGCCCGGCCTGGTCGTCGACGTACAGAAGATGGCGTCCGTCTCGCTCTCGGGGGGCACTGCGACGGTCGGAGCCGGCGCCAAACTGATCGACGTGTACGACCGGCTGACGGCTCGCGGGCGGACCGTACCCGCCGGGTCCTGTCCCACCGTGGGCGTCTCCGGACTCGCCCTCGGCGGCGGCATCGGCGTCGTCAGCCGCGCCTACGGTCTGACGAGCGACAGCGTCACCGGCGCCCGCATCGTCACCGCCGACGGCCGGATACGCAACGTGGACGCCCAGCACGACCCCGATCTGTTCTGGGCGCTGCGCGGCGGCGGCAACGCCCAGTTCGGTGTCGTCACCGAGCTGCGGCTGCGCACCCACGCGGCGCCGCAGTGCACGACGTTCTTCCTGAGCTGGCCCTGGTCCCGGGCCGAAGCCGTACTGCGAGAGTGGCAGCGCTGGGCTCCGACCGCGCCCGACGAGATCTGGGCGAATCTGCACCTGTCCGCTCCGGTCGGAGGACAGCCGGGATCGGTGCGGGTCGGCGGCCTGAGCCTGGGCCGCCGCGGAGACCTCGAGAACAGCCTCGACCGCCTCGCCGACGCCATCGGCGCGCCCGCACGGTCGGTGTCCGTGCGCACCCGGCCGTTCATGGACGCGATGAAGGTGATGGGCGGCGTCTCGGGCTTCACCATCGCCCAGGCCCACCAGCAGGGCAGTCTGCCCGGCCGTACGCCCCAGGGCCGGGTGGCGCGCGAATCGTACGCGGCACGCTCGGACTTCTACACCCGGCGCATCCCGGCCGACGGGGTGAAAGCACTGCTCGCCCGGGTGGAACGGCTCGCCGGGCTCCACGGAGGCGGCGCGGGCAGCATCGCGCTGGACGCGCTGGGCGGCGCGGTGGGGCGGGTACGGGCGGCCGACACGGCGTTCGTCCACCGCGACGCGCTGTTCCTGGCCCAGTACATCGTCTCGTGGCCGGACAACGCCTCCGCGACCACCGTGGCCCGGCACCAGGCCTGGCTCGACGGTACGCACGGGGCGATGCGGCCCTGGGCGAGCGGCCAGGCGTACCAGAACTACACGGACCCCAAACTGCGGGACTGGCGCCGGGCGTACTACGGCGCGAACGCCGACCGTCTTGCCCGGGTGAAGACGTCGTACGACCCGGGGCGTCTGTTCCGCCACCCCCAGGCCTTCTGACAGAGAGAACCGAAGAAGAGAACCGAAGAAGAGAACCGAAGAAGAGAACAGAGGGAGGTGTGCACGGGCACCGGGACCCGGGCGCGGCGGGAGGATCCCACAGACCGGCCCTAAGGCACCCGGGCGGTCCACTCCCGCGTCGCGAACTTCGCCGCCACGAGCTCCTGTGCCCGCGCCATCTCCTCGTCCGTCACTTTGCCCTCCGTCAGCCCGTACCGCCCGCGGAACGAGTCGATCATCCGCTCGATGACCGCCTCGCGCGGCAGTCCGGTCTGCCGGCGCAGCGGATCCACCCGCTTCTTCGCGCTCTTGGTCCCCTTGTCGGACAGTTTCTCGCGCCCGATGCGCAGCACATCGAGCATCTTGTCGGCGTCGATGTCGTACGCCATCGTCACGTGGTGCAGCACCGCGCCGCCGTCCGCCACCCGCTTCTGCGCCGCGCCCGCGATCTTGCCCGCCTCGGTGGCGATGTCGTTCAGCGGCTGGTACCAGGCCTTGATGCCCATGTCGCCGAGCGCGCCCAGCACCCAGTCGTCGAGATACGCGTAACTGTCCGCGAAGGAGAGGCCGGAGACGAGGGAGCCGGGCACGGACAGGGAGTACGTGATCGTGTTGCCCGGTTCGATGAACATCGCTCCGCCGCCGGAGATCCGGCGCACGACCGTGATGCCGTGACGCTCCGCCGCGGCCGGGGCGACCTCGTTGCGCAGGGACTGGAAGCTGCCGATGACGACGGCGGGGGCGCCCCATTCCCACACGCGCAGCGTCGGCGGGCGCCGGCCGGCCGCGACCTCGGCGGTGAGGACCTCGTCGAGGGCCATGTGCAGGGCGGGCGGCTGCGGACCGTCGTGGACGAGCTGCCAGGCGTAGTCGGTCCAGTCGGTGGCGTGCGCGAGGGCGCGGCGCACGGCGACGCCGATGCCCTCGGTGGTCAGCCCGTACATCTCGGTGCCGGGCGGCAGCGCCGCGTCGATGCGGACCGCGAGCCCGGCGGCGTCGGTGTCGGCCGGGGCGCCCTCCAGGGCGCGGTCGATGGCGGGGAGGGCCTCGTCGGGTTCGAGGAAGAAGTCCCCGGCCACCCGTACGTCGCGCAGTACTCCGTCCCTCACCTCGAGATCGACGACGACGAGCTTTCCGCCCGGGACCTTGTACTCACCGTGCACCGCGCTGCCTCCAGCCCCTTCGTGCCGTCAGCAGAACGCCGACGGAGAGAACGCCCACGGAGAGAACGCCGCGGACGACAACGCCCCCAATAAAGACGCCGAGGACGACAACGCCATTCCCGGGACGGGAGCGGTCGCATGTCGCCGCGCCGGGATCCCGGAGCTGCGTACGCTGCCGGTACGGCCCGACAGGTCTCCTGCCATCTGGTGGGCGAGGACGGCGCGGCCCCGACGCGACCGCCGCCGTCGCCTCCGCCCCCGCACACGGATCCACGCAGACGGATCCACGCACACGGATCCCCGCACACCGATGGAGCCACCGCGCATGTTCACCACCCGGCCCACTCTTCAGGGCACCTTCGGCATGGTGTCCTCCACCCACTGGCTGGCCTCGCAGTCCGCGATGGCCGTGCTGGAGGACGGCGGGAACGCCTTCGACGCCGCCGTCGCCGCGGGCTTCGTCCTGCATGTCGTCGAGCCGCACCTCAACGGGCCCGCCGGCGAGGTCCCGATCATCCTCGCTCCGGCGGGCGGCGAAGTGCGGGTGCTGTGCGGGCAGGGCCCAGCGCCGGGCGGCGCCACCATCGACCACTACCGTGCGCTCGGACTCGGGCTCGTCCCCGGGACCGGGCCGCTGGCCGCCGCCGTGCCCGGTGCCTTCGACGCCTGGATGGTGCTGCTGCGCGACCACGGCACCAAGACGCTCGCCGAGGTGCTGAAGTACGCCATCGGGTACGCGGAGGAAGGGCACGCGCCGGTCGAGCGGGTGGGGCGGACCGTGGAGACCGTACGCGCGCTCTTCGAGACGGAGTGGACGACCTCCGCCGAGGTGTATCTGCCGGGCGGCAGGGCCCCGAAGCCCGGCGAGCTGTTCCGTAACCCCGCGCTCGCCGCGACCTGGCGGCGCCTGATCGCGGAGGCCGGGGGTCGCGGGCGGACCGGACAGATCGAGCGGGCACGGGCGGTCTGGCGCGACGGCTTCATCGCCGAGGCCCTCGTCCGCCGGTCCGGCGTGCCCACGACGGACACCAGCGGAACGCGGCACACCGGGACGCTCACCCGGGCCGACCTGGCGGGCTGGTCGGCGACGTACGAGGCGCCGGTGACGTACGACTGGAACGGCTGGACGCTGTGCAAGACGGGCGGCTGGAGCCAGGGGCCGGCCTTTCTGCAGCAGCTGGCGCTGCTGCCGCCCCAGCTGCCGGAGTACGGCTCCGCCGAGTACGTCCATCTGCTCATCGAGGGCTGCAAGCTCGCGATGGCGGACCGGGAGGCGTGGTACGGCGATGCCGCGGACGTCCCCCTGGAGGCGCTGCTGTCGGAGCCGTACAACGCGCAGCGGCGGGCGCTGATCGGGGAGAAGGCCTCGTACGAGCTGCGGCCGGGCAGCCCGGAGGGGCGATCACCCGTGCTCAGCGCGCACGCTCTCGGCGTCGCGGCGGGGGAGGAGCCCGGCTTCGACGCGACGATGATCGCGGGTGCGGGTGAGCCGACCGTCGCCGAGGACGGCGGCACGCGGGGTGACACCTGCCATCTGGATGTCGTCGACCGCTGGGGCAACATGGTCGCGGCCACGCCCAGCGGCGGCTGGCTCCAGTCCAACCCGGTCGTGCCGGAACTGGGCTTTCCGCTCGGCACGCGGTTGCAGATGGCCTGGCTGGACCCGGGACTGCCGAACTCGCTCACGCCGGGCCGCCGCCCCCGTACGACTCTGACGCCGTCGCTGGCTCTGCGGGACGGAGTGCCGGTGATGGCCTTCGGCACGCCGGGCGGCGACCAGCAGGACCAGTGGCAGCTGCACTTCTTCCTGGCCGTGGCACTGCGCGCTCCGGTGCGGGGCGGGCCGGACCTCCAGGGTGCGATCGACGCGCCGAACTGGCACAACGACAGCTTCCCGGGCTCCTTCCATCCGCGTGGGATGCGGCCCGGTGCCGTCGCGGTCGAGTCGCGGACGGACCCGGAGGTGGTGGCGGAGCTGCGGCGGCGTGGTCATGACATCACCATCGGCGAGGCATGGTCGGAGGGACGGCTGTGCGCGGTCGCACGAGACCCGGAAACCGGTGTCCTTCTCGCCGCGGCGAACCCGCGTGGCATGCAGGGTTACGCGGTCGGCCGCTGACCGTACGCCCGGCGTACACCTTCCGGTCGCCGTGGCTTCGCCGGGTATCCATCGGCCGGTCACCGGGCGGCAGCTGGGATGTCAGTGGGGCGTGCTTTCCTGGTCGCATGACCGAAGAGCTTCTGTCCGGGACGACAGGGAACCCCTGGGATTCCGGAAACCTCGCCCTGGTCGAGGAGGCGGTCCGCAAGGCGGCCGCCTCCGAGATCATGCCGCGCTTCCGCCAGCTCGCCGCGCACGAGATCGTCGAGAAGAACGGTCCGCACGACCTGGTGACGGTGGCCGACCGCAGTGCCGAGGAGCACCTGACGGCGTCCCTCACCGCACTGCTGCCGGGCTCGGTCGTGGTGGGCGAGGAAGCGGTCCACGCGGACCCGGCGGTGTACGACGCGCTGCGCGGCGACGCGCCCGTGTGGATCGTCGACCCGGTCGACGGCACGCGGCAGTTCGTGCACGGCGATCCCGGATTCTGCACACTCGTCGCGCTGGCGCGGCACGGCGAGGTGCTGGCGTCCTGGACGTACGCCCCGGCGCTGGACGAGATGGCCGTCGCGGTGCGCGGCCACGGCGCGCGGGTGGACGGCATGCCGATACGGTCGGGCTCACCGGAGCCCGGCGCGGTCCTCGAAGTGGCCACCTCCCACCCGGACTTCACCACTCCGGAGCAGAAGGAAGCCCTCCTGGCGCTGCGCACCGACGGCGTTCACGCCCGCCCGTGCGGCTCCGCCGGCCTGGAGTACCTCGCGGTGGCCCGCGGCGAGCTCGACGCGGTCGCGTTCTCCTGGGAGAACGCGTGGGACCACGCGGCGGGCCTCCTCCTCGTCACCGAAGCGGGCGGCGCGGACCTGACCCTCACCGGTGCGCCTTTCCGCATCACGGGCGGCAACGCGCTGCCGTTCACGGCGGCGCGTGACGCGGCGACGGCGGTGTTCCTCCACGGTCTCCTGGCAGCGGCGAGCGTATAGCCCCCGCGGGCAGGGGCGCGAGGCGGCCGGGAGGCGGGGGTACGGGCCCCGCTTCCCGGCCGTGCGTCCCAGCCCTGCGTCCCGGCCCTGCGTCCCGACGCCGTGCGTCCGGGCCCCGGGGCACGCTCGCCCGCCGGGCGGCAGACAGTGGCGTTCCCGGGTCGATAGGGTCATGTTCCATGAGCGCCCCGGAGCCCACCATCGTCGCCACCTCCGGTGGCCACCGTGTCGGCGGCCGCACCATGGTGACGTTCCATTCACTGGTGCACCACGCGGTCGAGCTGTCCGGAGTCCACGGCCGCCGGCCCCGGATCATGTACGTCGGCACCGCCATCGGCGACGCCGAGCACTTCACCTCGCGCATGACAGAGGCCGCGCGCGTGGCCGGATTCGACCTGACGCCCCTTCATCTCTTCCCGATGCCCAACCTCGACGACATCGAGGGCACCGTTCTCGAGCAGGACGTCGTCTGGGTCATGGGCGGCTCGGTGGCCAATCTGCTCGCGGTGTGGCGGGTCCACGGGCTCGACGCCGTCCTGCGCAGGGCCTGGGAGGCCGGTGTCGTCCTCAGCGGGGTCAGCGCCGGATCGATCTGCTGGTTCCGCGGTGGCGCCACCGACTCCTTCGGGCCCGATCTGCGACCGCTCACCAACGCCCTGGGCTTCCTGCCGTACGGCAACGGTGTGCACTACGACACCGACGCGGGCCGCCGGCCGCTGGTGCACCGACTGGTCGCCGACGGCACCCTGCCCGTCACGCATTGCACCGACGACGGAGTCGGCCTGGTCTACCGCGGCACCGAACTGGTCGAAGCAGTCACAGAAGTACCGGGAAAGGGTGCCTATGTCGTCGTACGCGAGGGCGACGCGGCCGTCGAAGAGCGCATCGAACCCCGCAGACTGCCCGCACCGCGGTCCTGATCACCGCCGGGCGGGGCAGCCCCGGGCATCGTTGTCGGTGCCGCGCAATATGCTGGATTCCTTGGCCATCGGCTGACGAAGGAGTCCCAAGGTGCCGTCGATGCTCGATGCCGTCGTCGTGGGGGCGGGACCCAACGGGCTGACCGCCGCCGCCGAGTTGGCGCGCCGCGGCTTCTCCGTCGCCGTGTTCGAGGCCCTGGACACCGTGGGCGGCGGCGCCAGGACCGAGGAGCTGACGCTCCCCGGCTTCCGGCACGACCCCTGTTCCGCGGTGCACCCGCTGGGCGCGGGCTCACCCGCCTTCAAGGCCATGCCGCTCGCGCGGTACGGGCTGGAGTGGCTCCATCCGCCGCTTCCCATGGCGCACCCCTTCGACGACGGCACCGCCGCCGTGCTGTCCCGCTCCGTCGCCGAGACCGCCGCCTCGTTCGGGCCCCGGGACGCCGGCGTGTACCGCCGCCTCGTCGCCCCCTACCTCGGCAAGTGGGACACCCTCGCCCGGGACTTCATGTCCCTCCCGCTCACCGCGCTGCCCCGCGATCCCGTCACCCTCGCCCGCTTCGGGCTCGCCGGGCTCCCGCCCTCCACCTGGCTGTTGCGCCGGTTCCGCGACGACCGGGCCCGCGCGCTGTTCGCCGGGCTCGTCGCCCATGTCATCGCCCCGCTCCACGGCATCGGCACCGGCGCGGTCGGGCTCGTCTTCGCGCTCGCCGCGCACGCCGGGGGCTGGCCGCTGCCGCGCGGCGGCTCGCAGTCGATCTCCGACGCCCTCGCCGCGTACGTACGAGACCTCGGCGGCACGATCCACACCGGCTCCGAGATCAAGCGCCTGGACGATCTGCCTCCCGCCCGCGCGTACGTCTTCGACACCTCCCCGACGGCCCTGGCCAAGATCGCGGGCCTGGGGCGGGCGTACGACGGGTACCGCTACGGCGCGAGCGTCTTCAAGATCGACTACGCCCTGGACGGCCCCGTCCCCTGGACCGCCGCCGAGCCCCGGCGCGCCGGGACCGTCCAGATCGGCCCCAGCAGCCGCGAGATCGGCGCCGCGCTGCGCGAGGCGTCCGGTGGCACCGCGCCCGCCACGCCGTTCCTGATCACCGCCCAGCCCAGCCTCGTCGACCCCTCCCGGGCGCCCGAGGGCAAGCATGTCTTCTGGGCGTACGGGCACGTCCCGCACCGCTGGGAGGGCGACCTCACCGACGCGATCGAGCGCCAGATCGAGCGCTTCGCCCCCGGCTTCCGCGACCGCGTCCTCGCCCGCGCCACCGCCGGCCCGCCCGAGCTCGCCGCGCGCAACGCCAACTATGTGGGCGGCGACATCGCCTGCGGCGCGGCTAGCGGCCTCCAGCTGCTCCTGCGCCCCAAGCTGTCCCTGTTCCCGTACTCGACCCCGCACCCGGCGGTCTTCCTGTGCTCATCCGCGACTCCGCCGGGGCCGGGCGTGCACGGCATGTCGGGACACAACGCGGCGAAGGCGGTGTGGCGGCACCTGCGGGGCGGGCGCTGACCGCGCGATGATGTCCGTATGACCAACCGTGCCTCCCTCACCCTCGTCCACGGCGACATCACCGAGCAGCACGCGGACGCCATCGTCAACGCCGCGAACTCCTCACTCCTCGGCGGCGGCGGTGTCGACGGGGCGATCCACCGGCGCGGCGGGCCGGAGATCCTCGACGAATGCCGCAAGCTCCGTGCCTCGCAGTACGGCAAGGGACTGCCGACCGGGCAGGCCGTCGCGACCACGGCCGGCAGGCTTCACGCGCAGTGGGTCATCCACACCGTCGGTCCCGTCTACAGCACGACCGAGGACCGCTCCGCCCTGCTCGCCTCCTGCTACCGCGAGTCGCTGCGGGTCGCCGACGAACTGGGCGCGCGGACGGTCGCGTTCCCGGCCATCTCCACCGGGGTCTACAGCTGGCCCATGGACGATGCCGCCCGCATCGCGGTCGGGACCGTGCGGGACGCGAAGACAGCGGTGGAAGAGGTGCGGTTCGTCCTCTTCGACGAGCGGGCGTACGCGGCGTTCGCCGCCCAGGTGCGCTGACGGCGGCACGGTCCGGAGCGTCAGGCGGCACCGTCCGGAGCATCAACCCGGCTTCGGCCGTCCGTCGATCCGCAGGCTCTGCTCCCACTTCCGCCCGTACCGGTGCCTGGCCGCCGTGTCCGATGCCGGCGTGGTGGTTGCGACCGGGGCGGCGGCGGGTCGTCAGGGCGAGGCGCTACGATCACGGCATGGTTACGGCCTGGTCGTCCTCCCGCATGTCGCGGGCCCGCACATCGGCGGGTCCGTTGCGCATGCTGTGGGTGGCCATGATGCTGTTCGCCTTCGTGTACGCGCACGGCGTGAGTGCCGAAGGCGTCACCGGCCATCTCGACGCAGGCGCGACCGTGCGTGCGGCGACTGCGATGGACAGCCACGCGATGGACAGCCACGCGGCCGAGGACGTGCCGGTGGACCACCACGGTGGTGGTCACGGCCCGTCCCATCCGGCTCAGGAGTGCGTGCCCGGCCAGCCGGAGCAGACCCCTGCTCTGGATGCCCCCGGCGCCTGTGCCTTCGTCGAGGAGGCCATTTCTCCGCCGGGCCCACCTGCTCCGGTCGCCTTCGGTGATGTGGCGTCGGCCAGACAATTGCCGAGCATGTCGATAAGAGCCACAGTTCTGCAGGTCTAGGATGCGGCGTCTGCTCGCCGGCTCTCGACGCATTCCCATGTGACACAGTTCCGGGACAGCCCACCGCGGCTGTGCGCGAGGCGGTCGGCCAGTTCGCCGCCACCTGCCTCGTCCGATGCGCCACCGCGCGATGCGAGGCGGATCTCTGCGGCGATGCCCTGACACTGCCCGCCCCGCCCGCCGTTTCGACGCACCGCATGGTGCGTGACGGCCCTCCCGCGGAGGAACTGTGCTCCCGCCGTCCCGCGTTCGCCCGCTCCCGGCTGCCTCGGTGCCGTGCCGGCTGCTCGCGCTGCTCCTGAGCGCGCTGCTCCTGATCGCGCTCGACTGCGCGGCGCTGCTGCACGGGTCCGGCCATGCTCACGGCTCGGCCCGTACGGTCCCGGGCGCCCCACAGAGCGTCGAGCCGGTGCCGCTTGCTGCGGCCCCCGCCGACTCCTCCTGCTCGCTGCCCGGTTCGCAGGTGGAGCTGACCGGACGTCAGCAGATGCGTGCGCCGGTCACCGCCGCGGCGGATGCCGAAGCAACGGCGGCGCGCGCGGCGGCACCCGACGGGGGTTCCCGTATGCCGGGGGAGGTCCGGAGATCCGTGTCCGGCCGCTTCGTGCTGTGCGCGCTGTGCCGGTGGCGGACGTAGGCCGTGCCCTTCGAGCCGCAGCATGCCGCGGCCGCCGCTCCCTGCCACTGAGCCCTGGGCCCGTCCGCCCGGGACGGGGCGGCGTGCGAGAGATCAGCACCCGACGCGCCAATCACCGAAAGTTGAGAGCCGACTGATGCACTCTCCCCACACCGCACGACATCTCACCAAGCCCGGCCACACCGCCCTGACCGGTCTGGTCGGCAACACTCCTCTCCTGCACGTCGGCGAGCCCTTCGCCCCTGCGGGACGGGGCTTCTGGGCGAAGCTGGAAGGATTCAATCCCGGCGGCATCAAGGACCGTCCCGGCCTGCACATGGTCGAACGTGCCCGGGCCCGGGGGGATCTGAAGCCCGGAGGCAGGATCATCGAGTCCACCAGCGGAACCCTCGGCCTCGGCCTGGCCCTCGCGGGCATGGTCCACGGCCATCCGGTCACCCTGGTCACCGACCCGGGCCTGGAACGGTCCATGACCCGGCTGCTGACCGCCTACGGTGCCCAGGTCAACGTCGTCTCCGAGCCCCACCCCACCGGTGGCTGGCAGCAGGCACGACGGGACCGCGTCACCCAGCTGCTGCGGCAGCACCCCGGATCGTGGTGCCCGGACCAGTACAACAACCCGGACAACACCACCGCGTACACCCCGCTCGCCCTCGAACTCGCTACGGAACTCGGCCACATCGACGCCCTGGTGTGCAGTGTCGGCACCGGTGGGCACTCCGCGGGCGTTTCCCGCGTTCTTCACCAGCTCTACCCCGACCTGCGGCTCGTGGGCGTGGACACCATCGGCTCCACGATCTTCGGTCAGCCCGCCCGCCCCCGCCTCATGCGCGGACTCGGGTCGAGCATCTATCCCCGTAACGTCGCCTACGACAACTTCACCGAGGTGCACTGGGTCGCCCCGGGCGAGGCGGTGTGGGCCTGCCGGCAGCTGGCCGCCTCGCACTACGCCACCGGCGGGTGGAGCGTCGGCGCGGTCGCCCTGGTCGCCGGATGGCTGGCGCGCACTCTGCCCGGTGACACCCGGATCGCGGCGATCTTTCCCGACGGGCCGCAACGCTACCTGGCCACCGTGTACGACGACGACTACTGCGCCGCCCACGGCCTCCTCGACTCGCCGCCCGCATCCGAGCCGGACGTGATCGGCTGCCTGGACGAGAAGGAAGTCACCCGCTGGACCCGGTGCGCGAGCGTGGTCGACCCGCTCGCCCTCGCCCGAGCCGCGGGCACGGACGAACCGGCCGCCGATGACAGGCGCGCCGAGGCCGATGCCGACGGCAGGCGTCCCGGGGCTGACACGGAGGAGGGCCGGTGAAGGCCGCCGTCACGCAGGTTCGTGGCTACCCGCGGAGTGTCCAGCTGCTGATGGTGAACCAGTTCACCATCAACCTCGGCTTCTACATGCTGATGCCCTATCTCGCCACGCACCTGGCCGGGCCCCTCGGGCTGGCCGGATGGCTCGTCGGGCTGATCCTCGGGGTGCGCAACTTCAGCCAGCAGGGCATGTTCCTGGTCGGCGGCACACTGGCCGACCGGCTCGGCTACAAGCCGGTGATCATCACGGGGCTCGTGCTGCGCACCGCAGGCTTCGCGACCCTCGGTCTGGTCGACTCGGTGCCGGCGCTGATCGCCGCTTCCGCCGCCACGGGACTGGCCGGCGCGTTGTTCAACCCGGCCTCCCGCGCCTACCTGGCGGCGGATGCGGGGGAGCGCCGGGTGGAGGCGTTCGCGTTGTTCAACGTCTTCTACCAGGCCGGAATCCTGCTCGGCCCGCTGGTGGGCATGGTGCTGACCGGTGTCGACTTCCGCGTCACGTGTCTGACGGCGGCCGGCATCTTCGCGGTGCTGAGCGTCGTGCAGATCCGCGCCCTGCCGGCGCGGCGGGCCGACGACGCCAAGGTACGGGCGAACGGGCGGCGGGAGAGCGTGCTGTCGCAGTGGCGCGGGATCCTGGCCAACCGGCCGTTCCTGCTGTTCTCGCTCGCCATGATCGGCTCGTACGTGATGTCCTTCCAGGTCTATCTCGCCCTGCCGCTGGAAGTACGGCGCCTGGGCGGTGAGGGGAAGTTCGGCACGGCGGCGGTGGCGGTGCTGTTCGCCGTGTCGGGTCTGAGCACGATTCTCGGTCAGACGAGGGTGACCGCGTGGTGCAAGGCCCGAACGGAGCCGGGCCGTGCGCTCACCTGGGGCCTGCTGACGATGGGGGTCGCGTTCGTACCGCTGCTGATCGCCACGGCGATACCGGTACCGGACGGCGGGACCGGGCTGTGGCTGCTCGCGGCGGTGCCGCCCGCGCTGTCCGCGCTGCTGCTCGCCGCGGGGACGATGATCGCCTATCCGTTCGAGATGGACACCATCGTCCGTCTCTCCGGTGACCGCCTCGTCGCCACGCACTACGGCCTGTACAACACCATCTGCGGTGTCGGTATCACCCTGGGCAACTTCCTCACCGGAGCCGCACTGGACGCCGCCCGCAACGCCGGAGTGTCCGCGCTGCCGTGGATCGCCCTGCTCCTGCTGGGCCTTGCCTGCGCTGCCGCCCTGTACGGGCTCGACCGCACCGGCCGCCTCGCGGACCCGGCGCCCGCCGCCCGACCCCAGCCCGCCGCAGCCTGACGCGACCGGCCCATCACGGGGGCCGGGGCGGGTGGCCGGTACGCCGCCCGCCCCGGCCCGACGTCTCAAAACACCTGGGGTCGCTTGCGGAAAATACGGGGCGGGGGTATACATGATCGAAGGTTGACGATACCCCCCTAGGGTATCCATTCGCTCGGCGGGCCCGGGCGGCCCGAGGCCCGTCCGGAAACCCGCCGCCGGGCCCCGTCCGTGGACCCGGCGCGGCCTGACCGTCTTCCACCAGTTCGAGGAGCAGTGATGACAACCACGGTGCCCGGTACCGCTGAGGTCGAACTCGCCATCGGTGGCATGACCTGTGCCTCGTGCGCCGCCCGTGTCGAGAGGAAGCTCAACCGCATGGACGGGGTGGAGGCCACGGTCAACTACGCCACCGAGAAGGCCAGGGTCAGCTACCGCGGCGGGGACGTGTCCGTGGCGGACCTGATCGCCACCGTGGAGGCGACCGGCTACACCGCCGCACCTCCGGTGCCCCCTCGCGCGAGCGTTCCGGGGGGATCCGCCCGGAACACAGAAACGGCAGAAGCCGCAGAAGCCGCAGAAGCCGCAGAAGCGGATGAGCTGCGGCCGCTGCGGCACCGCCTGATCACCGCGGTGGCACTGTCCGTCCCCGTGATCGCGATGGCCATGGTGCCCGCGCTGCAGATCGAGTACTGGCAGTGGCTTTCGCTGACACTGGCCGCTCCGGTCGTCACCTACGCGGCCTGGCCCTTCCACCGGGCCGCTTTCACCAACGCCCGTCATGGCGCAGCGACCATGGACACGCTGATCTCGCTCGGTACGTCGGCCGCGTTCCTCTGGTCGCTGTGGGCGTTGTTCTTCGGGACCGCCGGGATGCCCGGCATGACGCACCCCTTCGAGCTGACGATCTCGCGCAGTGACGGTGCAGGGAACATCTATCTGGAGGCCGCCGCCGGCGTCACCGCGTTCATCCTGGCCGGGCGGTACTTCGAGGCCCGGTCCAAGCGCAAGGCCGGCGCCGCACTGAAAGCGCTGCTGGAGCTGGGCGCGAAGGAGGTCACGGTCCTGCGCGACGGCCGCGAGCACCTGATCGCCACCGCCGGTCTGCGAGCCGGGGACCGTTTCCTGGTCCGGCCGGGCGAGAAGATCGCCACCGACGGCACAGTCGTCGAGGGTTCCTCCGCCGTGGATGCCTCCATGCTCACGGGCGAGTCCGTGCCGGTGGAGGTCGGCGTGGGTGACGCCGTCACCGGGGCCACCCTGAACGCCGGTGGACGGCTCGTCGTCGAGGCCACCCGGGTCGGCGCCGAGACCCAGCTCGCCCGGATGGCCAAGCTGGTGGAGGACGCGCAGAACGGCAAGGCGTCGGCCCAGCGCCTCGCCGACCGCATCTCCGCGGTCTTCGTGCCGGTCGTCATCGGCCTCGCGCTCGGCACCCTCGGCTTCTGGCTGGTCAGCGGCGCAGGCCTGACGGCCGCGTTCACCGCAGCCGTCGCCGTACTGATCATCGCCTGCCCCTGCGCCCTGGGCCTGGCCACCCCGACGGCCCTCATGGTGGGCACCGGGCGCGGCGCCCAGCTCGGCATCCTCATCAAGGGCCCCGAGGTCCTGGAGAACACCCGCAAGGCCGACACGATCGTCCTCGACAAGACCGGCACCGTCACCACCGGCAGGATGACCCTCCTGAAGGTCCACGTCACCGACACGACGGACGAGCGGGAAGTCCTGCGGCTGGCCGGTGCCCTGGAGCACTCCTCCGAGCACCCCGTCGCGCAGGCGGTGGCCAAGGGGGCGGCCGACCGCGTCGGAACGCTGCCCACGCCCGAGGACTTCGCGAACATCCCGGGCCTCGGCGTTCAGGGCGTCGTCGACGGGCACGCCGTCCTGGTGGGCCGCGAGAAGCTCCTGGCCGAGTGGGCCATGGCACTGCCCGTGGAGCTCGAGCGCGCCAAGGCGGAGGCGGAGGCCGCCGGGCGCACCGCCATCGCGGTGGCGTGGGACGGCGAGGCGAGGGCGGTCCTGGAGGTCGCGGACGCGGTCAAGGAGACCAGCCCCGAAGCGATCCGCCGGCTGCGCGCCCTCGGCCTGACCCCGATCCTGCTCACCGGTGACAACAAGGCGGTCGCCGCCTCCGTCGCCGCCGAGGTGGGCATCGCACCCGACGACGTGATCGCCGAGGTCATGCCCCAGGACAAGGTCGACGTGATCAAGCGTCTCCAGGCGGAGGGCCGCAGCGTCGCCATGGTCGGCGACGGCGTCAACGACGCGGCGGCGCTCGCCCAGGCAGACCTGGGTCTGGCGATGGGTACGGGCACGGACGCGGCGATCGAGGCCGGTGACCTCACTCTCGTACGAGGAGACCTGCGTGCTGCCGCGGACGCCATCCGGCTCGCACGCCGCACGCTCGGTACGATCCGCTCGAACCTCTTCTGGGCCTTCGCCTACAACGTCGCCGCCCTGCCACTGGCCGCGGCCGGGCTCCTCAACCCGATGATCGCGGGCGCGGCGATGGCCTTCTCCTCGGTCTTCGTCGTCGGCAACAGCCTGCGCCTGCGCGGCTTCCACGCCGCCGGCTGATCACGGCACATCGACCGGGACGCGGACGCACGACGGCCACGGTCATCGACGGAACGCGATCGGCCCGCAGCCGTACGTCCCTGCGGCTCGGGGTTATCGTCGGCAACGGAACGGAGGTATGCGTGATGGTGCGGCAGTACACACCAGCGGTGGGCGTGGCAGCGCGTCTGCTGCTTGTCGTGGTGCTGGCACTCGGCGTGTTCGTCATGCACACCGTCGGTCACCCCGGTGAAGACTCCGGTACGGGGATGCTCTCCTCCTCGCACACGGCCGGCACGGGCGCGATGCCCGCGCACGGACACCACGCGGACGCCGTCACGGAAACCGGCCCGCCCCCTGCCATGGTGGCAACGGACCTGAACGCCGCCCCGGTTCCGGCCGGCGCCGGCGCCCCCGCATCGCCGGATGGGCATGAGCCCGGCATGGCCATGGACATGGTCTCGCTGTGCGTGGCGGTCCTCGGCACCTGGGCGCTGGCACTGCTGCTCCACGTGGTGTTCGTGGGCCGACGCGAATGGTTCGCCCGGCTCGCCGCCGGGGTTCTCGCGGTCGTACGCGCCAACCCTCCGCCCAGAGCGCCCGACCTCGCACAACTGTCGATTCTGCGGATCTAGGCCGGTGATCCTGCGCGGGCGCGCCCTTCCGGGCCGCCTGCGACGACGCCTGCCCATCCGCTCATTCAGAATCGATCACACGAGGTACACAGACATGACCGTCTTCAAGCGCGCCCTCCACCGGCCACTGCACCGCCGCGTCGCGGTGGTCGGAGCCGTCGCCGCCGGAACCCTGCTGCTCGCCGCCTGCGGCGACGACAGCACCAGCACTGGCGCTCCCGCTTCCGCGCCGGAAGCCGGCGCATCGACAGGGGCCGGCGCGTTCAACGACGCGGACACCGCGTTCGCCCAGGGAATGATCCCGCACCACCAGCAGGCCCTGGAGATGGCCGAGCTGGCCGACGGCCGCGCCTCCGACCAGGAGATCAAGACACTGGCCGGGCAGATCGAGAAGGCGCAGGACCCCGAGATCACGACCATGCGGTCCTGGCTCAAGTCCTGGGGAAAGCCGGAGTCGCCCGGCATGGATCACGGTGCGGGCCACGGTGACGGTGACGGGGAGATGCCCGGGATGATGTCCGGCCAGGACATGGATGCGCTCATGGCCGCCAAGGGCACCGACTTCGACCGCAAGTTCGCCCAGATGATGATCGACCACCACAACGGCGCCATCGACATGGCGAAGGACGAGCAGAAGAACGGCCGCAACGCCGCCGCCAAGAAGCTCGCCGACGATGTCATCAAGAACCAGTCCACCGAGGTCAAGCAGATGCGGAGCATCCTCGACCGCCTCTGATCCGCACGGTAAGCGGTTCACGGTCGTCGCCTGCGGCGGCCGCTGATCCAGGCCGGGCAGGCGGACGGCTCCGCCAGGGCAAGGACACTGCCGTGGCGGAGCCGAGCGCTTTCCGGTGTTCCTGATCAGTGCGCGAGATCGGACGGGTCGGTGTTGGCTCCGCACAGCACGATCGCGATCCTCTCCCCGGCCGTCGGTACGTACGCGCCGGACAGTACGGCGGCGAGCGCCGTTGCGGCGCCGTGCTCAACGGCGATCCTGCGGTCGTCCCACACAGCCTGCCGGGCACTGACGATGGCCTCGTCGGAGACGAGGACGGAGCGGACGTCGGCGCGCTGCGCCCACTGCAGCGCCATCAGTGAGGCACGGCGGGCGCCGAGCGAATCGGCCGCCACACCGTCCACGGTCACGTCCACGGGCTCCCCGGCCGCGATGGCGGCGTTGAGCGCGCGGCAGTTCTCGGGTTCGACCGCGACGACGCGGACGCCGTGCTCGTGCGCGGCCGTGGTGACGCCGGTGAACAGACCGCCCCCGCCGACCGCGACGACCACCGTGTCCAGTCCGGGCAGCCGGGCGTGGATCTCTTCGAGCAGAGTTCCGGCTCCGGCCGCGATCAACGGGTGGTCGTAGGCGTGGGACTGGAGCGCACCGGTCCGCTCGGCATGGGCCCGTGAAGCGTCGAGCGCCACCGCGTACTCGAGGCCGACCTGGCGGACGTCGGCACCGAGCGTGGTCAGCCTGGCGGTCTTCACCGCAGGCGCGTTCTCCGGGAGGAAGACGGTCGCCTTGATGCCGTGCTCCCGAGCCGCCCAGGCGCAGGCGAGGCCCGCATTGCCTCCGCTGGCGATCACGACTCCGGCGTCCGGCATGCTGCCGGCCTCGACATGCGCGGCGGTGAAGTTCAGTGCGCCGCGGGCCTTGAACGAACCGGTGTGCTGGGAGAATTCGTACGCGAGCCAGCCGTCCGCTGCACCGAGAGCACCGAGAGCACCGAGAGCACCGAGAGCACCGAGAGCACCGCGGTCCACGGGGCTCAGGGTGACCGGGCGGATGCGCCCGGCGATGCGTCCGGCGGCCGTCTTCACGTCGTCGTAGGCAATGGTCACGGCAGGCAGCTCCAACGGTTCGCTCTCACGGGGCACGTCCGGTTGCATCTCATCATCGACGAGTCGGCGCAGAGGGTCAGGTGCGTGGCTCAGGTGCGTGGCTCAGGTACGTGATGCAGGTGCGTGGCCCAGGCACGTGATTCAGGTGCGTGATGCAGGTACATGGCCCCGGTACGTGGCGGGCCCAGGACTCAGCTGCTCCCGCTGCTGTGATCCGTCCCGCCGAGCCCCGGCGCGCCCCACACCGGGAACCAGCGGCCCAGATCCGTCTCGATCCGCAGGTCGTCCGCGAGCAGCGCCCTGACCTGGAGTTCCAGGGCGTTGTCGCGCCTCTCGCCGGCCCCGGGGAGCGGTGCGAAGGGATAGAAGGTGCCGCGCTTGTAGAGGTAGACCAGTGCCAGCACGCGTTCTCCCGCGGCCTCGCGGAAGCCGATCAGGGAGCAGAGCAGCTGCGGGCCGAAGCCGGCGTCCTGGAGGAGGGTGTTGACCGCGTGCAGGTCGTTGACCAGCGAAGCCGTGTCGTCGGCGGGATGGCGGGCGAGGAGCCAGGTGTAGCCGTAGGCGTCCTGGCTGAACTCCACGGGTACGCCGCCCCGGCCGGTGTCGGCGTCGAGCAGTTCCCGTACGTCCTCCTGGACCCCGGCGAAGGCGCCGCCTTCGACACTGGCGAAGCAGACCGAGCCGATGCCGGTCGGAGTGAACCCGGCACCCGCCTGGAGGGTGATCGCGGCGGCGGGCAGGCCGAAGAGCTGGTCGAGGTCGGGGCGTACCGGCTTGCTGCGACCGAGGATGGTGTCGAGGAGTCCCACGGGCAGAACCTCACGATCGGCTTGCGCTTCTCACCTGCGGCCGAGCTGCGCCGAGATCCTGCCGAGCTGGTCCAGACGCTGCTCCAGCGTCGGGTGCGAGGAGAGCAGCCTGCTCAGACTCTCCTTGGAGGAGAACGCGGGTGCGAACCAGAAGGCGTTGAACGGCTCCGCCTTGCGCAGGTCCTGCGTCGGGATCCTGGCCATCTGGCCGGTCACCTTGGTGAGCGCGGAGGCGAGCGCCGACGGGCGGCCGGTCAGCAGCGCGGCGGCGCGGTCGGCGGACAGCTCGCGGTAGCGGGAGAGCAGCCGGGTCAGCAGGAAGCTGATCACGTAGACGACCGCGCTGACCAGGGGGATCACCAGCACCGCGATGGCGGTGTTGCTGTCGCGGGTGTTCCGGCCGAGCCCGCTGTAGAGCCAGACACGGATCATCACGCCCGCGAGGACGCCGAGGAACGAGGCGATGGTCATCACCACGACATCGCGGTGGGCGACGTGCGACAGCTCGTGTGCGAGGACACCCTCCAGTTCCTCCGGCTCCAGACGGCGGAGCAGTCCGGTGGTGGCGCAGACCAGCGCGGCGTTCTGGTTGCGGCCGGTGGCGAAGGCGTTCGGCACATCGCTGTCCGCGATCGCCACGCGCGGCTTGGGCATGTCGGCGAGGGCGCAGATGCGGTCCACGGCCCCGTGCAGCTCGGGCGCCTGCTCGGGGGTGACCTCCCGGGCGCCCATGCTGTAGGCCGCGATCCGGTCGCTGAACCAGAACTGCGCGACGAACAGAACGCCCGCGATCACCAGGATGATGGGCCATGAATCCCGGAGGACGGCCAGCAGGACGCCGACGAAGACGACATAGAGCAGGCCGATCAGGAACATCGTCGTCACCATGCGGGTGGTGAGTCCCCGATCCGGGGCGTAGCGCGAATGAGACCGGGTCCCTGGCATCTGATCAGCCTCCAGGCGGAGCTCTCTGTCGCCGTGCTCCTCTCCTTCGATTGTGCACCTTTCATGCATGTATCCGGCATAAAGGAAGCGTGGGCCGTCAGAGCCGGCCGGTACGGGAGTCCGATCAGCGTCCCCGACCCCGTCCCCGTCCTCGGTGCGGACGGGGCTGGTAGTGCTGCTGCTGCACCGACCGCGGACGCTGCCCTCGTCCTGTGCACCGACGGGCAGATCGATCGCCGCCCGGCTCGGACGGCGTGCGGCGACCCGGACGGGACGACGCCTACGGGGCCGTCGAGTTGAGGCTTCGCTTCATCGGCGTAGCGTGGAAAAGGCCAGACCGGGCCGGGCGGCAGTCGTGCCGCAGAGGGTGTTGGGGTGTCGAGCCGGTGGGGGCTTGGGCCGTACCCGCTGCCGCGGAGCGGCTTGTCTTCCGAGCGGGATTCCAGGAGTGATGCACGAGGAGCGGTGGCCATGGGCAAGCCCTCGGTCGAACAGTTGCGGGAACGCGTGCGCGGGGCGGTCATCACCCCCGAAAGCGATACCTACGACGAGGCACGTAAGATCCACAACGCCATGATCGACCGGCGCCCGGCGGTCGTGGTGCGGTGCGTCAACGCCGGGGACGTCATGGCCGTGGTCGACTTCGCGCGAGAGGCGGGGCTCGACCTGGCGGTGCGCGGTGGCGGGCACAGCGTGCCGGGCTTCGGCACCTGCGACGACGGCGTGGTTGCCGACCTGTCCGGTATGCGAGGCGTCCGCGTCGATCCCGGGCGACGGACGGCGCGCGCGGAGGGCGGAGCGACCTGGGGCGACTTCAACGCGGCGACCCACGCGTTCGGTCTGGCCGCCACCGGCGGAATCATCTCCACCACCGGCATCGGCGGCCTCACCCTCGGCGGCGGCATCGGTTACCTGGCCCGGGGTCTCGGCCTGAGTTGCGACAACCTGGTCTCGGCCGATGTGGTCACCGCGGACGGCCGGTTCCTCGTCGCGAGCGAGAAGGAGCACGACGACCTGTTCTGGGCCATCCGCGGCGGTGGCGGCAACTTCGGCGCGGTGACCTCTTTCGAGTTCCGGCTCAGTCCGGTCAAGGACGTCTACGGCGGACCGATCTTCTACGAACTGGACGACGCGGCCACCGTTCTGCGCGCGTTCCGCGAACTCATCGCCGACGCACCGGAGGAACTCGGCGGGTTCCCCGGCTTCCAGATCGCGCCGCCCCTGCCCTTCATCCCGGAGAACCGGCACGGCGATCGGTTCGCCTTGGTCGTGGCGTGCTGGGCCGGACCCCTCGATCAAGGTGAGCGCGCCGTCAAGGTGTTCCGTGACGTGGCGCCGGTGGTGGCCGAGCACGTCGGCCCCATGCCGTATCCCGCGCTCAACAGCGCTTTCGACGCGCTCTATCCTCCTGGCCTGCAGCACTACTGGAAGGCCAACTTCGTGACCGAGCTCAGCGACGCGGCGATCGCGGCGCACCTGGAGCACGGGTCGCGTGTGCCCGCCGTCAGTTCGACGGCCCACATCTACCCCATCAACGGCGCCTGCCACCGTGTGGCACCGGAAGCGACGGCCTTCGCGTACAGGAACGCCACGTTCGCCACCGTCATCGCGGGCATGTGGCCGGATCCCGCGGACAATGAGGCCAACATCGCCTGGGTGCGCGACTATTACGCGGCGACCGCACCGCACTCGGAGGAAGGCGGCTACATCAACTTCATGGCCGGCGACGACCAGGACCGGATCAGGGCCAACTACAAGACGAACTACGACCGCCTCGTCGAGATCAAGCGGGTGTACGACCCGGGGAACCAGTTCCATGTGAACCAGAACATCAAGCCGTAGCCGCGCGCAGCCCGAGTCGGCCGACGGGATGCCAGGGGATGCCAGGTGCGATGCCGAGGCTGCCCCGGCGAGATGCCCAGAGTGCCCTGGCGGGATGCCGAGACTGCCCTGGCCCCGCCGCGTTGATGTCGTTTTCCCGCCAGCGACGTCCGCTCCCGGTACCCGATGCTTGAGCCATGCATCCCGCCGTGCACACCGCCATGCACACCGACACCGAGCGCTGCGTACGGGCCGTCCGGTCCAAGGACGCCCGCTTCGACGGCTGGTTCTTCACCGCGGTCCTGACGACCCGGATCTACTGCCGCCCCAGCTGCCCCGCCGTACCGCCCAAGGCCGAGAACATGACCTTCTACCCCAGCGCGGCCGCCTGCCAGCAGGCCGGGTTCCGGGCGTGCAAGCGGTGCCGCCCCGACACCAGCCCCGGGTCCCCGGAGTGGAACGCCCGCGCCGACTCCGTCGCCCGCGCCATGCGGCTCATCCAGGACGGCGTGGTCGACCGCGAGGGCGTGCCCGGACTGGCCGCCCGGCTCGGCTACTCCACCCGGCAGATCGAACGCCAGCTGCTCGCCGAGGTCGGCGCGGGCCCGCTCGCCCTGGCCCGGGCGCAGCGCGCCCAGACCGCCCGGCTGCTCATCGAGACGACCGCGCTGCCGATGGCCGAGGTCGCCTTCGCCGCCGGCTTCTCCTCCATCCGGACGTTCAACGACACCGTTCGCGAGGTCTTCGCGCTCGCGCCGAGCGACCTGCGCACCCGCGCGTCGGGCCGCGGCAAGGAGCCGGTCGGGGCGACCCCCGGCGTGCTCGCGCTGCGTCTGCCCTTCCGGGCGCCCCTCAACCCCGACAATCTCTTCGGGCATCTTGCCGCGACCGCCGTCCCCGGCGTGGAGGAGTGGCGCGACGGCGCCTACCGTCGCACGCTCACACTTCCGCACGGCCACGGCATCGTGTCCCTCGCTCCCCGACCCGACCACATCGCCTGCCGGCTGTCCCTGACCGACCACCGCGACCTGACGTTCGCCATCAGCGTCTGCCGCCGGATGCTCGACCTCGACGCCGATCCCGTCGCCATCGACGACCAGCTCCGCACGGACCCGCTGCTCGCGCCGCTCGTCGACAAGGCACCGGGCAGGCGGGTGCCGCGCACCGTCGACGTGGCGGAGTTCGCGGTACGGGCCGTCCTCGGCCAGCAGGTCTCCACGGCCGCCGCCCGCACCCACGCCGCCCGGCTGGTCACCGCCCACGGCACCCCGGTCACCGACCCCGAAGGCGGCCTCACCCATCTCTTCCCGGCCCCCGAGGCACTCGCCGGACTCGACCCGGAGACCCTCGCCTTCCCGCGCAGCCGCCGCACCACCCTCACCACACTGCTCGGCGCTCTCGCCGACGGCACGCTCCGCCTCGGCGCCGGCAGCGACTGGAACGAGGCCCGCGCCCAGCTCTCCGCACTGCCCGGCTTCGGCCCCTGGACCGTCGAGGTCATCGCGATGCGCGGGCTCGGTGACCCCGACGCGTTCCTCCCCACCGACCTCGGCGTCCGCCGTGCCGCCGAGGACCTCGGGCAGCCGTCGACCCCCGCGGCGCTCACCGCCCGCGCCGCTGCCTGGCGGCCCTGGCGCGCCTACGCCGTCCAGTACCTGTGGGCCACCGGCGACCACCCCATCAACCGCTTGCCCGCCTGAGGACCGTGATCATGACGAGAAACCACACCGTCGTCGACAGCCCGTACGGACCGCTCACCCTCGTCGCCACCGACTCCGTCCTGAGCGGCCTCTACATGACCGAACAGCGCCACCGCCCCGCCGAGGAGACCTTCGGCGAACCCGACCCCCGCCCCTTCGGCGAAGTGATCCGCCAGCTCGACGCCTACTTCGCGGGCGAGCTGAAGGACTTCGACCTGTCCCTGCATCTCGCGGGCACACCGTTCCAGCGCAGTGTCTGGGAGCAGCTGTGCCTGATCCCGTACGGCGAGACCCGTACGTACGGGGATCTCGCCGACGCGCTCGGCAACCCCGGCGCCTCACGCGCGGTCGGCCTCGCCAACGGCAAGAACCCCATCGGGATCATCGTGCCCTGCCATCGCGTCATCGGCTCCACGGGCAGCCTGACCGGCTACGGAGGCGGCCTCGACCGCAAGCAGCGCCTGCTGGCCTTCGAGAGCGGAGCTCCGGAGGACGCGCTGTTCTAGGGCCTGTCCGCCCTCAGGGCGTGTCCTCGCCGGACGCCGCTCCTGCCGAGCCCGCCGGCGGATGAGGCGTGGGGCCCGGGGCTGAGCCCCGGTCACGGGAAGGGGCCGTCGCCGATCCGCTTCAGCAGCGCCGGAAGCGCCGTACCGATCGGCTCGCGGATGATCTCGGCCGCGAGTTCGTCGTACGGCGTCGGCTCGGCGTTCACGACGATGAGCCGGGCACCGTTCTCCGAGGCGATCCCGGCGAGCGAGGCGGCGGGCTGGACCTGGAGGCTGGAGCCCACCGCGATGAAGACCTCGCACGCCTTCGCGATGCCCATCGCCTCGCCCAGCACCACCGGGTCGAGCCGCTGCCCGAACATCACCGTCGCCGACTTGAGAATCCCGCCGCATTCCAGGCACGGCGGATCGTCCTCGCCGGCCTCGACCCGAGCGAGCGCGTCGTCCATGGGCCCGCGGGCATGGCACTTCGTACACACGACGATGCGCACGGTGCCGTGCAGTTCGAGTACCTTGCGGGCGGGCATTCCGGCGAGCTGGTGCAGTCCGTCAACGTTCTGCGTGATCACCCGCACGGGCACCCCGGATCGCTCCAACTCGGCCACGGCCTGGTGCGCGGCGTTCGGCTCAGCTTTGAGGGTGCGGTTCTTGCGCCGCATCTGCCAGGAGCGTCGCCGGATCTCCGGGTCGCTCATGTAGTACTCGTACGTCACGAGCTTCTCGGCTTCGGGATCCCGCCGCCACAGTCCGTTCGGACCGCGATAATCAGGGATTCCGGAATCGGTGGAGATACCTGCGCCACTGAGGATAGCTACGAGAGGCCTGCCCATGGGCCGAGAGTAGGACGCCTGCCTCCGCGGGGCGAACGGATATGCAGGTGTACTGCCCCTCGCCGGTTGGTTGTGCTGGTTGACCACTCGGTGGCTGCCGCCGAACCGGCGTGTACGAAAGGAGGCTGACTTCCGTCGTAGGCTGAATGCCGCATGTGAGGGACAGGAGGCTGAGGTGGCCGACACGACACCGACCGAGACGACGGTGGGCGAGGTGCTGGCCGAGCTTGCCGAGCTCGAGGACCCGAAGACTCGTGCGGTGAACGGGAAACACGGTGACGATCACGGTGTGAACCTCAGCAAGCTGCGCGCGCTCGCGAAGCGGCTGAAGACGCAGCAGGAACTCGCGTGCCGGCTCTGGGAGACGGATGACAGCGCGGCGAGACTACTGGCGATCCTGATCTGCCGCCCGAAGGCGTTCGAGCGTGACGAGTTGGACGTCATGTTGCGCGAGGCGCGCACACCCAAGGTGCACGACTGGCTCGTGAACTACGTGGTGAAGAAGAACCCGCACTCCGAAGAGCTGCGCCTGGCCTGGTCCGCCGATCCGGATCCGGTGGTCGCAAGTGCCGGCTGGGCGCTGACCACCGAACGTGTGACGAAGAAGCCCGAGAGCCTCGACCTCGCAGGACTGCTCGACGTCATCGAGGCGGAGATGAAAGACGCCCCGGATCGCCTGCAGTGGGCGATGAACCACTGCCTGGCTCAGATCGGGATCGAGCACGCCGAACACCGCACCCGTGCGATCGACATCGGTGAGCGCCTGCAGGTGCTCAAGGACTACCCGACTTCCCCGGGCTGCACGTCTCCGTTCGCGCCCATCTGGATCACCGAGATGGTGCGCCGACAGCACGACACGTAGGAAGGCGCGTGCGCGGGAATGTTTCGCGGCGAGGCTGGTCCCATGGCCGAACGTCGAGTGATCGCGTCCTCGCCCGGTGAGGGCGGCGGCCGGCGGTGGAGTGGCCTACGGGACGATGCGCGTGACGGCCCCGTCTTCCGGGTCCCCGTACTTCGAGATCAGCTGCCCGTCGCTCATGCGGTCGACTTCTTCGCTTCGTTCGACGGGAAAGATCACGTGGGTGTCCTTGTCCGTCCAGTATTCGACGATGCGGTGGGTGGCGGTGGCTCTGCTCATGCTGTGCTCCCTTGTGACGCGTGGGGTTCAGGGTGCGTCTGTGCACGTTGAGGGTCAATAGGAGAAGGGCCTTCCGTTTCGGTAGGCGGAAGTGTAGGTTCCGTTTACCTCGCGAAGGCGCCTTTCGAGGCGCCGGCCCGCCGGTCCCGGGGCGGCGGGCCCGCGGGGGCCAGCTTCGGCGTACGGATTACCGGGCCGCGGCCCGGATCTCAGCCCGCCGGACGCCCCTCCACCAGCTCGACCGGACCCGTGCCCTGCGTCAGCGCGTCCAGCGCCGCCAGGACGCGGCGGCCCAGCGCATCGAGCAGATAGGTCGTGATCTCGTCGCGCGCCACCAGCTTCCAGGAGATCAGCTCCTCCTCCTGGAGCCGGATGTCCCTGAACCGCTCCCCGCTGAGCACTCCGCCGTCGTACACGTACGCGACGATCGGGGGTCGCGCCGCCCCCCGCACCCAGTCGACCGCGAGCAGCCGCCCAGGCTCGACGTCCAGCCCGATCTCCTCCAGCGTCTCCCGCCGGGCGGCCTCACGCGGCGTCTCTCCGGCGTCGGACTCGATCGTCCCGCCCGGAAGTGCCCACCCCTCGCGGTAGTTGGGCTCGACGAGCAGCACCCGCCCATCGGCGTCCCGGAAGAGAGTGGCGGCACCGGCGAGGACGCGGGGCAGGGACGCGATGTACGCGGAGTATTCGTTGGTGGTCACGGCGGCAGCGTAATCGGCCCGCGGATCACGCGTGTCACACCGGACACACACGAACGTCACCGGACATTCCCGGACATCCTTCAGCCCCCGCCCTTGGGGGCAGCGGGCGGCCGTTTCCGGCCCCCGAGCCGTTGCCGTGCCGTGGTGGCGTTGGCTGCCGCGGCCACCGTGTCGGGATGTTCGGCGCCCAGGTTCCGGGTCCAGCCGCGCGCCACCGCGTCGTACAGCTCGGCGGCCTCGGCCCAGCGCTCCATACGGGCCGTGACGAGCGCCAGTTCATGCAGCGTGACCAGGGTGTCGGCGTGCAGTTCGCCCAGCTCGTCCGCGCGAGCCCGATAGGTGTCGCGCGCCACCTTGTACGCCTCCGTGAGGCGGCCCATGGAGGCCAGTGTGGAGGCCACGTTGTGGCGGCACCGCATGGTGTCCTCATGGGTCGCACCCTGCAACCGCTCGCGCTTGGACAGCACTTCGAGGTAGAGGGTCAGCGCCTCGCTGTGCCGGCGCAGCAGACCGAGCGAGAAGGCAGCCTGCTGGCGGGCGTCGAGGGTGCCGGGGTGGTCCGGGCCCAGCACGCGTGACCGGCCCCGGGCCACCTGCCGGTACTCCTCCAGGGCCTCGGCGTTCCGGCCCAGCGAGAGAAGGGCGAAGGCCCGTTCGTAGCGGGAGCCGAGCGCGGCCTCGTGCTCGGCGCCGAGTACCGCCTCGCGGGCGGTGACGACATCGCTGAGCACCCGCAGTGCGAGCTCGGGGCGGCCGTCCCGCAGCAGCGTCACACCGTAGGCGTGCCGCTCGTCGTGGTCCCAGCCCCGGGCCGGCGAGGTGCGCGGGGGAGCGGGGCTGAAGTCGACCGGTGCGGTCGTGGTGGAGCGGAGCCGGGCGTACGGAGAGCCAAGCTCGATCATGTACGAAGGGGCGAGCAGATCGAGCAGTGCGCTGCGCCCCTGCTGCGAGACGATCACATGGACGCCCTCGCACCTGCTGAGGGCCGCCGCCTCGTCGGCCAGGGCGAAGAAGGACTCCTCGGTGCCCGCGATCCGGTCCAGGTCACCGAGGACGACCAGGAGCCGGGGAAGGCCCGCCGCTTCGGAATCCGTACGCCTGCCACGCTCCTTGAGCAGCAGTCCGGTCAGTTCGCGCAGTCGCACGGGCAGGCCGCCGACGGCCTCGCACCAGACGACGTGCGGCAGCGCGGAGAGCGCCGAGCGGCGCAGCGTGCCGCTGTAGTCGGCGCAGACGACGGTCAGTGCGTCGGCGGAGTGGGCAGCGGCGAGATCCAGGACGACGGCGGTGAGCAGATCGTGCCGGCCGGCGTCGGTGCCGCCCCGGATCAGACCGTGCGGGCCGAGACCGCCCTGGTCCGGCGCGTTGATGTCCAGGGACACCGGCCGTCCGTCGCCGTCCGCGCCGAGCGGTACGGCGTCCAGGACGACGGCCGGCCGGCTGTCCGGGTCGAACGCCCACAGCAGTTCGTCCGCGGTGGGACGGGCCGAGGGGTCCTCCGCGAGGCAGCTCACGAGCAGCGCGGAGACCTCGGCGGGCACACCCGCGAACTCCAAGGCGAATTCGAAGGAGGAGGGGGGTCCCTCCGACTCGCCGGTCAGGGCCGCCAGCAGGATCACGCCTACCGCGAACATGTCCGTGGCCGGCGTCGGCGTGTCCGAGGCGCCGGCGAGCTCCGGTGCCTCGTACCCCACCCGCTGGCGGAATGCCTCGCGGTGAGCGCTGTGCACACCGTCGACCGACGCGGCCATCCAGCCCGTGACCCGTACGTCGTCACCGGCGACCAGGACCGAATTGGGGCGCAGCGTGCCGTGGACCAGACCCTCGCGGTGGGCCTGGGCCATCGCGGCCGCGAACTGCCTGCCGATGGAGAGGAACCGGTCCGCGGAGACGTAACCGTGCCAGAGATGATGGGTGCGCAGGGTGGGGGCCGGCTCCCCGGTCGCTGGGTCCACCAGGCACTCGGTGGCCAGCCAACCCGGCTCGCTCCGGGTGCTCACACCGAGGAGACGGGGCGCGTGTTCGGCGCCGAGCCGGGCCAGCGCCTCGGCCTCGGTGGTCAGCAGGTCGTAGGCGGTCGAAGGGTCCACCAGGTCCGGGACGCGGAGCACCGCGTACGAGGCGTGGTCGTCGGCGGTCCCGAGGTAGACGCCGATCCTCGGCCAGCCGCCGGTTCTGCGGGCCACCAGCCGGTACGGCCCGGCGGACAGTGGCCCCTCCGACTGCTGGAGCGAGACCCACTGGGAGCCGAGCCGGTCGACGAACGCCGGCAAGGACGGGCGCGGTTCCGGCGTCCCCGCCTCCCGGTCCGTCCCCGACTCCGCCTCTGTCCCAGCCTCCGCCCCCGACTCCGCCTCCGTGTCCGTCCCCGACAGGCCGGACTCCGGCGCGGGGGCCTCCCCGGACACCTCCGCCTCCGCCGGGCCGGACACCTGCGGCCAGGACGGCGCAGCCGTCGGGCCGGCCGTGGGCGCCGGCATCCCCAGCCGCCGCAGCAGCCGGTCGTCCACCCAGCCGAACGGCCGGGCACCGTCCGCCACCCCGTCGCGGCCCGAAGGGTGCGGCAGCCAGGCCGGGAAGCCCACCGTCCGGTCGGTGAGTTCGGCCATGCGCGTGGTGACCGCGCGGGTGGTGCGGACCAGTTCGGCGGGCGGCACCGTGTCCAGCAGGATGCGGCGGGCGTCCTCCGCGAAGTCGAAGCCGCGGTGCTGCGGCAGCAGATCCCGCTCCGGCCCGTCCGCACCGCGCATCAGACCGCCGAGGAACACCTCCGCCAGATGGCCCGTGTCGACGTCGGGGCCGAGCGCGTCCTGGACCAGCCGCATCGCGGGCACCGACACCGGTGCGACCGCCGCGAGATGCGCGGCGAGCCGGTACGCCTGAGGGGATGCCGCGTCCCGGAAGCGCAGCAGGGCGTCACCGCCGCCCGTGCGCGTGGCGGCGTAGGGGCGGGACGGGGTACGCGGAGCCAGCAGCGGCAGCACCATCGAGGTACCGGACGAGCCGACCAGCCGCGCCCAGTCGCCCACCGACTCCGGGGTGGGCGCGAGCACCGGCACCGGAACGCCTCGGTACGGGGCGAGTTCGGGCGGCAGGACCGGGTCGGCGACCCGCCAGTTCCGGTTGGCCGCACCGCGCCGGCGCGTGGTCACCAGCCAGGGCTCGGCACGGATGCCGGACCCGTCCCACAGCCGCTCGGGCAGTGCGTGGAGCACGGCCGTCGGGCCGTTGCGGGCCGCCCGCTCCAGGACCTGGTGCATCCGGCCGTCCCGCCAGGCCGGACCGACGCCGTCGCTGACGACGAGCAGCAGGGTGTGGCCTCCCGCATCCGCGATGGCGTTCACCGGGAGGGCGGCGATGTCCTGCGCGAACGGATGGTGCCGCAGCACCGGGGCGTCGGAGCCCCGGCTGTCCAGCGCGTACACCCGTACGTCACGGAACGCGCCGCTGCGCTCCATCAGCGTCCGCGTCTCCGCCGCGAGCCGCTGCCACAGCAGCATCGACACCCCGTCGTCCACCAGCAGAACGAGATCGAGCCAGCGGGTCCTGGCCGGGCGCAGCACCACGTCCGGCAGACCGGTCTCGGCGATGGCGGTGACCGTGGCGGGCTCGTCCAGCTCCCAGGCATGGCGGTCGGGCCGCAGCTGCTTGAGCGGGCGCAGCGCGCGGCCGATCCGCAGCTCGGCGGAGGCGAGGGCCCTGGCCTCCGGGGCGCGTACGGGCACGGCGGGGCGGGAGACGGAGGCGTCCGCCGCGCGGGGCGTCGGGGGCCCGTGCAGTTCGGCGCCGTGACGGGCGCCCCCGCGCCCCGACGGGGCACCGGTGCTGTCGCCTGCGCCCTGGACCGACGGTGTCGCTCCGCTCGCGAACGCGTCGGTGGAGGGCTCCTCCTGGTGAAGGTGGGCCGTCGGCCCGGACTCCCCGGTGTCCGGTGCCTGGTGTGCCGACGGCGCGGCGGCGGCGAGGGCCGTCGCCGCGCCCGGCGGCAGCCGTCCCGCCAGCCACACCGCGTCCAGCAGCTCCTCGTTCGACAGCTCGACGCCGCCGTCGCCGAGGACCCGCCGCAGCTCCTGCCACACTTCGGCTACACCGTCCCGCCGAGCCGGTGCAGTACGGCGTCCAGCAGCCCGTCCGCGTCGAGATCCACCCCGCCCTTGCGCAGGAACACGGCGTTCAGAAGCTGGTCGGTGGCCAGCTCACCGCGCCCGCGCCGGGCCAGGAAGGTGCGCAGCAGCTCGTCCGCCCCTTCCAGCCGGGTCCCGTCGCCCAGATGGGCCCGCACGATCTCCAGCAGCCGGTCCTCGTCCGGCTCGGGCAGATCGAGCCGGATACAGCGGCGCAGGAAAGCGGGCGGGAAGTCGCGCTCGCCGTTGCTGGTGATGACGACGACCGGGAACTCGGAGCAGCGCACCCGACCGCGTACCACCTCGGTCCTGGACTGCGGATCGGCGGTCAGCACCTCGACGGACGACTGATCTTCGGGCAGTCGCGCCAGCTCGGGAATCTCGAACTCGCCCTCCTCGAAGACGTTCAGCAGATCGTTCGGCAGGTCCACATCGCCCTTGTCGAGCTCGTCGACGAGGAGCATGCGCGGGCGGGTGCCGGGCACCAGCGCCGTGCCGAGCGGGCCGAGCCGCACATAGGAGCCGATGCCCAGCTCCTCGGCCGCCTCGCCCCGGTCGCGGCGCAGGTTCGCCTCGCGCAGCCGGCCGATCGCGTCGTAGCGGTAGAGCGCGTCCTGCAGGGTGGCCCGGCTGTTGATCTGCCAGCTCAGCACCCGGCCGAGCCGCAGTTCGTACGCGATCGCACGGGCCAGCGACGACTTGCCGGTTCCGGGACGGCCGGTCACCAGCAACGGGCGGCGCAGGTGGAGCGCCGCGTTGACCACGTCGGCCTCGGCGGGACCGATCAGATAGGGCAGCGGCCCGGACGTGCCCGGATCGCCGGCGTCACCGCCCCCGCCGTCGTCGCCGCCGTCACCGCCCGCGCCGTCGAAGCGGCGCCACGGCGGGGCCTCGGGGAACGCGACCGCACGGGCCTGTCCGTTTCCGTGGAACAGCCGCCAGTCGGCCGCCTCGCCATGACGTTCCGTCATCGGATGTCCGCTCCTTCCGCGGGATCAAGCAGTTCGAGCCCGCCAGGCAGCGGGAGTTCGGTGTCCTCCCACACCAGCGCCGGCCGCGCGGTGCCCGGGTCCTGGGCGCCGTATCGCTCGGCCCTGAAGTGCCGGATGCGTTCGGGAAGCTGATGCAGCGGCCCGGTGGGCGCGACCGCGTCGAGGCGGTGCGCGTGCTCATGCCCCTCGGCCTCACGGTCCCAGAGCACCACCGGTACGCCGACGGCGAGGCACAGCTGGACCAGCCGTTCCCGGTCCGTGCGCGGGCCGTGCACCACGACCTGGGCGGTGTCCCGGTGGCTGGACTCCAGCATCGCGTACACCCGCTCCGGCGAGGTGCAGCTCTCGTCCACGACCAGCGGAACCGCGTGCCCGCTCTCCCAACGCCGCCGCAGCTCGGCATCGCGTCGCGGCGCGCGGGCGCTCACCTCGGGGCAGCGCAGCGCGATCCGGTAGGTGACGCCGAGCGGCACCCCGGGAAGGAACTCCAGCGGGCTTCCCGCGTCCCACTCGTCGAAGGCCAGCTCCAGACCTTCCCGGCCGACGACGACATCGATCTGGTCGACCGGGGGGCCGCCGTCACCCGCCGCGCGCTCCGCGGACTCGCGGATCAGCCGGCCTGTCTCCGGGGCGCTGCGCGGCCGGTCCGCCGCGGCGAGCCGGGCGGCCGCGCCGTCCTTGCGCACCTCCCAGACGTCGCAGCGGAAGTGGCCCTCGGGGTCGGCCGGTGCCATGCCGACCTCGACCACCAGCCGTACGACCGGCGAGGGCCGGTGGGCTGCCCAGGCCGCCGCGTCGCCACGCCGCTGGGAGAGCGCGGCCCGGTGCACCCCGAGACGCCCGGCGACCCGGTCGGACCAGTCGGCCAGCGCCCTGCGCGAGGGGGCGGGGGCGCACGCGGCCGCGTACTCGACCAGCTTGAGCAGCGCGGGTACCGGAGTGGTGCCGTCCGGCAGCGGGCCGCCGTCCCGGTACGCCTCCAACGCGCCCACCACCAGGCCGAGATCGTCACGGGACAGCCGGGCCGCGCGCAGCGGCGCGGGCAGCGGTGTGTAGCGCAGGGCCTCCCGGGCGGCACGCGGCAGCAGCGTCGCGTCGGCCTCCACCACCGCCTGAAGTTCCGTGACGAGGAGGCGGTGTTCGTCCACCGAGAGCAGCCGTGCACCGGCCAGCTGCCCGGTGATCAGCAGCCGGTCCAGACTCTCGCGCCCCGGCCCGGTCCCGGCCGCGGGCGCGAGCGACTCGCTGAGCGTGGCCAGTGCGCGTTCCTCGACCGTCAGTACCGCCGCCAACTCCTCGACGGAGGGGGCGGATTCACCGGCGGGAGGCTCGTATCCCAGCGTGGCCGCGAGCGCACGCGCGTGCTGGGCCCGCCGCACGGGGTCGCCCAGCAGCTGCCACAGCTCGGCGGTGAGCGGCGCGGTCGCCGGATCGTCCGGCGGCGGGCTGTGGACCGCGCACTCGGCGAGCACCTCCGCCGCCCCGGCCCGCTCCAGCTCGTCCCGTACGGTCTGCCAGGGCACCGCCCAGCTGCGGCGCACCGTGTCCTGGGCGCCGAGCGGGCGCTCGCGCTCCGGCAGCACATGGGCGACCACCAGACCGGCCACGGTGGCGTCGTCCAGGGACCAGAGCGGGCCGCCGCTGAAACCGGGGCCGATCGCTGCGCCGGACAGTTCGCCGTCCAGATACCCGAAGCGGCCCTCCTGGAGCTTCACGTGTGTGTCCGCGAAGGTGATCGCCGCGCCGCCGCCGTGCCAGGCGCGCAGCGTCTGGCCCTCGGTCATGTCGCGCCAGACCACCGGGCGCGGTCCGGGCGGCGCGGGCTCGGTCAGTTCGAGGACCGCGAGGTCGCCCCGCCACACCAGCGCGGACGCGACGGGTCCGGGCGGCACCCAGACCGACAGCCGGGCCGCCCGCCAGACGGGCCCGGCTTCACCGTGGGACTCTGCGTGAAAGGCGATGAGCAGCTCGGCGCCGGCCGGCCACCCGGTCTCGTACGGATCCCGCCCCAGCGCGTCATTGACAACATGCGCGCAGGTCAGCACCTTGCGCGCGGACAGCAGTGCCGCGCCGCCCGCGGCCATCCGCCCGTCGGCGTACAGCACCGAGAGACGGGTGGCCGGGGCCGCCGGCCGTCTGAACCAGCCCATGTTTCAGTTCTGCCGCTCCCTGGGCTGCCAGGTGGCCGACACGGTCATCGTGGCCTTGCCGTTCGCCCCGACGATGCCCAGCTTGAGGTCCTGCCCGATCTCCACGCCGAACGCGACCGTGAGTTCACTGGGCGGGTTCTCGGCGGACGCCACCGAGGCGTGGATCTCGTCCAGCAGGGGACCCATCGGTCTGAGAGCGGTGCGCAGTGCGTCGGCGGCACGCGTCGCGGCGCGCCCCTCTCCGCCGCGCGCCACGGGCACCGCAGACCCGAAACCCTCCGGAAGGTCGTCGGGGCCGGCCGTCCGGCCGGGCACGGTGAGGGGCTCTCCGGTGCCGGACAGCTCCAGCCGCACCTGTGAACCGTCCGTCAGCGAAACTTCCATGTACTCGGGCACCTGGCCATTGTGCCGATCAAGTGCCGTGGTGGGAGACGGTTTCCGGTCAGGCTGCCGCCAATCGCGCCGTCCGGTCCGCCAGTTCCCCGATGTGCGCCCCGTCGAATCCGAACACGGCGCTGCGCACCCGGTCCTCCAGCGGCTGCGTCCACTGGGCCGGGATGCCGGAGGCGCCGCACAGCACACCGGCCACCGAACCCGCCGTCGCGCCGTTGGAGTCGGTGTCCAGGCCGCCGCGGACGGTGAGGGCGATCGTGTCGGTGAAGTTCCCGGCTCCGTAGAGCAGTCCGGCCGTGATGACCGCGGCGTTCGGGACCGTGTGGATCCAGCTGAGGCGCCCGGTCTCCCGGTCCAGCTCGGTGAGCGCGTCGGACCAGGTGAGGCCGGCGTCGTACAGGGCGGTCGCGTGACGGACGGTACGGGAGAGGCGGCTGCTCGCCGGGATGTGCTCCAGCGCCGTGTCGATCGCCTCGCGCGCACCGGTGGCGGTGAACGCCGCGGCGATCATCGCCGCGGCCCACATCGCCCCGTACACCCCGTTGCCGGTGTGGGACAGCACCGCGTCCCGGCGGGCGAGGGAGGCCGCGCGGTACGGATCGCCCGGGCAGGTCCAGCCGAAGATGTCGGCGCGGATCAGGGCGCCGATCCACTCCTGGTGGGGATTGTCGTGGGTGGCGGTGAGCGGCGGCTTCAGTCCGGCCGTGAGGTTGCGGTACGCGGCCCGTTCGGCCGTGAAGGTCTGCAGATACGGCAGCCGCAGCAGCCACAGCTCGCCGACCTGCTCGGTGGTGAACGCGAAGCCATGCGTCTCCAGCAGATGGAGCCCGAGGATCGCGTAGTCGACGTCGTCGTCGCGGCAGCTGCCGTGGATGCGGCCGCGGACGCACTGCCGCCACTCCGGGCGCAGCTCGAAATCGGCCGCCGCGCCCGGGGGCGGCTCGGGCAGATAGTCGGTGAGCGGAAGCGCGTCGGTGAGCCGCAGGTAGCGGTCGATGCGCTCGCGCGTCCAGTAGTCGCCGCGTTCGACGGGCTTCCCGAGCATGTTGCCGGCGATCCTGCCCAGCCAGCCGCCGAGGATCCGGTCGGCCGTCCGAGGGGCCGCGAACACGGCGGGTGAAGGGCCGGGCGGCGCGGGCTGATCGATCGGTCCCGTACGTTCCGTACTCATGGCGCCCCACTATGGTACGAAATACCGTCTCATCAGGGGGTGGCACACCGTCTCGGGGTGCGGATAGGGTCGGGGCGGCGCGACTGCACGTTCGAAAGCAAGGGATAGCAAGGTGGCGGACGGAGCAGTTACTGCCGCGCGAGTGCTCGTGGCGGCGGACAAGTTCAAGGGCTCGCTCACGGCCGTACAGGTCGCGGAGCGGGTGACGGCGGGGCTGCGGCGGATCGTCCCCGGGCTTCCCGTGGAGACCCTGCCCGGCGCGGACGGCGGCGACGGCACGGTCGCGGCAGCCGTCGCAGCGGGCTTCGAGCGCCGTGAGGTACGGGTGACCGGGCCGCTCGGCGAGCCCGTGACCGCGGCGTACGCCCTGCGGGGCACCACCGCCGTGGTGGAGATGGCGGAGGCCTCCGGCCTTCAGCACCTCCCCGAAGGTGTCTTCGCGGCCCTCACCGCGACCACGTACGGCTCCGGTGAGCTGCTGCGCGCCGCGCTCGACGCGGGGGCGCGGACGATCGTCTTCGGTGTCGGCGGCAGCGCGACGACGGACGGCGGGGCCGGGATGCTGGCCGCGCTGGGAGCGCGTTTCCTGGACGCGGACGGCAAGCCGGTCGGCCCCGGCGGCGGCGCGCTGAGCGCGCTGGCCGAAGCGGATCTTTCGGGCCTCGACCCGCGTTTCAGGGACGTCAGCCTGGTTCTCGCCAGCGACGTCGACAACCCGCTGACCGGCCCGAAGGGCGCGCCGGCCGTCTTCGGCCCGCAGAAGGGCGCGTCGCCGGACGACGTGGCCGCGCTGGACGCGGCGCTCGCCCACTACGCGTCGGTCCTCGGCCCCGAGCAGGCGCAGTCGCCGGGTGCGGGCGCGGCGGGCGGCATCGGCTACGGCGCGCTGGTCGCGCTCGGCGCGAGCTTCCGCCCCGGCATCGAGGTCATGCTCGACATCCTGGGCTTCGCGTCGGCCCTGGAGCGCGCGACCCTCGTGATCACGGGCGAGGGCTCCCTCGACGAGCAGACCCTCCACGGCAAGGCCCCGGCCGGCGTCGCCGCGGCGGCCCGTGCGCAGGGCATCGACGTCGTCGCGGTCTGCGGCCGGCTCGCCCTGCCCCCCGAGGCCCTCGGCAAGGCGGGCATCCGCCGCGCGTACTCCCTGCTGGAGCTGGAGCCGGACCCGGCGGTCTGCATGGCGCAGGCCGGCCCGCTGCTCGAGCGGGCGGCGGAGTCGATCGCGCGGGACTTCCTGGCGTAGGGCCACTCCGGCGGATCCTGCCGGGCTCGCGACGCCCTGCGACCCGATGATCCAGCCCGATCCGCAGGGCGGGCCCTGGGTCCTGTCCGGCGGATCGGGCCGAACTCGCGGCACCGAAGCCCCCGGGGTTCGCCCGGGGGCTTTCGCGTGCCTCCGGGGCGCCCCGGGGCTGCGGTGCCACGTATGCCGGAATCCGGGAATGCCGGAATGCGGGAGTGTGGCTGAAAGAGGTCCCTTCCGATTTCCTTGCCGGGTGAACGACCTGTACCGCCTCCCCAGCTCTCCCTAGCATGTGCGTCTTGCAGGATCCGATTCCCACTGACGTGAATGAGGACTGGATGCAGCGCGAGTCGTGGCGCCCGGACGCCATCGACACCAAGGTGCCGAGCGTGGCGCGTATGTACGACTACTTCCTGGGGGGCGACGACAACTACCAGTCCGACCGCGACGCCTGCGAGGAACTTCTCAAGCAGGTCCCCAGCACCAAGACGCTGGCCGTCAACAACCGCCGGTTCCTGCGGCGTGTGGTCCGGACGCTGGCTGCCGAGCACGGCGTGCGGCAGTTCATCGACCACGGCTCCGGGCTCCCGACCCAGGACAACGTCCACCAGGTCGCCCAGGCCGTCGACCCGGCCTCACGCGTGGTCTACGTCGACAACGACCCGATCGTGCTGGCGCACGGCCGCGCGCTGCTGGAGGAGAACGAACGCACCGCGGTCATCCAGGCCGACATGCGGGACACCGAAGGCATCTTCGGCCATGAGGAGACGACGCGGCTGATCGACTTCGAGCAGCCGGTCGCGGCGCTGTTCGTGTCGGTGCTGCACTGCATCCCGGACGAGTCCGACCCCGCGGGACTGATCCGGCGAGTGGCCGAGCGCCTCGTGCCGGGCAGCTTCCTCGTGGTCTGTCAGCTCGTCAGCGACAGGCCCGAGATCCGCCGGTTCGTCACCGACTTCATGGCGGAGGCCACGGGCGGCAACTGGGGCCGGGTGCGCGAGGAACACGAAGTGACCGAGTACTTCGCGGGCCTGGAGATCCTGGAGCCGGGCCTGGTGGAGGTGTCGACCTGGCGGCCGGACACCGACCTCGCCCCCGTCCAGCAGACCGACGAATGGATCGAGTGGGGCGGCGCCGCCCGTCTCGTCTGACGGCGCCGACACCTGTCGCCTTTCACGCCGCGGGGGGGGGGGGGGGGGGGGGGGGGGGGGGGGGGGGGGGGGGGGGGGGGGGGGGGGGGGGGGGGGGGGGGGGGGGGGGGGGGGGGTGGGGGGGTTTGGGGGGAACGCGCGGCGGGAGGGGGGGAGAAAGGGAAGGGGGGGGGAAAGCGG